>NZ_JBSGVZ010000017.1:0-119133 GCF_053608705.1 Peribacillus sp. NPDC055009 | reverse complement strand
GATAATATATTATTATAGCTAAATTTTCATTTGTTAATGGTATAGGGCTCTTTTTAAACTTTATCGAATGTAAAAATCGAAAATATAAAATATATCGAAATAATTACATCAGCGATAAAATGAGCTTAATCAGATTGGACTCCTTATTTGGGAAATCAATTCATGAATAAAAAGTGGTGGAAATCTTTCACGCTTTTTTTCTATATATTCAATAAAAATACATATTGATTAGGGTGGTAGCAATGGCGAAACGTATAGAAAAAGTACTTGCGGCAAATCGTGGGGAAATAGCGATAAGGATTTTTCGTGCATGTACGGAATTAGACATTCACACAGTTGCAATCTATTCAAAGGAAGATTATGGTTCTTATCACAGATATAAAGCGGATGAGGCATATTTGGTCGGGGAAGGCAAAAAGCCGATTGATGCATATCTGGATATTGAAGGCATAATTGCGATTGCCAAAATGAGCGGAGTCGATGCGATTCATCCAGGTTATGGTTTTCTTTCAGAAAATATTGAATTTGCGAAACGTTGTGAGGAAGAGGGCATAATCTTCATCGGACCAGAATCAAGACACCTAGATATGTTTGGTGACAAAGTGAAAGCCAGAACACAAGCTGAACTGGCTGATATTCCGGTTATCCCTGGTAGCGATGGACCGGTGACCAGTGTTGAAGAAGTCAAGGAATTTGGTGAACAATATGGTTTTCCAATTATTATAAAAGCCTCTTTAGGCGGCGGCGGACGCGGAATGCGGATTGTCGAAAAAATCGAAGAAGTTGAAGAGGCTTATGATCGCGCAAAATCAGAAGCTAAAGCAGCTTTTGGTAATGATGAAGTCTATGTAGAGAGATTCATACAAAATCCGAAGCATATCGAAGTTCAGATTTTGGCTGATACTCATGGGAATATCGTCCATTTATATGAACGTGACTGTTCCGTTCAGAGACGGCATCAAAAAGTTGTGGAAGTGGCACCTTCCGTTTCCCTTTCCGAAGATTTGAGGGAAAGGATTTGTGAGGCAGCCGTCAAGTTGGCGAAAAATATTGATTATGTGAACGCTGGTACGGTCGAGTTCCTTGTCGCAAATGGCGAATTTTACTTTATTGAAGTCAATCCACGGGTACAGGTTGAGCATACCATTACTGAAATGATTACGGGCATTGACATCGTTCAATCTCAAATCATGGTAGCTGAAGGGCATGAACTCCATGGCAAAAAGATCGGGATTCCCGAACAAGCGGGAATTAAAACTCATGGATTTGCGATTCAATCAAGGGTGACGACTGAGGACCCATTGAATAATTTCATGCCCGATACCGGGAAAATGATGGTTTACCGTTCCGGTGGGGGATTCGGTGTTCGTCTGGACGCAGGGAATGGGTTCCAAGGTGCGGTCATCACACCATATTATGATTCCCTTCTCGTTAAACTTTCGACTCATGCGCTTTCATTTGAGCAGGCAGCTTCCAAAATGGTTCGTAACCTTAAGGAATTCAGGATTCGTGGAATTAAAACTAATATTCCCTTCCTTGAAAATGTTGTTAAACATGAAAAATTCATAAATGGGGAATATGATACATCATTCATTGATACAACACCGGAATTATTTAGCTTCCCAATCAGGAAAGACCGTGGGACAAAAATGCTTTCATATATCGGAAATGTGACCGTGAATGGATTCCCCGGAGTCGAGAAAAAGAAAAAGCCGGTTTTTGATCCAGCTCCGATTCCTAATGTTGGTGGTCTGCCGCTTATCTCTGGTACAAAAAATATACTTGAAGAGCAAGGTGCAGAGGGACTGGTCAAATGGATTAAAGAACAGAAAGAGGTATTGATCACCGATACGACTTTCCGTGATGCACATCAATCTTTACTGGCGACGAGAATCAGGTCGAAAGATATCCTTGATATTGCTGAGCCTACAGCAAAACTCCTTCCTGATTTATTTTCAATGGAGATGTGGGGCGGGGCAACTTTTGATGTCGCATATCGCTTCTTGAAAGAAGATCCATGGGACAGGCTGTTAAGTTTCAGGAAAAAAGCTCCGAATGTCCTTTTGCAAATGCTATTAAGGGCTTCAAATGCAGTTGGTTACAAAAATTACCCTGATAATGTCATTCGTGAATTCGTAGAGAAATCAGCGGATGCAGGCATTGACGTTTTCCGTATCTTCGATAGTTTAAACTGGGTTAAAGGAATGGAATTGGCTATTGATGCAGTCCGTCAATCAGGCAAGATTGCGGAAGCTGCCATTTGTTATACAGGGGATTTGAATGACCCATCACGCAGCAAGTATAATATCGAATACTATAAAAATATGGCGGTGGAATTAGAACAAGCCGGTGCCCATATTTTAGCGATCAAGGATATGGCCGGCCTCTTGAAACCTGAAGCTGCTTACCGCCTTGTATCGGAACTGAAAGAATCGACATCCCTTCCGATCCATCTGCATACTCATGATACAAGCGGAAATGGAATTTACATGTATTCTAAAGCGATCGAAGCTGGTGTGGATATCGTTGATACGGCGATTGGTTCTTTGGCTGGACTGACTTCGCAGCCAAGTGTACAAACACTTCATTATGCATTGGAGGGGTCAAGCAGACAGCCTAAATTGGAAGTCGATTCTCTAGAGCGTTTAGGAGAATACTGGGGAGAGGTCAGGAAATTCTATCATGACTTCGAAAGCGGCATGAATGCACCTCATACCGAGGTTTACAAACACGAGATGCCAGGCGGTCAATATAGTAATCTGCAGCAGCAAGCCAAAGCAGTGGGGCTGGGAGACCGCTGGCATGAAGTGAAAGAGATGTACCAGCGCGTCAATGTAATGTTCGGCGATATCGTAAAAGTAACTCCTTCATCCAAAGTTGTTGGGGATATGGCTTTATTCATGGTACAAAATAACCTGTCTGAAGAAGATGTTCTGACAAAAGGAAATTCCATCGATTTCCCTGATTCAGTCATAGAGTTATTCGAAGGCTATCTAGGTCAGCCAGTTGGGGGATTCCCTAAAGAGCTTCAGGAAGTTATCCTGAAAGGGAAGAAACCTATAACAGTAAGACCGGGTGAATTACTGGAAGAAGTGGACTTTGCAGCACTTAAAGAAGAATTATTCAAGGAATTGGGACGGGCAGTCACTGATTTCGATGTGCTTGCATATGCCCTATATCCAAAAGTATTCCTGGAGTACAATAAAACGATTGAGCTGTTTGGAGATGTTTCCAACCTCGATACCGCAACTTTCTTATATGGCATGAGGCTAGGGGAAGAGATCGAAGTTGAAATTGAAAAGGGTAAAACGCTCATCGTAAAATTGGTTTCAATCGGTCAGCCATTGGCTGATGGAACAAGGGTCGTTTATTTTGAGTTGAATGGTCAATCACGTGAAGTGATCATCAAGGATGAAAACATTAAATCTTCCGTTGTATCAAAAATGAAAGCAGACCCAAAAAATAAAGAACAACTCGGTGCGACAATGCCAGGTACGGTTATTCGCGTAGTTGTCGAGAAAGGCGATCAGGTCAAGCAGGGTGATCACCTAATCATTACGGAAGCGATGAAAATGGAAACTACCGTGCAAGCACCATTCTCCGGGACCATTAAAGATATTTATGTTAAAGATGGAGAAGCGATCAGTACTGGAGACTTATTGATTGAAATAACTAAGTAATCTAGCTGACTGTGACCTTGTAATGATTTGGGGTATAGGGGGTATGCTTGAGATTTCAAGCTGCTCTGTACCCTCTTTTTAGGCAATGTACGGTCATCTTGAGACAAAACAAAAACCACCATTCCCGGGAATGGTGGTTTTTGTTTTGTCTCTTTGAATTTGATTGAACAATCAGACATTAACGGGCGGGTACCGTTGGTGTTATATCCTGTTCATCCTGCCCTTTGACTGCGTGCGTGGAGTTCCCTTTTTGCTGAGCTAGGGCATTTTTTTTACTTCTTGATGTCAATAGCATCAAATAGCTCATTACACCAAAAAAGCAGGCAATGAACAATGCGTGTGTCAATGCGATATATAAGTTTTGCCTTGAGAAAATGATAAAGGCTCCAGCGGTGACCTGTAAAAATACGAGAATGAATGCAGCAATCCAACCGCCATATAAAACTTTTTGATTTTTGTAATGTTTTTTGGCGATATAAGCCACATATGATACCCAAATGAAAATAGCGCCTGCCATTGCACGGTGCCCCATTTGAATCCATTCATAAAGGTTGGAGGGGAGTGCAGCGCTGTCATTTACACATAAAGGCCAATCCTTACAGATAAGACTGGATTCTGTATGCCTTACAAGAGCACCCGTATAGACGACTGCCAGACAAAAAATCAATACGCCAATAATATGGAATTTCATACGTTTGTCAACTATAAGTTTTTCGGCTTCGAACTTCTTGTCTACTTCAAAAATCAACAATGTCAGTAAAAAGACGGAAGCAAAGGAAATGAGCGATATGCCAAAATGAAGGGCAAGGACGAAATCGGATTGTGACCAAATGACGGCAGCGGCTCCAATCAACCCTTGCAGTAACAGAAAACCAAAAGAAAGGACGGATAAGAAACGCGCTTCACGAATATGACCGATTTTTTTCCAAGACATGTACGATAAAATTAAAACCAAGAATCCTCCAGCACCTGAAACGAGCCGATGGGAAAGCTCAATGACCAATTCAATCGTGATTTTGTCCGGGATCAATTGGCCATTGCACAATGGCCAGGACCTGCCGCAACCCATGCCGGAATCCGTCTTCGTGACTAAAGCTCCACCAAGTAAGATGAAAAGCATTACAATCGTTGTTAAAACAGCAAACCATTTAAGAGACGATTTCACTAGTAGTCCCACCTTTTTCTCTGTAGCAAATAGGATTGTTCTTAAAATTAATAATAGCATAAGGTTTTTCATAATATTTGTCGAACTTCCTCGATATTACACAAAATAGAATGATTTTACAAGTTCAGTTTATATTATAGCTATTAATTAAAATGCCTGAAATAGTTGAAAGTTGCAAAAGACTTTGATAGAAATAAAGGGAGTGTAAACCTTCAAGTAGGAGCAAAATAGGGATAGAGCCTAGGGGATGATGATAACAGCATACTATTCATGTTCTTGATGAACATCTAATTAACAGCAGTAAATTATTGAGACACAAATTGGTCAAAAATTATCCGAAAAAATTTCACAAAAGCTTCCAAAAATGTGTTTTAATATATTGAAGAAATGATTTTACTAAATTTTACTGTTATTAAGCATGATATTAAGAATGAAAGCTCTCGATGGATTCCATTGACAACGGTCATTGGTAAATAATTTACTTTTTGTTTACGCTTCCTTGGTTACAAATATCGAAAAGTATGAAATAATGTTCTATAGCATATGTAAGTATTTTTTTGCATTTGCGTCTGTGCTGAATGATTTAAAGGAGGAAAACAAATGTCAGAAACAAGGGGTTTGTCAGAAGCTGTCATGGAGGACAGTAAAGCCGCCCTTCAATCGGATATACCTGAAACAACAGCTTGGAAGGATTTTCTCGCACTTATAAAAGTGGGGATTGTCAATTCAAATATAATTACAGCTTTTACCGGCGTGTGGTTAGCTCTTCATTTTTCGGGGCTTAGCTTCTTAAACAATCTAGATGTAGTGTTTTATACACTTGCAGGTTCGGCGCTCATTATGGCTGGATCTTGCAGTTTCAATAATTATTATGACCGTGATATCGATCATTTAATGGAAAGAACGAAAAACCGTCCAACGGTAACTGGAAAAGTACAGCCTTCAAAGGTATTGGCGTTAAGTTTCGGCTTAATTGCTGCAGGGCTGATTTTACTTGCATTGACTAATATGACAACTGCCATACTAGGTGCATTCGGCGTCTTCGCCTATGTTGTTTTATATACCATGGTTTTCAAGCGTAGATTTGTATCGAATACGATTATAGGCAGTATATCCGGAGCCGTGCCTCCACTTATCGGGTGGGCTGCAGTCGACCCGGGCCTTGATAAGATCGCCTGGGTCCTGTTCGCGATCATGTTCTTGTGGCAGCCGCCTCATTTTTATGCTCTAGCAATGAGGCGTGTCGAAGAATATCGTGCAGCCGGGGTACCTATGCTTCCGGTCGTAAAAGGCTTCAAGGCCGCAAAAAGGTCGATCATGCTATGGATCGTCTGTTTAATGTTTGTACCTTTCTTTTTAACTCCATTAGGAACACCGCTAGTTATTCTTGCTGCATTATTGAGTACGGGGTGGCTTATTTTGGGAATTAAGGGGTATAAAAAGAAAGATGATGTTAAATGGGCAACATCCATGTTTGTATATTCTTTAAATTATATGACCATTTTATTTGTAGCGATGGTTATTGTCACTCTCATCTAGTTTTGGTTAAAATAAGCTGGCGGCCTGTTCTTTTACAGGCTCCAGCTTACTGATATATATATTGCACTGACCGCGACTCATACATATTAACGGAACCAACGGGGTCATACATAAGAGCGGTTACATGGATCATCTTAATAATTCCTTAGTTTAGGGATTCTTTCTTTTTAGAAATTGACATAGAGAGAATATTCGCAATTGCGCCCATTTTTATTTTTGTGAGAAAATTTTGACGAAAGAGGGGTTTCTGAAGCTATGAAAAAAAGGCTGCACAAATGGCGCCTAATTGCTCTGCTGGGTATTGTAGGACTTGTCCTTTCGGGCTGCGGCGAACCATTTCTATCCGCGCTGAAGCCAGCTGGCGATGTTGCGCAATCTCAGTATGACTTACTGATATTGAGTACACTAATCATGGTACTGGTTATTATTGTTGTGATTATTTTGTTCGTTGTAGTTTTACTACGCTTCCGTCGGAAGGAAGGCGACGAAACAATACCGAAACAAATTGAAGGAAGTCATAAACTCGAAATTATCTGGACTGTTATTCCTATCCTTCTTTTAATTGTTCTGGCTGTTCCAACCGTCGTCACGACTTTCGACTTAGCCGACACAAAGGCAATGGATAAGAAAGATAAGGATGGAAAAACAAAGGATGCACTTGTCGTGAATGTCAGGGCGAACCTTTATTGGTGGGAGTTTGAATATCCGGACCTTGGCGTTGTAACAAGTCAGGATTTGGTTGTGCCAACCGATCAAAAAGTGTATTTCAATCTAACTGCTTCAGATGTTAAGCATTCATTCTGGGTACCGTCTGTCGGAGGAAAGATGGATACCAATACAGAAGGGGTCAATCAGTTTTTCTTAGAATTCGATAGTGAAAAGGCTGAAGATTCAAACAACTTGTTTTACGGAAAATGTGCTGAACTTTGCGGTCCTTCACATGCTTTGATGGATTTTAAGGTCGTACCGAAGTCCAAAAGCGATTTTGAAGCTTGGACTAAAGATATGAAAGCCGCGAAGGAACCTGTCGTTGAAGGTGATCTAGCCAAACAGGGTGAAGATGTCTTTAATCAAAGTTGTATAGGCTGCCATGCGGTGACACCAAATGACAGCAGGCCTGAAGCTGCTCGTCAGGCTCCGAATCTCGCTACATTCGGTGAACGCCAAAAAGTGGCTGGCGTATTGGACCATACGGAAGAGAATGTGAAAAAATGGATCAAGGATCCTGAGAAGTATAAACCGGGCAACACGATGACCGGTACTTACGGCGAACTTTCGGATTCAGATATTAATGCACTGGCAGCTTATCTATTAGAGCTTAAGGTGGAAGACAAATAGAACATTGATTAAGGAGGTTAAATCGTGAGTACGTACGCTAATAAAAAAGGATTTGGCGCTACGCTTTGGGATTATCTGACGACGGTGGACCATAAGAAAATCGCCATTTTATATCTTATCTCTGGCGGATTATTCTTTGTAATCGGCGGTTTGGAAGCGATGTTTATCCGTATCCAGCTTGCAATCCCAAATAATGATTTCGTAAGTGCCGGATTTTATAATGAAATATTGACCATGCACGGTACAACTATGATATTTCTGGCAGCCATGCCATTGGTGTTTGCTGTAATGAATGCGGTTGTACCCTTACAGATAGGGGCACGTGATGTCGCGTTCCCATTTTTGAACTCGTTAGGTTTTTGGTTGTTTTTCTTTGGAGGAGTCTTTCTGAATCTTTCTTGGTTTTTAGGGGGGGCTCCTGATGCAGGCTGGACATCATATGCATCACTTTCCCTACATTCCGAAGGCCATGGTATTGATTTTTACGTCCTGGGATTACAGATATCAGGATTGGGAACATTAATTGCGGGGATCAATTTTCTTGTAACCATTATTAATATGCGTACGCCTGGTATGACATATATGCGTATGCCGCTGTTCACATGGTCAACTTTCGTTGTTTCCGCATTGATATTATTCGCTTTTCCTCCGCTTACCGTAGGATTGGTGTTAATGATGTTCGACAGGATGTTCGGCTCGAATTTCTTTGATGTAGCAGCGGGAGGGAATACGATCATTTGGGAGCATTTATTCTGGATATTCGGTCACCCGGAAGTATATATCCTGATTCTTCCAGCTTTCGGTATTTTTTCCGAAATTTTCGCTACATTTTCAAGAAAAAGATTATTCGGATATTCATCGATGGTATTTGCAACCGTTTTAATCGGTTTCTTAGGTTTCATGGTTTGGGCGCATCACATGTTTACGACTGGTTTGGGACCTATCGCGAATGCGATTTTTGCCGTGGCTACCATGGCTATTGCGGTGCCGACAGGTATTAAGATATTCAACTGGATTTTTACAATGTGGGGCGGAAGCGTCAAGTTCACGGTACCGATGCTTTATGCAGTTGCCTTTATCCCTACATTTACCATGGGTGGCGTGACAGGTATCATGCTCGCATCAGCACCAGCTGATTATCAATACCATGATAGTTATTTCGTTGTTGCCCATTTCCACTATGTAATCGTTGGTGGGGTTGTATTGGGTTTACTGGCTGGAATCAATTTTTATTGGCCGAAAATGTTTGGAACGATGTTAAGTGAAAAATTGGGACAAATCACATTTTGGACGTTCTTGATCGGTTTCCATTTAACATTCTTCATTCAACATTTCTTAGGTTTGATGGGGATGCCTCGTCGCGTATTTACATTCTTGGACGATCAAGGTCTTAATACAGGTAATATGATTAGTACAGTTGGAGCCTTCTTAATGGCATTTGGGGTCTTGGTTATGGTCATCAATATAATCATTACATCCGTGAAGAATGAGAAAGTCGGCAATGATCCATGGGGAGACGGCCGTACGCTGGAATGGGCCATCCCATCACCACCGCCGTTTTATAATTTCAAACAACTTCCGCTTGTCCGCGGATTAGATCCTTACTGGGTTGAAAAAATGGAAGGGAAAAAGGAAATGACTCCTGCAGAACCACTGGGGGATATCCATATGCCGAATTCATCCATACTACCTTTAACGATTGCCTTGGGTTTATTTGTTGCCGCATTCGGTGCTTTATATAATATGGATGATAAGACATGGACCCTGCCAATAATTATTGTTGGACTTTTGATCACATTCGGTTCAATGCTTATCCGTTCCGTTAAAGACGATCATGGATACCACATTCATAAAGAAGACCTTATGGACAATAAAGACAAGGGAGGTAAGGCATAATGCAAGCAGATGAAAGATTCACGGATGCCACTTGGCCTGCATCTCCCGAGAAAGCGACTTTAGAAGGTAAAAATAAGTATTTGGGATTCTGGTTGTTTCTTGGTGGAGAGACGGTACTATTCGCCTCACTTTTTGCAACTTACCTTGCATTGAAGGATAAAGTTCCAAATGGTGATGCAGCCCTAGCTAAAGACTTATTCGAATTACCGCTGACTTTTGTAGCAACCATGCTTTTATTGACCAGTTCATTAACCAGTGTATATGCGATGTACCATATGAAAAATAACCATTTTAAACAAATGCAAGCATGGCTTGTGATTACAGTTGCACTCGGCTTTGCTTTTCTAGGTCTCGAGATTTATGAATTTAATCACTATGTTCATGAATTCCATCATACATTTACGAGCAGTGCATTCGGCTCCGCGTTTTATACGTTAGTTGGTTTTCATGGAGGACACGTTGCTTTCGGTCTGGTTTGGATCATATCTCTTATGGTTCGTAATGCAAGAAGGGGCTTGAATTTATATAACGCTCCTAAATTTTATGTCGCGAGTCTTTATTGGCATTTCATTGACGTAGTCTGGGTGTTTATCTTTACTGTCGTATACTTAATGGGAATGGTGGGATAACTGATGGCGAATGAACAATCAAATTCAGCGAACCCGAATGTCGATTTAAAATATCGCCGTAAGAAAAATGCTGAAGAGATGAAACACCAAGTGATATCATTTACACTTATGATTTTCTTTACATTACTTGCTTTTGCTGCTGTAGGAATCGAGGGTTTTTCACATTGGTTCATTAAACCAGTCATTTTGCTGCTGGCAGTTGTACAGGTGATTTTCCAATTGTATTATTTCATGCATATGAAGCATAAAGGGCATGGCACCATTGCATTGTTCTTATTTTCGGGCCTTGCAGTCGGCTTGATAACTGTCCTTGTGTTCACAACGATTGTTTGGTTATAAACCATAAAGGAAATCGGCTATTGAATGATAGCCGGTTTTCTTTATGTGTTGATTAGCTAGAAAAAGAATCCAAGTTTATCTATATTTGTTACCATGTTTCATTTTAGGTATAATGAAAGTAAGAAAAAGTTTATGAACGAGGTGATTTTTTTGTCTATTGATATTTTCGGATTTCGCGCTTTGTGGAGTCCTTATTATTTTGCCGTCCTCGTACTTATAACCGTTGGCTATTTTTGGCTGGTGACAAAAAAAAGGGAGAAGTTTTCGGGCAGTTCAGTCCTATCCGTTAAACAGGCAACTTATTTTTTGATAGCCATGTTCCTTCTATATGCAGTAAAAGGATCGCCAATGGATTTATTGAGCCATATCATGTTCAGTGCGCACATGTTTCAAATGGCACTGCTCTATCTCGTGATTCCGCCTTTATTTATCATAGCGATTCCAGATTGGCTTATGAGAACTTTCATAAACTCAAGGGGAGTGAAGCCGTTATTTCAATTTTTCACGAAACCTCTTGTCGCCCTTTTACTGTTTAATGTTCTTTTCTCGTTGTACCATATCCCGTTAGTGTTCGACTTTATCAAAACGGGGATGTGGCTTCATGCCGGATACACGGTCCTTTTATTTACCACTGCTGTTTTGATGTGGTTCCCGCTTGTCAATCAACTTCCGGAACGTGAAAGTCTATCAGGTGTGAAAAAAGTAGCTTATATTTTCGGCAGTGGCATTCTAATGACCCCTGCTTGCGCTTTGATCATTTTTGCTAATGATCCGATGTATGATACATTCACCAATGCGGAATCTTGGGCGAGTGCCATGGAGCTTTGCGTTCCGGCTTCAGCACTGTCCGGCTTAACGCTCAGTGGCCCGGAAATGTTCAATGGACTGCCATTGCTTGAGGATCAACAGCTTGGTGGGGTTCTGATGAAGGTAATCCAAGAAATTGTTTTAGGCTATGTACTAGGTGTCATTTTCTTTGCTTGGTTCAAAAAGGAGAATGGCGGCCAAAATGATATCGATCCGATACCTTCGGATTTTCAGACTGTAGAATAATTGTACGATAAAAGACTTGTCTTGGGACGGACAAGTCTTTTATCTGCCTTGCCTGTTTTTTGATTTAAAGCAAATAGCCAGTGATTCGACTTGGCTATTCTATAAAAGTGAGCATTCTGTTAATAATCCTTGATTTTATTGAATTTTATGAGTGCCTCTTATAAAATGGTAGTTGATTAATAAATATAGAGAGGACTACAATACATATGTCTTTACCAATCCTTCCAACGATAAGTACAGCTTTCATTGTATTAAGTGCAATCACTGTTGCAATAGGCTGGTATCAAATTAAACAACGCAAAATCGAGACCCATAAAAAAACCATGATGGCAGCTGCGGTTTTTGCGGTAATCTTTTTCACTATATATCTTTCCCGGACGGTCTTCATTGGCAGTACGTCATTTGGCGGACCCGATGACATTAAAATTTATTATACAATTTTTTTGATCTTCCATATAACGCTTGCGACAACTGGAGCAGTTTTGGGGATCATCATGCTTACCACTGGTTTTAAAGGTAAATTCGCCATTCATAAAAAAATCGGACCTGCTACCAGCATCATTTGGTTTTTCACTGGGATTACAGGTGTAGCTGTTTACATCCTGCTTTATGTCATTTATCATGGCGGCGAAACAACATCTTTAATAAAGGCGATCCTAGGATTTTAAAATAACGAAAAAGCCTGGTGCAAAAAAGCATCAGGCTTTTGTAATGGATACGAAAAAAGAGAGCATCACACATGATCCTCTCTCTTTGTACCTCACTTTTAACTTACGGCTTTTACAGGCCGTTGAATTGTGTAAGTTCTTCTTTGATTTGAGAGAGGATTTTTTCACTTTGTTTAACTAGTGATGCAGGGAAATCCTCTCCTTCTCCATATTCAACTCCGTGTGGATAATAGTGTTTTCCTAATAGAGGGACCATAAGTTTAATGACGGCCCTGTGAGAGCCTACATCGCCCTCTGTAGCATAGCCAAGTATTCTCAGGTAAAACGTGCCTTCTTTTAATTCGAACTTACGATCGTAACTGACTCTTTCGTAATCCCATTGTTCTGCACGTATTAAACCATATTGCGGCATTAGGTCATCTAATCGGTTTAAGTCGGCTGTGATGTTTTCGATTCCAAAGCTTTCAAATTTCACGAGTAGTACCTCCTATGTTTACTATTGGGAATTAAAATGACATACCGGGAAAATATTATGTACATGAATATATTAAAAATCTCCAAGTATGTTTATAATATACCATTTTATCCTATATTTTATAATAGTACGAAATGGTGGAAGTTGCAATGAACTCAACCATGGTATTTCAATCATTCACAAAAGTTCCATTTTTAAAATAAATTTAATGAAGGGGTAGTCTATCGTAAATTAGAAAATTATGATTGAACAGTGATATAATCAGGAAAGAAAGGTTTTTTGCATTGGATACATAAATTAGATAGAGAGAGGGAGTGTTCCTCTGCGCAATTTAGGTAAGGTGTTGGTGTTGATCGTTATTTTTTTCGTAATCGGTATTTATCTTAATATCGGCGATGAAGATGAAGGGAACCCTCTTATTGATGGTAACAAAGGTGTTAACCCCAATGGACATATAAATGAAAAAAGCCCTTCCTCTGAAAAGGAAGGGGTTACTAAAGTGACAGAAGGTCTGGCAGTAACAATCGGGAAAAATGCAAAAGAGATAGAAAAGGAATACGGTAAGCCAGATCGAATTGATATGTCCGCATATGGATATGAATGGTGGGTATATAAAAAGAATTATAATAATTATTTTCAATTAGCCGTTGAAAATGAAAAAGTGGTATCTGCTTATGGGATCGGTGATGAGGTCAATGTCGCTCCTTTTAAAATTGGACAATCGATTGATGCCATCTATTCCAGCTTATATGTGGAACCTACTGTTGATATTGAAGTGGGTGACAGTTCCTATCGTTTCGAATTGTCGGAGGAAGACATGAACATGAGACCGTTGATTGATTTAGGGAATATCAATGTTCAGCTTTATTTGGATAAATTCACAGGGACTGTTTCAAGCATCCGATTTTTGAATGATTCGGCCCTATTGAAACAACAGCCGTATGAGTTGACCTATCATGGTGAGCTTGTGACAATTAAGGATCTTTCTGAGGAAGACATGGCGAAAGTGGAAGATGGCAATGAGCAGCAAATATTCGATATTACGAATATAATGCGCAGCCGGTTTGATTTGGAGCCTTTAGAATGGGATGCTCCAACAGCAAGGGTTGCCTACCTTCATAGCCGTGAAATGACGGACACACCTGAAGGAACCCATGTTTCTGAAACAAATGGGGATTTGGAAAAGCGTCTCGATGCAGGTCATGTAAAATACAGGGCAGCAGGTGAAAATATAGCGGCTAATTATGTGGACGCAGCTGCAGTCATGGAAGGCTGGCTAAATAGCAAAGGTCATCGGGATGCGATGCTGAACGAGGAATTTACAGGTCTGGGCGTCGGGGTATATAAAAAGTATTACACTCAGAATTTCATAAAGAGATAAAAAAAACGGATCCGATTTGGGTCCGTTTTCTTGTTCTGGATATAGCGCAAAGTTCCCCATCCATCCTCGCGCTGGACCTTCCCTCATTTGCACGCAAACGGCAATGGAAGGTATTACGTAACGAACTTGGATATCCGCAGTAACGGAAGGTGGCCATCATGCCTTCATGAGTCATGTTCAATCAAGAGGTGTGTCAGGCATGGCCATCGTGAGTGTCGTCCCCTGTTCGCTTACATCCTTATTTAATTGCAGCGGGATTGAAAAATAAGAGCGGTTCCCTTGCTCTACTTTGGCTTTTAACCCTGAAACAATTCCCGATGAATCAGATAACTCTATTTCATCTGCAGCTTCAGGCAGGTTCTGGATGTCTTTGATTAAATCACATTCACGCGCATGAAAATACATCCTTTTTTGCTTTGGAACATCCAATTGGATTTAAAATGGAATGTGATGCACTTTTTATTTACCTTTAGCATATGGTGCAATAGGCGATGTCTAAGTGTGAGGTGAGAGTAATGGCAAAAAGAAAACGGCCCTCCGTGGATCGATTTCGGGAGTTTGTAAAGGAGCATCCTCATTTAGTGAATGAAGTGAGAAGCAAACAAGCAACATGGCAGGAACTTTTTGAAGAGTGGTATTTACTCGGGGATGATCATCCACGCTGGCAGGCTGAAGGCAGTGTGGGTGAGACCAAAGTGAATACAGAATCCCCATCACCGCCGGACGAAAAGGGGGACCAAAGCACTGAGTTGATCGGTTCGTTAATGAGTGCAGTTAAAAATATGGATATGGGGCAGATTCAACAATATATTACGAATGCAAATCAGGCCATCGGTGCAATCCAAGGAGTGCTATCTGCTTTCCAAGGGAATAAATCAGGTGATACAAGTCCTCCCCCAAAAGAAAAAGAGCAGAGAGCTAACCCTTTTTTATTCACAAAAGATTAAGGAGGGTTTTTCATGCGTCAGAATATATATGAATTCATCCAAACAAACGAAGATATGCGAAATTACTTGAGGGTTCAGCCTGGATGGTACAGAAGGTTAATGCGTAATCCCCATGAAGTGGATGTGTTTGAAACCGAGGCGAAATATTATTTTGAAAAGTCGATTCCGCATCGGGTCTCTAAATTTTCGGAAAGCGTTCAGGTCGCCTCCATGATGCTTCATATGTTTCAAGCGATGAATGTTTCAGGTGAATGAAGAAAAAAAGAGTAATTTACTCCTTTTGGCGAACAATAAAGGCAAAAGGGGGACGATGGAATGAGAAAGTTGATATTGGCTCTAACAGTGTTGATGGCAGCGTCGGGTTGTGGGAAGAAAATACCGGAACCTGAGAATTCAGGAGTAGCCATGCAGAGTGTTTCTACACTTAAAGCTGCCACCACTGTATCGGGCATCCGAAATTCAGATGAGGACTTTCGGGTAAAAACTTTTGTAAAAGGCAACTCTGTCTATGTAGAGTGCTACTTGAAAAACTATGGTTTTTCTGAATCAAATCCAGAACAGTTGGCAACTGTGTCCGTATTTATTGATAATCAAAAGAAAGTCGATATGAATACGGCAGCATTTATCTTAAAGGAAGTCCCGAATGGCAAGCATAAAATCAAGCTGGAGATTTTGAATGGTTCAGGTGAAAAAACAGGGCTGCAAAAAGAGATTGAGGTACATATCACTTCCTCGATTTAATCAAACCATTAGCATCTAACAGGGAGAAATGGTAAAATGGTTGTGGAGGTGAGCTTGTTAATGCTTGCTACTATGGAAATCATCGACATTTTACAACAGGCTGATGGATTAGCTGAAATGATCCTTCATTCTGAAATAGGAGAAGAATACCTCCTTAGTTTATATAAATTACAAAGCGACAAAGAGGCCCAGCGGAAAATTTCCAAGTTTACTTCGCTAAAGGATCTATTTGAAGATGTTCAAAGGTTCGGTAAATATCATCCGGATTATAAACGCATCAATTTAGAAACCAGGCAAGCTAAACGAGACATGGATATGCATCCTGCCGTTGCTGAGTTTAAGCGGGCTGAGACCGAATTGCAATCCGTTCTTGATGAAATAAGCGGAAGGATTGGCCGAGCTGTTTCTGAACAGGTCAAAACTCCAGCGGGGAATCCATTTTTTGTTTCATCAGGTGGATGTTCAACGGGAAGCTGCGGAACCGGCGGAAGCTGCGGATGCTCTGCTTAAGGTAATGGCCATATTGTGAACAATAGGCCGGTATATTGAATGCAGCCATCGAAATTCGAAATTACTACGGAGTTCGGTGGCTGTGTCATGTAAGGAACCTTCGTCGAGACATTGTTCAATGAACCGATGAATGTATAAAGATTTTCTTGTTATTTATATTCCGGATACGTGACAAAGGGATTAACTGCGATATAAAATACAATCCGGACATAGGTTGCCGCAGCAAAACATCTTTTGCTGCGGCACATAAAAACGGTGCCGGAATACATATAAATGTTCTTCCTGCCGTACGAAAATGGTTTCACAATGAAGCTGCTTGCCACGCATTGAAAGGCTTGCGGCTTTTTTTATTAAAAAAGAAAGCTTACTATTATTATTTTGAGCCGGATGATAATGGATATATAAAAATGGTATACCTGTGAACTTTTTTATCGAAGCTTGTGTAATTTCTTCATTATCTAATAGATGATCAATAAATTGATGCCAAATTTGATTTAAATCCATCGTTTGTTAGGCTCCCTTCACAGTGTTTATATTCATAATAGTGAGAGAATTTCGTTTATAATCTTTTTTCTTGGTTGAAAGTAAAGATTCTGCTATGCTACACTTAGTTAAAACCTTTATAAAAGGGAGTTATTGATATGCTTGGAGCGAGACAGGGAATCATCGTCTATTTACATACATTAAAACAAGCCAAAATGCTTAGGAAATTTGGAAATATCCATTATGTTTCAAAAAAGTTGAAATATGTGGTGCTTTATACGAATATGGATGAAGTGGAGCCACTAGTGGAAAAGCTGAATAATTATTCGTTCGTTAAAAAAGTGGACCTTTCTTACAAGCCTTTTTTGAAGGTGGAGTTCGAAAACTCCAAACCGGATAAAGCGAAAGAATATGATTATAAAATGGGAATTTAAAAAAAGCTGACTCATGCGGAGTCAGCCTTTTTCATTTCAGGGCATCAACATTTCTCAACCTAATGGGGGCAGATATCTATTCATTCGCAAAATGCCGATTAAGTGTTGGTAGTACAACTCGATTTCTGCAAAGAGCACCGAAGGTTTCACGTCGATTTCAATAATCGGTCTATCCAGTTCCTCCGCTAAGCTCTCAAAAAGCTCATAGCGTTTGTTTTTGGTGGCATGAGGGTTCGGTATACCTTCGCGGCAAATGTAAAGCGGCTGGAATTTCCCGGGATCCGTTGGGTGCATGACGATTACCAATGACGTTACCTTTTTATCATTTATAGTAGTATGCATAGACAAAAGCCTTGCAACTCGATGTTTCTGATTGCGTCCTACTTCCAGCAACTCATATATATCGGAATATCCTTGTCCAATTTCAATAAAACGTTGAATCAATTAAACCTCTCCTAACTAACTTATTATTCATTACTTTATCATTATCCCTCATAAAAGAGAAGGACAACTTCATTGATGAAGCATGACAAAGACACTTAGATATCAGAGATTTAACAAAAAAAAGCCCTGCAAAAATATGCAGGGTCCTTCTATGTCTAACTAAGGACCAGAAGGCAAAGGGAGAGGAGAAACCGGAGGAAGAGCTTATGGGGAAACGTAAGCCTTCTCCGCGGTTGGCAACAACACCTAAAAAGGAATGTTGTTATTCACATTATTGCCAAAAAACACATTATTATTCAAAATGTAAAAGATTTATAAAAAGAATCCATGGTCCAAAATGATACGTTGATTTTCATCTTGGAAATGAAGCCAAATGGGTTTAAATATTGGCTAGCTTTTTCTAATATGTTAGGATAGGAAAGTAACAGAAATTTGTCATAAAATGTGGTGAGGATTATGAGGGTCGTTTCCGGAATTTGCAAAGGAAGACCACTTAAGGCTGTACCGGGTACAGGAACCCGGCCGACTACTGATAAAGTCAAGGAATCCATTTTCAATATGATTGGTCCTTATTTCGAAGGAGGGCTGGTCCTCGACTTGTTTGCCGGGAGCGGTGGACTGGGAATTGAAGCGTTAAGCAGAGGCATGGATAAAGCCATATTTGTCGACCGGGATTTTAAAGCAAATCAAACGGTTAAGGCCAATTTGGAACTATGCAAGTTTTCAGACCGTGCAGAAGTTTATAAAAATGATTCAGAGCGTGCACTGAAGGCTTTGGTGAAAAGGGAAATGACTTTTGAATTGATTTTTCTTGATCCACCTTATAAGAAACAAAAGCTAGTCGAGATTCTTGAAGAAATACATAAATACCGATTGCTGAACGATATGGGATACATTGTTTGTGAGCATGGCCATGATGTTACATTGCCAGAAAAAGTTGGTGACTTTACCGTTAAGAGAAAAGAAGTTTATGGCGTCATTGCCGTTACGATTTATCAATGGGGAAATGTACACGAACAGGGGGAACTATGAATGTCCAAAATAGCGATTTGTCCGGGGAGTTTTGATCCAATAACATTTGGTCATCTTGATATCATTCAAAGGGGAGCGAATGTTTTTGATGAGGTATATGTGGTCATCGTGAACAATTCAGCGAAAAATTCACTTTTTACAGTGGAGGAGAGACTGGAATTGATTACTGAGGCGACTGCCCATATGCCGAATGTTAAAGTGGATTTCTATCAGGGATTGACGGTCGACTATGCTGAAAGCGTTTCCGCGAATGCCATTATCAGGGGATTGAGGGCGACTTCCGACTTTGAATATGAAATGCAGGGAACTTCAATGAACCGATTCCTAAACAATAAAATAGAGTCATTCTTTATCATGACGAAAAATCAATATTCTTTCTTGAGTTCAAGTATCGTGAAAGAGGTAGCGAAGTATGGCGGAGATATCTCCGAACTAGTGCCAAACGTCGTCCAGAAAGCCCTGGCCAAAAAGTACGAGGAACTGAAAGGATAGAAAAAAGAGCATTGCCTACGCGCAATGCTCTTTTTTTCGGTTTAAGAAAGGCCTTTGAATAGCCTTTTGGTAAATATGATGATGTATAGGATCAAGAACAAGAGTGTTAAAATGGGGCCGAAATCAAGCATGTTCTGATATAGGGAATTCACGTGTTCACCGGATCCGCTGACTGGGAATGCGTTTAACGGGCTGCCGCTGTACATCTTGCCTTTATAGAATGGCTCCCAAAGCAAGATGGTAATAATGGATGCTAAAAGGCCATGTGCTATCCTAGCAAGAAAAAAGGGAGTGAAACGAATGTCTGTTGCGGCTATGATGCTGGCAACCTGCGCTTGAATGCTAAAACCGTTGAAAGCTAAGATGAAACTAGTCATCACAGTTTGCTGAAAGAGTGTCGCATCTTCGACCGTACTGGTTAATTTTGAACCAAGAGTCATTTCAAACATGCCTGATATGAAGGGGAGGCTTAAGGAATCCGGGAAATTAAAAATATGTAAAATTCCTCCGACCCACGATGCTAGCAATCCGGTAATGTTCATGTGAAATAAAAGCTTGTTCACCACCGAAAAGAGAATGATGAATCCCCCGATCATTAATAGGGTTTGGATGGATGAGAGTACCGCATCTCCAAGTAAACTGCCAAATGGTCTTGTTTCTTTTATTCTGGTTCGATGCATTTGGCTAAAAGCTAGTCTTATGGAGGGGAGCTTGGTCATTACTTTAGTATGCGATTTTTCTTCTTTCCAACGGTAAAAACGCATGATGATGCCTACACAAAAATTTCCTAGGTAGTGGGAAAGTGCAAGGATGATCCCTAAATGAGGATTGTGGAAAAAACCTACGGCTACGGCAACGAACAGGAACAATGGATTAGATGAATTAGTAAAACAAACGAGTCTTTCAGCTTCAATGCGGGTCAATTGTTCTTCCTGACGAAGCCTCACGGTGAATTTCGCTCCAGCTGGAAATCCTGATGCAAGTCCCATCGCCCAAACGAAACCGCCCACTCCTGGTACACGGAATAAGGGACGCATAAATGGTTCTAGCATGACGCCAATGAACCTGACAACCCCAAAACTGATTAATAACTCCGAGAAAATCAAGAAAGGTAGAAGCGAAGGAAACACAATTGTCCACCAAATATTGAGTCCGCCTTTGGAAGCTTCAAAGGATTCTTGGGGGAAGATGATCAAGCCAACTGCCATCATCGTGACGGAGGTAGCTAACAGTACTGTTTTAGATTTTGATTTTAGCAAAATTCAGCCTCCTCTTGAAGGTTACTAAATAAGGGCAGTTCGTTTCGTATATAATAAAATATGAACTTCCTTTTCTCGAAAAGTAAGCGCATGATGAAATGTGGATTGTTCCGACATGTATAAATGAGGATGTTCCTCACAATGGAATTTCAATGAAACCCTGCACTTTATTGGCTGGGATAGTTTATATCTGCCATGCTTGTTTCACTGTCAATATAAATAATATGCTTCTATAAATCCGTTTAAGACCATAACTTTGAATGAGTGTTATTTCAATATTTTGAACTAGTTATAGCGGGAGGGATATCTTTGTCGAAACCAAAAGTCGGGCTTGCACTTGGGTCAGGAGGAGCTAGGGGGTTTGCACATATTGGCGTGATAAAGGTATTACAGCAAGAAGGCATTCCGATAGATATGATTGCAGGAAGCAGCATGGGAGCTATGGTTGCAGCCTTTTATGGAGCGGGTTCGGATATCGAGAGGCTGTATAAGTTGTCCCGTGCATTTAAGCGAAAGTATTATTTAGACTTCACCATACCTAAAATGGGCTTCATTTCGGGTAAACGGACAAAGGATTTAATCAGGGTATTTACATATGGCAAGAAATTTGAAGAACTTGATATTCCTGTGGCGGTCGTCGCCACTGATATAAAAACTGGGGAAAAAGTCATTTTTAAGGAAGGCCCAATCGCACCGGCTGTAAGGGCAAGCATTTCCATTCCCGGCATTTTCATTCCCGAAAAAATCGGAAACAGACTGCTTGTTGATGGCGGCGTTGTTGACAGGGTTCCTGTTTCAGTCGTGAAGGATATGGGAGCAGACATCATAATTGGTGTGGATGTAGCCCACGTGAAACAGGATATGGAGATAAACTCCATCTATGATGTCATCATGCAAAGCCTCGATATCCTGCAAATGGAACTTGTTAAAAGCAGGGAGTTTGCTTCAGACGTCATGATACGCCCCAGGGTTGAGAAATACAGCTCTAAATCATTTACAAACGTTCAGGAAATAATTAGTATTGGAGAAGAAGCTGCAAGAGGTAAGATAGATCAAATTAAGCAGTGTATTGTTACTTGGAAGGAGTCCTTTGAAGATGAGCCGTAAAATATATGTACGCACTTTCCTGGTGGTGGCTATACTTCTCATAGCATCAGCCCTTTATTCCCTACCTTTTTATGTATCAAAACCAGGAATGGCTAAAGAATTGGAGCCAATCATTGAGGTATCCGGAGGAGATGAAGCAAAAGGAAGCTTTATGTTAACCACTGTAAGGATGGGCCGGGCGAATATATATTCCTACATGCTGGCGAAATGGAGCAAATATCAGGAGCTTTATCCGGAAACCTCCATTCGAAGCGAAGATGAAACAGATGAAGAATATAATATCAGGCAGCTGCACTTAATGGATGGTTCTAAAAATAATGCCATTCAGATCGCATATGAAAAAGCAGGGAAAGAAGTCGATTACGAGTACCTGGGTGTATATGTTTTGGACGTGCTAAAAGGAATGCCGGCAGCTAAAGAACTGAAAGCGGGCGATCAAATCATACAGGTCGATGACGTTAAATTCAAGTCTGCACAGGAATTCATGGACTACATTAACGGAAAAAAGGCTGGAGATGAAGTGAAAATAGTGTATAAGCGGGAAGAGACGGAGAAAACGGCCGTTCTTTCATTGCAGCCTTTTAAAAATGACCCAAATAGGGTCGGAATAGGCATTTCGCTGGATGACAATCGAAAAGTGATCACAAAACCGGCGATTGCCATAGATTCAGAACAAATAGGCGGTCCTTCGGCTGGTTTAATGTTTTCATTGGAGATTTATAATCAATTAACAAAAGGCGATCTTACAAGTGGCTATGACATAGCGGGTACGGGAACGATGTCTGATGATGGGACAGTCGGTCCAATTGGCGGAATTCAACAGAAAATAGTTGCAGCCGATAAATCTGGAGCGGAAATATTCTTTGCCCCAAATGAAAACGGAGCAGCAGGTTCGAATTATGAAGATGCACTCATTGCAGCAAAGGATATCGACACGGATATGAAGATCGTACCGGTTGACAACTTTGATGATGCAATAGCCTATTTAACGAAGCTGAAAGGAAAGGAAAAATGAAAAAAAGCGCAGGCAGTCAACTACTGTTTGCGCTTTTTTTTACTATTAAGGATGGAAGGGTCAAGCTTAAACCTTTCTTCATTTGAAAATGATGGGGGATTCATATTCCCGTTTCATCAAGGCAGCCTGATACGGTTCGGACAAGCCAAGTGCATACACCTGTGCCGCTCGCAAGTCCGTATCGATGTCCTGCTTCTGATAGGACGAAAGTTTAGAGATGAGCGGGAGGGGTAAGCCTTTTTTTACATTGCTAAGGTATTCTTGTCCCCGGCCATTCATGCCAAGAAGTCTGATATAGGCTGGTTGTTCATTGTGAATCATCTGTTCTTTTAATGTATGGGTCAGTATGTGGACGCACATCCGCTGTAGTCGTGTCCATGTGTAGCGTTTTGTCTTCAGATCTGTCATGAATCCAGAAAAGCTCGAAGATTGTTTGGCCATCTCCTTTATTCGGTGTTCTATGCCTTCCTCGATTTCGTATATCCCTGCCAATTCGATTAAAGAGGAAGAAAGGATTCGGTATTTCAAAAGGGACCAATACATTTCCCAGTCATGCAAGGCTTGGTAGCGCGTTAAATATTGCTCAAGACCATTCATTGTCGGCTGAGGAATATAACTGGAAACAGGATTTAATTCCCTGTGTTCATGAATGGCTTTACGTATCCCCGTTGCGCTGGCAATAGGGTCTTTGGACAACTTTGTTTCATGGTATCCGGCAGCGACCCTTTGAATCGTATAAGGGCGAATGGAGTAGCCATTTGATAGGGCAGCACTTACATATTCCTTTCCAAGAATATTATTTGGCTTCGTCAAATCCAATGCCGCCTCATCATTGATGATCGAACGATAAGCCTGGGCAGCACTGGCCGGATAACTATTACCGGCATCCATAGCCGATTTAATTGCAGTATTGAATTCATCGGAATTATCCGAAAGAATTCTGTGTGCGGTGATGAATGGTTCAATTCGGCCATCTTCGCTTCCGAAGCAAAAGGAGTCACAGCCAAGGGATTCCAAAAGGGAAATAGATCCTTTTGCAAATATCTCCGCCTTCTGTGTCGCGAAAGCATAGGGAAGTTCAATGACAAGATCTATGCCGCCATTCAAGGCCATTTCGGCACGGGTCCACTTGCTGACGATAGCGGGCTCGCCGCGCTGTAAAAAGGGCCCGCTCATGACAGCCACCACTACATCTGCCCCTGTTTTTTCTCTACTTTCTCTTGCATGTAAAACATGTCCATTATGAAAAGGGTTATATTCGACTACTAAACCGCAAGCTTTCATTTGATCACCTCAGAGAAAAACTTTGTATTTTATCAACTTAGTGCTAAAATAGTATTTCAAGTAAAATAACTATAAGTATTCGTCCGGATTTTTTTGTTTGTAATGATTCTTAAACCTAGACAATCAGTTAGGATGACTACATTATAGTGTAAAGAAAAAATATTGACAAACTTATAATTGAAAGCTATAATTATTTTTGTTGCCTTGAGGTGATTTCAATTGAAATGGACGATTAGTCAACTTCAAAAAATTCGGGACAAAGATTTACGGTTTGATGAACTGGTGGATGTCTTGGACATTAGAGAAAGAGACCCGCAAATTCGCGATGTTTCTCCGATCAGAGTAGCAGGAAGAGCTGATATCAGCTCGACCGAGATTACTTTTCACTTGCATCTTTCAGGTGAATTAACATTACCTTGCTCCCGTACACTGGTAGACGTTAAATATCCGATTGATATTGATACAAAGGAAACCTTTCTTTTAAAGGCAGATGGCGCTGATTTCTACGGAGACGATGTCACTGTTGTGGAAGGTGACGTTGTAGACTTAATACCGGTAATTAAAGAAAATTTATTGCTAGAAATTCCGATGCAGGTTTTTTGTGAGGATGTCGATTCGAATGAAGCTGCTCCTCAATCCGGAAAAGACTGGGCTGTTATTTCTGAAGAGGAAAATGAGCATAAGGTTGATCCGAGATTTGCAAAGCTTGCCGACTTTTTTGACAACAATAAAGAATCTTGATTGGAACGAAAAATCGTTAATCCGATTTTTCCAGCTTTTTTATATTTTTTAAGGAGGTGGGAATAATGGCTGTACCTTTTAGAAGAACGTCGAAAACTGTAAAAAGAAAACGTCGTACACACTTCAAGCTTCAAGTACCTGGTATGGTAGAATGCCCGAGCTGTGGTGGAATGACTCTTTCACATCACGTTTGTAAAGAATGTGGAACATATAAAGGAAAAGAAGTTGTCGCAAAATAATTTCTTGACCTACTTGAGAGCTTTGCTTTCTTGATGCAACACGCTAATCAAAGCGCAGGGATTTTTCTCTGTGCTTTTTTTACAAATACATTTGGCAGAATATTTTGAATCATCTATGTTTGCCGATGGTTTCGGAGATGGTGTTTACGTGGATCAAGTAATTAATGTTGAAAAGGATGAACGCGGTTTCATGAAGCTCCTGTTTAATAGACCGGAGAAAAGGAACGCCGTGAATTATCAATTGATGGACGAACTCGAGTCGATATTGTCAGAAGCTGCATGCGATGATGAAGTTAAGTTGCTGGTCCTGACAGGGGCGGGCTCCGAGGCATTCTGTTCAGGCGGGGATCTAAGGGAATTTCAGGATTTGCGTACAGAAGAAGAGGCCTTTGCTATGTTATCGAAAATGGGTGAAATTCTGTATAAACTAGCAGTTTTCCCAAAACCAACAATAGCGCTCATCAATGGAAGTGCTTTAGGCGGTGGATGCGAAATTGCGACAGCTTGTGATTTCAGATTAGCAAAGAGGGAAGTTAAGCTGGGGTTTGTACAAGGTACTCTGGGAATAACGACAGGCTGGGGCGGAGCTTCACTTTTACTTGAAAAAATATCAGGGCAAAAAGCGCTAAAGCTATTATTGGATGCAAAAATACATAAAGCCGAGGAAGCAAAGGAATTGGGTTTCGTAGATGAGATAGTCGGAGAAGGTGCCGATGAATGGGAAAGGTTCGCAGAAGATTTTCTTCGCCATGAGACAGGGGTATTGATGGCTTATAAGCGATTGCTGGTCCATAAATGGCAGGGTAGCGGGCTTAGAGGAAGAATGGATGCGGAAATCCGGGAATGTTCTAAACTGTGGGCGAGTGATGAGCATCACGCTGCAGTCGATCGTTTTTTAAATAAGAAAAAATAAATATTACACGCTCTATATATCTTCTATCTTCCCTAGCATGTGCATATTATGAATTAAAACTTGCTAAGGAGGTAGAGAGATGACGATTGCGAGACAAGATGCATGGACTCATGATGAGGATCTGTTGTTGGCTGAAGTGGTGCTAAGGCATATACGAGAAGGCAGTACACAATTAAAGGCGTTTGAAGAAGTGGGGAAACAGCTATCGAGAACATCTGCTGCTTGTGGGTTCCGTTGGAACTCATTTGTAAGGAAGCAATATAAATCAGGGATAGAGCTGGCGAAAAAACAAAGGAAAGAACAGGTGGTCAATAATCCTGAAATGGAAAGGGATTCGGTAGCGGCGGTGGAAAATGTCACGATTGAAGAAAAGCCCCCCCGGCATGAAGATAAAGAATCTATCACCCTTCAGGAAGTTATATTATATTTAACCAAAATGGATGAATTCTTTCAGGTTGATAATAAGGAAAAAGAACTGATTTCTGAGCGGTCCTTATTTCTTGAACAGGAAAATGTCCGATTGCTGGAAGAGAATGCTTTGCTCCAAGAAAACTTGAAAGCTGTTGAGGAAGATTATCGTGCGTTAATGCAGATCATGGAGCGTGCAAGAAAGCTTAGTGTACAAGAGGACGAAAAGACGAATCCGAAGGTGAGTTTCCAAATGGATAAGAATGGTAATTTGGAAAGGGTCAATAAATGAAAAATGCGGGTGGGAAAATCCGCCCGCATTTTTCTTGGTATTCCTATTCCTGCGTATCTATTTCTTTTTTATCTTGTATGTCAAATGGGCTCCAAATCAGCGGGTTTTCTCCAAGGTCCCTGTCCAAATCATAGGAAACAGCAGAAAAGCCCATCTTTTTCCAAAAGTCTTGTGAATGAACTCTTGGGTTGGTTTTGATAGGCATGTTCAGGCTTTTGGCGAATTCAACCAAAGCTCTTCCATAACCTTTTTTCTGATAGTTAGGCAGGACTTCAAGTTTCCAGAGAACAAGGAAGTCCCTAGAATTGTCAAAGTACCGGTCAAATTTAGCGCTTCTTTTATACAGGCTCATGCGGGCTACAAGTTTGTCGCCATAAAAGATTCCGTAAAAAGGTGATTGGCTGTCATTTTCAATGATGTTAGCCTCTAAATCATCGAGCATGGACAGTTCCTGTATCCCGTATTCTTTGAATTTTTTGAATTCCTCAAGCGTTTTAAAATTTACAAGTAATCGTTCAACCTTGTATTCCATAAAAAAGCTCCCCCTTAATTCTGATAAACCTCTTCCGATAGTACCCTTTGAAAGTCATCCCACTGACCTTTACCATGTGGAATTCCAGCTTAGGTTATATCTAGTATGACATCATCGATTTATCCTAGCTGATAAATGCTTATAGCCTTTTATCCCCCGCTCTTTTCCCTTCAAAATTCGTGGGTAGAGATTGGAGTTATCTTTTGTTCCTATAAAGTCTTCAAAATGGCTAAGCTTTTCGTATCTAATATACCATTAAATTAACGCTTAAAGAAGAGAATATATCTTCAATGGCTTATTAATAATTCTTTCCATTGATATTTTATGGCGAGCCTTGTTGATGGCGGGTAAACTCCATGCAATCAGGTTGACGGCGTTTCCAAAGTTGTTGATGTGAAATTGATGCAGGATAAAAAAGATAATGTGATAAAATAGTAAATATATTTCAAAAAGTAAGGAAGGGTATTATGAGAATTGGAATCATTGGGGGAGGGGCCATCGGGCTGCTGTTTGCGTCTCATTTAAGTGAGAAACATAGTGTGACTCTCTATACTCATACTGCTGATCAGGCGTCCATCATCCAACGTGATGGAATCCGCCTTATTGCGGGTGGTGAAAGCCGGCTGCTGACAAGCATCATTTCTATGGGGCTGGATGAAGGGATATCGGATGTGGATTTTCTTATATTGGCCGTCAAGCAATATCACCTGCCGCAAATATTGCCTAGAATCAAAGGTATTCAGGTTCCATTGCTATTCTTGCAGAATGGCTATGGGCATATTTCTTATTTAAAGCAGCTTCAATCCCCGAGCATATATGTGGGGGTAGTGGAGCATGGGGCATTGAAACATGACGGGAATACCGTCGAGCATACAGGGCTCGGCATAACAAGGATCGCTTCCTTTAAAGGGGAACTTGAGCAACTATCGTTAGTGGATGAAAGGATCGATCATTTTCCTTTTATGAAGAGTGAGGATTTTCACTCGATGCTGATGGATAAGCTTGTCGTCAATGCAGTGATAAATCCATTAACAGCGATACTTGGCGTGGAAAATGGAGGTTTGATTACCAATCCTTTTTATTACCAATTGTTTCAAGACCTTTTTGAAGAAGTCTCCGGTATTTTGGAAGTTCAAAATAAGGATGAGTCATTCGAAAATGTTAGGTCCGTTTGTATGGCAACAGCTGGAAATCGATCATCGATGCTAAAAGATTTGGAAAATGGCCGTCAAACGGAAATTGATGCCATTTTGGGTCATATCCTCTCGGAGGCAAAGAGCAAAGGGAAAAGTTATTGCCTGACGTCTTCTCTATATAAGATGGTCAAAGGAAAAGAGTCTCAGGGGGGATGAGGATGTGCCGTACGTAGTTTCAAACCTTGCCGCGATATTTATTACCTTGCCTTTCGCAGGGTATATACTTTTTTTTATTAGTGCCAAACAATTCACTGGGAACCATAGGCGCTCCGTTCAATTTGCAATGGACATGAGTACGCTGCTGTTCGTATTATCCGTCCATTATTTGATCATTACGATTTGGGATAA
Source organism: Peribacillus sp. NPDC055009 (assembly GCF_053608705.1). Lineage (NCBI taxonomy): Bacteria > Bacillati > Bacillota > Bacilli > Caryophanales > Bacillaceae > Peribacillus > Peribacillus sp. NPDC055009. The sequence goes on along the minus strand of NZ_JBSGVZ010000017.1, from coordinate 90,553 downwards.
GCAAATTCTTTGGGTGATCATGCTCATCATGATCGTTAACGCATTCTTGGTGGTCCTTGTCCATTACAAGGTAAAAGAAGAAATCATTTTCCATAAGGTATTAAAGGGTTTTTGGAGAGTGAACTTCGCCTTCTTTTTTGTGGCTTACCTTCTATTATTTTCCATTGGTATAATAACAAGTATTACGAAGATATTGACTACATAACATAGAACATCGCATCAATTTTCTGCTGCTGGGCAACTTCTTTTGTTTTCTTAAACCGGAATGTTATACTCTAAAAAGAATTGTAGTTGCAGAGAAAGGGAGAACAGAAATGGAGATGAAAGATCTCGCGTTACCATCTTTAAACCGTTTTGCATCGGACTATTTACAAAACCGTCTTGAAACGGAGGATTATTTTCACTATGACTTAGCAAAGCCTGACATTTATCACAATAGATATAGTGAATTGACGAACCGCTCTTTTTCACGTGATGAATTGTCGGATTACATACAACAATACATGTCTCGTCTTTCATTCAGTGAGGCAGTTAATGGGAATATTGAAAGGTTGCGCAGGGATGATTCCGTGGTTGTGATTGGAGGACAGCAGGCTGGGTTATTATCAGGGCCGCTGTATACCATTCATAAAGTAATTTCGATCATTAAGCTTGCGGAAGAACAGGAAAAAGAATTGGGGCAGCCAGTCATTCCAGTTTTTTGGATAGCTGGAGAAGATCATGATTTAGCTGAAGTCAATCATGTTTATGTCATGAAAAATGGTAAACCCGATAAAAAAACCTATCCTTCCTATCAACCGTATAAAACAATGGTTTCTGACGTGGAGCTGGAAACGGAAAAGGCAGAGAAATGGCTTGAGGAAATCATTGAAACATATGGAGAAACGGCCTTTACGAATAAACTCCTGATTGATATGAAGGAAACCATTAAGCAATCGAATACCTTCGTCGAATTCTTCGCCAGGCTGATTCATGAATGGTTCAAAGAATATGGACTTTTACTAGTCGATGCCGGAGATCCGGAATTAAGGCGAATTGAGAAGGCATATTTTGAATCGATGGTCAATGAAAGTGGACGGATTGCTGAAATGGTCGAGGAACAGCAATCATTCATGCATGCGAAAGGGTATGCAAAAATGATTGAAATGGATAAACAGGCTGCTAATTTATTTTATTATGATCCAGAAAAAAAAGATCGATGTTTACTCGAGCGTGTAGAAGGCGGTTTCAGCGGAAAAAACGGTGAGGTATCATTTACCGAGCTGGAACTCTTGCAGATAGCCAAAAACCATCCGGAACGATTAAGCAACAATGTCATTACACGCCCGCTTATGCAGGAAATGCTTTTCCCTGTATTGGCTTTCGTTTCGGGGCCAGGGGAAATAGCTTATTGGGCCGAATTGAAAAAGGTATTTGAGTTGTTTTCCATGAAGATGCCGCCAATCATTCCTAGGTTAAACATCACGCTGGTGGAGCGCAGTATCCATAGCGATCTTGAAGAAATGGAACTCAGTTTGGAAACTGTTCTGACTGAAGGAACCGCTAATGCGGTGAAAAGTTACCTTGATTCCGTAAAGGATGAGACGATTGACAATCTGTTTGGGACGCTGAAATCGCAGCTTGAAGAGAACCATGAAAAGCTATTTGTCCATGCTGTCTCTTTAGATAGAGGACTTGAGCCGATGTTGAACAAAAACATCGAATTCATCCAAAAGCAATTGAATTTCATGTATGGCAAAATCGGTGACCGTACAAAGGAACGGCATTCGGTCATATTGAAGAAATATGAACGGATAGCAAATTCACTTTACCCTCTTGAATCACCCCAGGAGCGGATTTGGAATGTGTTTTATTACTTGAATCAATATGGGCCAGAGTTCGTTCGGGATATGATGAAACTGGAATACCGGTTCAATAATCAGCATAAATTGATTTTCATTTAGAAAATCATCCGTTTTGGGGAAAAGTGGCGGACTAATCATTTTTTTTATGGGTTGCGACTTACCAATCCTGACGGAGGGATTAAAAAGTAAAAAAAAAGACAGGTGCTAAAGCCTGTCTTTTTTTTGTTTTCTGGGCACTTGTCCGGTAGTCCTTCGACAGTAATAGAGGGTCTGCGTCTTAGTCTGAGTCCATTCGAGGGAAACGCGCGGTTCTTTGAATAATTTGCCTAAATAAACTTAAGAAGAAAAGAAGGGAATTTTTACTTGGAAGGAGAAAGTAAAAACAAGTGGAGAAAGGTGGGGGAATGTGGTACATTGAGATTAGAATGTGGGGGTAGTGGGTATGTTCATGGGAGAGTACCATCATAACATCGATATTAAGGGCCGTTTGATAGTCCCGGTGAAATTCAGGGAAAATCTCGGGGAGCAATTTGTTCTTACCCGCGGACTCGATCAATGTTTATTTGGTTATCCTATGGAAGAGTGGAAGCTGCTTGAAGAAAAGCTGAAAGCCCTGCCCTTAACAAAAAAAGATGCCCGAGCCTTTACCCGTTTTTTCTTTTCAGCAGCTACAGAATGCGAAATTGATAAACAAGGGCGAATTAATATCCCCACGCCGCTTACTTCATATGGCCAATTGGAAAAAGAATGTGTAATTCTTGGTGTTACCAATCGTATTGAGATTTGGAGCAAATCCCTTTGGGAAAACTATTTTTCAGCTTCGGAGGATTCTTTCGCTGAGATAGCAGAAAATATGATTGGCTTTGATATTTAAGGCTGCCCTCAGAAATAGAGTCACTCAATAACCGATTGGAAGGATGTCTAGCATGTTTCAACATACAACAGTGTTATTAAAAGAGACGGTTGATGGATTGAACATCAAACCTGATGGAATTTATGTGGATTGTACTTTAGGAGGAGCCGGTCACAGCGAATACTTGCTTTCACAGCTTTCTGATAAAGGCAGGCTTTATGCTTTTGATCAGGACGAAACGGCAATTCGGAATGCTAAGGAAAAATTGGAAAGCTATGGCGAACGTATTGTTCTTGTTCCTAATAATTTTAAATACTTAAAAGAAGAGTTGAATGCCCGGGGAATCGAGAAAGTGGACGGGATCCTTTATGATTTAGGCGTGTCATCCCCACAATTGGATACACCAGAGCGTGGTTTCAGCTATAACCATGATGCACCCTTGGATATGAGGATGGACCAAAGTGCTGCCATTTCTGCCTATGATGTCGTGAATACTTGGTCATTCCATGATTTGCTGAGAATTTTCTTCCAATATGGAGAAGAAAAGTTTTCGAAACAAATTGCCAGGAAAATTGAAGCGGCACGTGAAATAAAACCGATTGAAACGACGTTCGAGCTTGTGGAGTTAATAAAGGATGGGATACCGGCCCCGGCAAGACGTAAAGGCGGACACCCTGCGAAACGAGTGTTCCAAGCAATAAGAATCGCTGTGAATGACGAACTTGGTGTTTTTGAAGACTCCTTGGAGCAGGCCATATCGCTTTTGGATAAAGAGGGAAGAATATCTGTCATTACATTTCATTCTCTTGAAGATAGAATTTGTAAAACGGTATTTAAAAAGGCCAGTAGCATTCCTGACCTTCCGCCTGGACTTCCAGTTATCCCGGATGAATTCAAGCCAACCATGAAAATAATTACGAGAAAACCGATTTTACCTTCGGAAGAAGAATTGGAAGGGAATAATCGTTCCCGGTCGGCCAAGCTAAGAATCGCCGAAAAGCAATAATTACAGAAAAAAACAGTAAGGGGGAACATGAATGAGTTCCATAGCCAAAAAAATACAAGAACAGCAATATGAAGACCAACAGCAGCAACAGACACATCAAACGGTGGTCATCCGTAAAGCGAAGATATCCATTGGTGAAGTATTCTTACTATGTGCCCTTGCTATCATGGTTACCTTCATGGGAGTGAAAATAGTCTCAAATCAAGCGGCCATCTATGAAACGAATAAAGAGATCCAGCTAGTGGAAACGTCGATTGAAGAACAGGGTAAAGTGAATGATGATTTGAAAGTGCAGGTTGCTGAACTTAGTACATACGAAAGAATTTGGAAAAAAGCTGCAGCGCTAGGGTTCAAGTTAAATGAGAATAATGTGAAGGGTGTGCAGTGATAATGCAGAAACAAAAAAATATGAAGCATGGGGCAGCCGGATTATTCTTCTTATTCGGCCTGCTCTTTTTTGTATTAGTCTGCCGCTTTTTGTATATTCAGGTGACGGGAACAGCAGGCGGGGAGGTACTGGCTTCAAAAATCGACAAGAAATATGAAAAAAAACAGGTCATAGAAGCCAAAAGGGGAAGCATACTCGATACAAAGGGGGAAGTCATCGCCGAGGATACTTCCTCCTATATCTTAAGGGCTGTACTCAGTGAAAAGGAGCCCGAGCATGTCAAGGATCCGGAGATGACCGCTAGTAAGCTTGCAAAATATATCGACATGGATGAACAGGACATTTATGAAAGACTTACGAACGGGGCATACCAGGTGGAATTTGGCAGTGCCGGCAAGGACTTGACTCAGGTCGTCAAGCAGAAAATAGAAAAATTGGAACTGCCGGGAATTACATTCGGAAGAACCAATAAACGTTTCTATCCTAATGGGATTTTCGCCTCCCATCTGATTGGCTATGTAGAAAAGGATGAAGAAACAGAAGAAATGGCTGGTAAGTTCGGCATTGAAAGGTACCTCAATAAAGAATTGCAGGAAACGGATGGGAAGCTGACATATGACAGTGACTCATGGGGCTTCCTTTTACCAGATAAGGAGGAAAAGGTGGTTGCCCCAGATAATGGCAATGATGTCATGCTGACCATCGATAAGAAAATACAAACGTTCTTGGAAGACTCGATGAGCAAAGTGCAGGAAAAATACGATCCCGAACAAATCATAGCGATTGTCTCCAATCCAAAAACGGGGGAGATTGTGGCGATGGGGCAAAGGCCTACCTTCCATCCGACAACGAAAGTCGGGCTTACGGATACATGGCGTAACCTGGCTATTGAAGAAACCTTCGAACCGGGATCAACCATGAAAACATTCACCCTTGCCGCGGCTGTTGAGGAAGGGGTCTTTAATCCGAATGAAAGCTTTGTTGCAGGAACCTACAAAGCCGGATCGGGGAAAATCGGAGATCATAGCGGAATCGAAAGAGGGAAGAGCATGACCTTTCTTGAAGGGGTTCAGCGCTCCTCCAACGTCGCTTTCGCTACACTTGCAATGGATAAAATAGGAGCGGATACTTTTCGTGAGTATTTGACTAAGTTCGGATTTGATAAAAAAACGGGAATTGACCTGCCGAACGAGATAACCGGTAAAATTCAATACAAGTATAAGCTTGAAAAAGTGACTACTGCCTTTGGACAGGGTTCGACCGTTACACCAATTCAACAAATCCAAGCTGCATCCGCAATAGCCAATGACGGAAAAATGATGCGGCCATACGTAATAAAAAGCATCTCCGATCAAGATACCGGAAAAACTTTGAAAACGACAAAGCCGAAAGTGACAGGGCAACCGATTTCGGAAGAAACTGCAAAACAGGTACGTGATTATTTGGAAACGGTAATTTCCGCGAAAAAAGGAACTGGGAAAAAATATGCCATTGATGGTTATGAAGTAGCGGGAAAAACCGGTACCGCACAAATTCCAGGTCCGACAGGTAGGTATTTAGAAGGGAAAAATAACTATGTATTCTCCTTTTTAGGCATGGCTCCAAAAGATGATCCACAGTTGGTCATGTATGTGGCGGTCAAGCAGCCGAAGTTAGGTGCATCTTATGTTGGGGCTGATCCATTGTCAGAGATATTTAATCCTGTCATGCAAAATAGCCTGCAATATCTAAACATCAAACCTTCTGATGTTAAAAAACAAAAAGCAAATAAAATCAAAGACTATACGAATCAAACCGAGAGTTCAGCTGTCAAAGAACTGAAGGAACTTGGCTATGATACAAGTACGATCGGGAGTGGGCGTAAAGTACTCGATCAATCACCAAAAGCCGGGAGTATACTCTTACAGGGTGAAAAGATAATACTTCGGACTGAAGGAGAAATGAATGTTCCTGACATGAAGGGATGGTCCCTGCGCGATGTTATGAAATTGGCTAAGGTTGCAAAACTGGATCTGAAAACTGAAGGTGCTGGATATGTGAGTAAACAAAGTCTTGAGGCCGGGAAAAAAGTAAAGGAAGGAGAAACCATCAATATTGAATTATCCCAGCCTGAAGGGGCTGGTGTAGATATACCGACTAAAGAGAAAACAGAGTGAAGATAAAGAGGGGATCCCAAATGGATTCCCTCTTTATTTCTTTCAAGGTTTCTAGTCTAGCATCGATTAGACAAGCATATATTGAAGCATGTATGAAATGGAGGTGCCTGTTTTTGCGTGTTTCGAATGTTACTGTCCGAAAACGGCTGGCAATCGCATTGGCGATCGGTATCGTTGTTTTTTTTATCATTGATATCCGATTGGGAATTGTACAGTTTTATCTTGGGGATAAGTTGACGGGGCTGGCTAAAGATTCCTGGAGCAGGAATATTCCTTTTGAAGCCAAACGAGGAGAAATCCTCGATCGGAATGGTGTCGAGCTGGCAACGAATATATCTGCGCCAACGGTCTATGTCATCCCAAGGCAGATTGAGAATCCAGGGGAGACGGCGGAACAGCTTGCTTCAATATTGGATATGACAAAGGAAAAGGCTTATCAATGGTTAACGAAACAGGCGATGAGCGTCAGGATTCCGGAAGGCAGAAAGATATCTCATGAAAAGGCGAAGGAAATTAAAGCATTAGGGATAAAGGGTGTTTATATCGCTGAAGATTCAAAGCGGCATTACCCATTTGGTGAATACCTTTCGCATGTTCTTGGCTTTACGGGCTCCGATAATCAAGGGTTGATGGGTATTGAATTGTCTTATGATAAGGAACTAAGCGGGGAAAAAGGATTCGTTAAATTTTACTCGGATGCGAAAGGGAAAAGGCTTGAGAATATGGCCGATGACTATAAGCCTCCTGTTGATGGCGATAACCTGAAGCTAACAATCGATAGCAAAATCCAGACAATCGTGGAGAGGGAGCTCGATAATGCGGAGGCGACATATGATCCCGATGGGATAATTGCCATTGCAATGAACCCGAATACCGGGGAAATATTGGCAATGTCCAGCAGGCCGACCTTCGACCCAGCCAATTTCCAAAATGTACCTTCGGAAGTGTATAATCGTAATTTACCAGTTTGGAGTATATATGAACCAGGTTCGACTTTTAAGATCATCACGCTTGCTGCGGCGCTTGAGGAAGGGAAGGTCGACTTAGAAAAGGAACATTTTTATGATTCCGGTCATGTGGAAGTGTCAGGGTCTACACTGCACTGCTGGAAAAGCGGAGGACATGGTGACCAAACTTTTCTTGAAGTCGTCGAGAATTCATGTAACCCGGGGTTTGTTGAATTAGGGAACCGGCTTGGTAAAGACAAGCTGTTTAAATATATAAATGATTTCGGGTTTGGGCAAAAGACGGGGATAGATTTAACCGGAGAAGGAAAAGGAATCATGTTCAACATGGATCAAGTGGGTCCGGTTGAGCAGGCAACGACTGCGTTTGGACAAGGTGTAGCCGTAACGCCCATTCAGCAGGTGACAGCGGTATCGGCTGCTGTGAACGGCGGAACTTTGTATACACCTTATATCGCGAAGGAACTAGTGAACCCCAAAAATGGGGAAGTGCTGATGCGAAAGACCCCACAGGCGAAGAAAAAGGTGATTTCAGAAGCAACCTCTAAGAAAGTCCGTCAAGCACTTGAATCCGTTGTCGCCCAAGGTAGCGGTAAAGGAGCTTTCGTGGAGTCGTACCGGGTCGGCGGGAAAACGGGTACCGCCCAAAAAGCTGAAAATGGCCGATACCTTGAAAATAATTATATTCTCTCATTCATAGGTGTCGCTCCAGCGGATGATCCGCAAATCGTCGTTTATATAGCTGTGGATAATCCGAAAGGGACGGTACAATTCGGTGGGGTAGTAGCCGCACCGATCGTTGGGAACATCATGGAGGATTCACTTAGGGCCATGGGCGTCAAGCCAAGGAAAAACCAGATTGAGAAGGAAACGGTCTGGACGGATCCCGTAATGGTCGAGGTACCTGACGTTGTGGGTCTCAGCAAAAAAGAGTTGCAAACCCAGCTCATCGACCTTAAGCTGGATATTGCCGGAAATGGGGATAAAGTCATAAATCAAGCCCCGGATCCAGGCGTTAAAGTAAAACAAGGCTCTACAATAAGAATTTATCTTGGCGAAAATACAGAATAAGTATAATATAATATATGAATAGTTAAAGCGGCTGAAGAATCATCAGCCGCTTTGTTTACGGAGTCGGGATAACCCCGTATAATTGAAATTGGTTTTCTCGACAAGCCGAGGCTAATCACATATAATGAATCCTCAAATTAAGTTGAGAGGGATGGAAAAATGAAGCTTCACAAATTACTATCTTATTTACACTCCTTATTTCCGTATGAAGGAGAGAATCCTGAAATCACCTCCATTGAAAATGATAACCGTAAAGTCATAGACGGAAGTTTATTTGTTTGTATAAAAGGTTATACAGTCGATGGTCATGATTTTGCCCAACTTGCTGTAGAACATGGAGCTGCAGCAGTCATTGCCGAAAGGCCGCTTGACCTCGATGTTCCCGTGATCGTAGTCAGGGATTCGAGCAGGGCGATGGCGGTGCTTGCCGATGCATTTTATGGCCATCCGACTCAAAAGATGCGCTTGATCGGAATTACAGGTACGAATGGAAAGACGACGACCAGTCACTTATTGGAAAAGATTTTCGAGGATCGACAAGAAAAAACAGGCTTGATTGGCACGATGTATACAAAAATTGCCGATACGGTATATGAAACCAAGAATACGACGCCAGATAGCGTTACGCTGCAGAAGGCTTTTCATGAAATGACCGAAGCATCAGTTACCACGGCCATTATGGAAGTTTCATCTCATGCACTTGAGCTTGGACGCGTCCATGGCTGTGATTATGATATTGCCGTCTTTACGAATCTTACACAGGATCATTTGGATTTTCATAAGACCATGGACAGATACAGGCAAGCAAAATCCTTGTTTTTCTCACAGCTCGGCAATGCTTACATAGAAAATCGTCCTAAATATGCTGTGCTTAATGCTGATGATGAGGCAACAGCCGATTTCATTAAAGCGACTGCTGCGACAGTGGTAACATACGGCATAGACAAAGAAGCGGATATCAGGGCCACGGATATAAAAATTGATGCAAATGGCACATCTTTCACCTTGACAGCAGGTAAAGAAGAGCGTTACATTCAGCTGAAGCTAATTGGTAAATTCAGTGTTTATAATGTACTATCTGCCATCTCTGCCGCTCTGTGCGCCGGTAACGATCTGGATGAGACAATTAAATCCATCGAGGAAATAAAAGGTGTTGCAGGCCGTTTTGAGCTCATTACAGCGAATCAGGACTTCCCGGTCATTGTTGATTATGCTCATACTCCGGACAGCTTAGAAAATGTACTCAAAACTGTTGGTGAGTTTGCTAGAAAGAAAATCTTTGTGATAGTGGGCTGCGGCGGGGACCGAGACAAGACAAAGCGTCCCATCATGGCCGAAATTGCTTGCAGATTGGCGACTGACCCGATCTTCACTTCGGATAATCCGCGAAGTGAAGATGCTGCCCAGATCCTCCGGGATATGGAAGCTGGTGTAGCAGGCAAAGAATATACGGTTATCGAAGACCGCAGGCAGGCGATAGCTTACGCTGTTTCCAAGGCGGAAGAGGGCGACGTTATATTAATAGCTGGAAAGGGTCATGAAACATATCAATTGGTCGGTGACGAAGTGCTTCACTTCGATGACCGTGAAGAAGCGGAAAAGGCGATTCAAAGTCGTTTAGGTTCAGTTTGAACCGGCGCTAGATTGCCCTGGAGCAAATAAGAAAAGACATCAAGCAGAATTTTATATTTGAATTGTGTTAGGAATGAGGGAGTAAGGAATGTTGGAACAAGTGATTTTTTATACGATTTTGGTGGCGTTTTTAGTAACCGTTCTTCTTTCGCCGATTTTCATCCCGTTTTTAAGAAGATTGAAATTCGGGCAAAGTATCAGGGAAGAAGGCCCACAATCGCATCTGAAGAAAACGGGAACACCCACCATGGGCGGTCTGGTCATATTATTATCTGTTACCATCGCTACACTGATCATGACTTTGAAATTCTCGGCACCATCAACCGAAACGTATTTATTACTATTCGTTACTTTAGGTTTTGGTTTATTAGGTTTCCTGGATGATTTCATCAAAGTGGTCATGAAGCGAAACCTGGGACTGACCTCCAAGCAAAAACTGCTTGGACAAATTGTGATTTCGGTCATCTTTTACTTCGTCTTTAAGCAGACAGACCGTTTTAATCCTGAATTGACGATTCCAGGCACTGACTTTGCTTTTGATTTTGGCTGGTTTTATCTGTTTATCGTTATTTTCTGGCTTGTAGGTTTTTCGAATGCCGTCAATTTGACGGATGGGCTTGATGGACTTGTCTCAGGAACATCAGCCATTGCCTTTGGTGCTTTTGCCATTTTGGCCTGGAGTCAGTCACAATATGATGTCGCTATTTTTTCGGTGGCGGTTGTCGGTGCAGTACTTGGATTCTTGGTATTCAATGCACACCCAGCAAAGGTTTTCATGGGGGATACGGGTTCCTTGGCCCTTGGAGGAGCGATCGCAACCATCGCTTTGTTAACGAAACTTGAAATCCTCCTGGTAATCATTGGCGGAGTCTTCGTCATAGAGACGCTCTCGGTCATCCTGCAGGTAGGATCTTTTAAAACGACTGGTAAACGTATTTTTAAAATGAGTCCGCTTCACCACCATTATGAGCTTTCCGGCTGGTCGGAATGGCGCGTCGTCGTGACTTTCTGGACAGTGGGGCTGCTGTGTGCGGTACTCGGAATCTATTTAGAGGTGTGGATATAATTGAAAGAGACTGCAAAGTATTCAGAGAAAAAGATATTAGTATTGGGTTTGGCAAAAAGCGGAGTGATGGCAGCTTCGCTTCTACATAAATTAGGTGCATTCGTGACAGTCAATGACATGAAGCCATTATCGGAAAATCCTGAGGCTCAAGGACTTCTTGAACAGGGAATCAAAGTCATCTGCGGCAGTCATCCGATCGAGCTCCTTGATGAAGGTTTCGAGCTGATCGTGAAAAACCCGGGAATCCCTTATCGGAACCCTATTATAAAAGGGGCATTGGAAAAAGGGATTCCAGTTATAACGGAAGTTGAACTGGCCTATCAGATAAGTGAGGCACCTTTCATAGGAATCACAGGTACAAATGGGAAAACGACCACGACAACATTGATATACGAAATGTTGAAAACCGGTGAAAAATCCCCGCTGATTGCCGGTAATATCGGGACAGTTGCTTCTGGTGTTGCCCAAAAAGCAAAACCCGATGACTCGATCGTCATTGAATTATCGTCGTTTCAGTTAATGGGAATAGACGAATTTCGTCCTGAAATCTCAATCGTGACAAATTTGTATGATGCACATTTGGATTATCACAGTTCCAAACAGGAATATGTCGAAGCAAAAGCTGCCATTACAAAAAATCAAATAGCCTCAGATTTCATGATTTATAATGCAGATCAAGATCTTGTTTTATCCATGGCGAAAAAGACCAAGGCTGAACTTGTTCCTTTTTCAGCTGAAGTGAAACATGAAAATGGAGCCTATGTGGAAAATGGCGCCGCCTGTTTCCGAGGAGAAAAAATCATTGAAGTTTCAGAGATAGCCCTTCCCGGAAAGCATAATTTGGAAAATGTGCTCGCGGCCATCTCGGCGGCAAAACTGAAGGGTGTAGCTAACGAAGCCATTCAGACTGTACTGAAAACATTTTATGGTGTGGAGCACCGTCTGCAGTTTGTCGCAACGATAGATAACCGTAAATTTTATAATGATTCGAAAGCGACGAACATTCTTGCAGCTTCCAAAGCATTAACATCCTTTACGGAACCTGTCATCTTATTGGCAGGCGGTTTGGATCGCGGAAATGAATTCGATGAGTTGAAACCGGCGATGAAAAATGTCAAAGCCGTGATAACTTTTGGTGAAACTGCAGAAAAAATTGAACGGATAGCAAAAGAAATAGGAATAGCGAATATAAAACGTGTCGATAATGTAGAAAAGGCCGTGCCGGCTGCATTTGAATTATCAAATGAAGGCGACTGCATTCTTCTCTCCCCAGCTTGTGCAAGCTGGGATCAATATAAAACTTTTGAGCAAAGAGGAGACATGTTTATGGAGGCCGTGCATAAACTTAAGTAAGAGCTTACGCAAAAGAGAAGTGAACCTACTTCTACGTTGACACCTTGGAAAAAAGCGATAATGAGCCGTTATCGCTTTTTTTTTGACTAAAGTGCTGACAAGCAATCAGCAAAGATGTTTATATTCGCAGGCTCGAAAAACTTCCTAGAGGTGGATGTCCGTGCCATTAAAAAAATCGAATCCTGATCTCATTCTCATTATCGTCACCTTAAGTCTTTTGACTGTTGGATTAATCATGGTTTACAGCGCGAGTGCCATATGGGCAACATATAAATTTGATGATTCGTTTTATTTTGCTAAAAGACAGTTGCTGTTTGCGTGCGTTGGTGTCATAGCCATGTTTTTCATCATGAATGTGGATTACTGGACGTGGCGGACATGGGCCAAGATTCTTATCATCATTTGTTTCATTATGTTACTGGCTGTACTTGTACCGGGTATAGGGATGGCGAGAAATGGTTCGAGGAGCTGGATTGGTGTAGGTGCCTTTTCGGTCCAGCCTTCTGAGTTCATGAAGCTGGCAATGATCGCTTTTTTAGCTAAGTTTTTATCAGAACGGCAAAAGCTGATCACCTCCTTTAAAAAAGGGATGCTTCCATCCTTGGGTTTAGTGTTTTTGGCATTTGGTTTGATCATGTTACAGCCGGACCTTGGAACGGGAACGGTAATGGTTGGAACGTGCATCGTCATGATTTTTATTTCCGGGGCAAAGATCAGTCACTTTGTCGGGTTGGGGCTAATCGGGGTAGCAGGTTTTATCGGTTTGATTTTGTCGGCGCCCTACCGGATAAAGAGGATCACGTCTTTCCTGGATCCTTGGGAAGACCCTTTAGGCAGCGGGTTTCAAATGATTCAATCGTTTTATGCAATCGGGCCCGGTGGATTGTTCGGCCTGGGACTCGGGCAAAGTCGCCAAAAGTTTTTCTATTTACCAGAACCGCAGACTGATTTCATTTTTGCCATCCTTTCAGAGGAACTTGGCTTCATCGGGGGCTCTCTTGTCATTTTATTATTTGCGCTCATGCTTTGGCGGGGAATTCGGATCGCACTTGGTGCCCCTGATTTATATGGGAGCCTTGTAGCGGTGGGAATCATTGCGATGGTCGCCATACAAGTGATGATTAATATAGGGGTGGTAACGGGACTGATGCCAGTTACGGGGATCACCTTGCCCCTCTTAAGCTATGGCGGTTCATCACTGACGCTCATGTTGATGGCGATTGGGGTGCTCCTGAATATTAGCCGTTATTCAAGGTTCTGAAATAAGAAAAATATATGGTTGAGCAAAAGGGAAGTCCTGTTAAACGCAGGGCTTCCCTTTTTTTACATTGAAAACCCTTGCCGGAAAACGATTTTGGAGGGAGCCTTGCCGAAATTTAGAAATAAATGAAATGTCGCTTAAATATTACCATGTATGAATGTTGAGGAATCCACAATAAATATTGGCAATACGGCTTTGTTTAGACTATAGTATAAGAGGGTTAGGCCGTACTGGGGCTTGCTTCTGTTCATTTTTCTGCTAAAAGGCGTTATTAATCTTGTAATATAAGGGACCTCATGAAGAGGAAATGAAAATTTATAACTTGGAATTTTGGAACAACAAGGAGGTTTATCATGGATAATGTGATAAAGCAATTAACTGAAATGAAAATCGGCAAAGTTCTTGAACAGGAACCGCTTGCGAATCATACAACTATGAAAATTGGGGGGCCGGCTGATTTATTCATCGTGCCGTCATCCATTGAAAATATAGAAAAAACGATGCAGGTCATTAAAAATCATGGGATGCCATGGAGGGTAATCGGCAGGGGCTCGAACCTACTTGTCAGTGATGGCGGAATTGAAGGTGCCGTTCTTAAATTGGGTAAAGGACTTGATCATCTCGAGATAAATGGGACGGAGATAAAAGCAGGAGCTGGGGTATCACTTGTCAGCCTGTCCGTGCAAATCAGTAAAAAAGGGTATGCAGGATTGGAATTTGCCAGTGGAATTCCTGGTTCCGTCGGCGGAGCAGTCTATATGAACGCTGGTGCACACGGTTCCGATATGAGTGAAATTCTCAAGGAGGCACATGTTCTTTTCGAAGATGGAACTTTAGCATGGCTTTCGAAGGAAGAAATGGAGTTTTCTTATCGAACTTCTCTGCTTCAGAAGAAAAGACCGGGTATCGTACTGGAAGCAATATTTCAATTGACAGAGGGCGATAAAACCGAAATCGTCGAAAGAATGCAGAATAACAAGAATTACCGTAAAGATACCCAGCCGTATAATCTTCCATGTGCCGGGAGCATATTTAGGAATCCACTTCCACATCATGCAGGTAAATTGGTCGAGAATGCAGGCCTGAAGGGACATTCTATTGGAGGAGCCCAGATTTCACCAATGCACGGGAACTTTATCGTTAACACAGGTAATGGAAGTGCAGCTGATGTTCAAGCCTTGATACAGCATGTGAAGGATACTGTGTATGATAAATTTGAAATTGAAATGGAAACAGAAGTGGAAATTATCGGCAGAAAATAATGGATTCATTATATCCAAATATTGTGATATAATGTGTTACCTTTTAAAGTTTGTAAATAGCCAAATATTGAGTTTGTCTTGATTTCACACTTTCAAGAACCATCCATTTTTTCAGGAAGAGGTGAAGGGGATGGAAAAGGGGAAAATCGTTTCCATTGAGGACCGCATCCCGAAATTAAAACAATTAAGAAAAAGCAAAGCAAACAGGCGGCTTGTTCTTTTGCTTTCCCTTTTCTTCATTCTTGTTGCTTGTGTGCTATATTTCTTATCCCCGTTGAGCTATGTGAAATCCGTGCAGGTAGAGGGGAATCGTTATATTACTTCCAAACAGATCATTAAATTGAGTAAGGTGAAGAAGGATCGAAGCATCTGGAAGGTTGATACAGGGGCAACAGCAGCCAATATCAAAAAAAATCAAGAAATAAAAAGCGTTAAGGTGACTCCGGTATTTCCCAATTCCATTAAAATCACGGTTTCGGAACATAACAGGATGGCATATCTGTCCAATAATGGGAAGTTTGCACCCATTTTGGAAAACGGGTCCGTTTTAGAGGAGCTAGCAACAGGCGAAATTCCAGTATTTGCCCCTGTTTTAATTGGTTTCAAAGAGGGTAAAGCATTAAAGTTGCTTTTAGAAGAGCTGGACAAGCTTCCTGTCGAGATTCAGAATGCCATTTCAGAAATTCATTATTCTCCAACCAAAACCGATGACTATCATATCGTCATGTATATGAACGATGGGTTTGAAGTAAGTGCGACAAGCCGTACTTTATACGAGAAAATGATTCACTATCCATCGATAGTCAGCCAGTTGGATCCAGAGGTAAAGGGAGTCATCGATCTGGAAGTGGGTTCTTATTTTAAAGCATATGAAGACGCTGAACAAAAGGAAGACACCAATGAGGAAAATTAATGGCAAACGGGTGGTTTTGCCCCTGGTTTGCGTGGTTCTCGGATTCATGATTGCCTTCTCTTACAATCTGACCAAAGAAGGTGAAGGTGCAGGGAAGGACAAAGACTGGGACCAGGAATATGAGCTCAGGCAGCAGCTGATCGAACAAGAGAAGCAGAACCGCGAACTTCAGAAGGAACTCCTCCAGAAGCAAGAAAATGTATCCCAAATAGAAAAAGACCTAGCTCAGGAAAAGCAGCTTTTTTTCAATTTGGCAAAGGAAACGGAAAAATACCGGATGTTTCTCGGAAAAGTGAAGGTGAAAGGATCAGGCCTTCAGGTGACGCTTGAAGATGGTACAGATATGGAGTCGGAAGCCAATGTTAATAACTACCTCGTTCATGAACAGCATGTCTTCAAGGTCGTCAATGAACTATACATATCAGGTGCAGAGGCAGTTGCGATTAACGGTCAAAGGTTAAATCATGATTCATACATAATCTGTAATGGGCCAGTGATTACAATCGATGGCCATCAGCATCCTGCTCCCTTCATCATATCTGCGATAGGGGACCCGGATGTCCTGGCTGCTTCACTAGACCTGCCCGGTGGCATCAAGGAACAGCTGGTTAATGAGAATATTATCTTTACAGTCGAAAAGCAAAAGAATATCATTTTTGATCCAATTATTGGAGGGTGATCAGACCGCCGGATTCGATGAAAGATTGGTGAGAAACTGGAAATGAATAAAAAGCTTTCTTTTAGTTTGGTTACATTGATTGCCGGCTTCATGCTCGCTATTCAATTCAATTTGGTGAATCAGCCTGTCATATCCGATACAAGGGATATGTGGGAGCTGAAAAATGATTTATTGAAAGAACAGCAGACCCAGGCGGAGTTAATAGAGGGTATCAGTGAGCTTGAGGGAAAAATAGCATCCTATGAAACAAAGAAAAATGAGAGTAAAGAAGAAGTATTGCGTGACACCCTGATCGAATTAAAGACTGACGCAGGTTTGACGGAAATAAAAGGTAAAGGGGTCATCATTTCCATACAGCCTATCAAAGAGGATATCCTTCTTGGTGAGAAGGTCGAGTATATTTCACCTGTATTGATCATTCGGCTCATTAATGAAATGTATAGGTATGGCGCTGACGAAATTTCCATTTCAGGACAAAGGTATATATCAACATCGGTTATTCGTGATATTAATGGGCAGCCGAAAATGGACGGATATCCTCTTGTTCATTACCCGGTCGAACTGCAGGCAATAACCGTTAATCCAATGAAACTGAAGCAGCGCATAGAAGGTTCCGAACTTATGGATGATTTCTTTATAGATAATTTTGAAGTGCAGATTAAGGTGCCTACCGGTGGTTTGACATTGCCGGCCTACCAAAATGATATTGATGTAAAACACATGGAACCCATTATGGATGGGGGGGAATCGTAATGTGGCTTCCGGTTTTCGGACTATTGATTGGGATCACGCTTGGTTTTTTGGTGGATTTTGATATTCCCCATGAATATTCAAATTATCTCTCCATAGCCGTGCTTGCTGCTTTTGATACCTTATTTGGGGGAATACGGGCTCATTTGCAAAATCTTTATGATGAAGTAGTATTTGTAACGGGATTCTTCTTTAATATTATTTTAGCCGCAGGTTTGGCTTTTCTAGGTGTACATCTTGGTGTAGACTTATATTTAGCCGCAATCTTTGTGTTCGGCGTAAGGTTGTTTCAAAATATTGCCCTGATTAGAAGGATCCTGATTGAAAAATGGTCCATTTCCCGGAAAAAGCAGAAAAAAAATCGATAATTTTAAAGGGAATTAAGTTATAAATGACGAATAGTTTATGGCAGTATCTAGTTTTTTTAGTAAATCAGTCTCGTAGAGAAGCGAACAATATGCACCATAAAGTACGAGTTTTGTTCGGGAAATACAAAATGAAACGCTTATCTATGTAATTCGTCAGTTGTTGTAATCAGTTCTGTTATTCTATAATGTATAAGTCTTCGATATAAAAATGTTATTCTACTAATACATGTATAAAACTGAAGGAGGTGCCATGGAATGAACAGCAACGAAATATACGTAAGTCTTGACATCGGTACATCCAGTGTAAAAGTTATCATTGGGGAAATGGTCAATGACACATTAAATATAATCGGCGTGGGAAATGTTAAATCAGAGGGGCTCAAAAAGGGTTCGATCGTCGGCATAGATGAAACCGTCCAATCCATTCAAAAGGCTATAGAGCAAGCAGAACGGATGATAGGGATGGAGATAAAAAAGGTAATCGTCGGCATAAGCGGAAATCATGTGACGCTTCAGCCGTGTCATGGGGTAGTAGCGGTATCCAGTGACAATAAAGAGATTACCGAGCATGACGTTTTCCGTGTCAGGGAAGCAGCGGAGTTAATAACGATACCATCCGACAGGGAAATCATCGACGTGGTGCCGATCCATTACAAAGTTGATGAACTTGATGAAATCAGTGATCCAAGGGGCATGATAGGTGTCCGGTTGGAAATGAGAGGGATATTAATCACAGGTCTTCGGACAATTTTACATAATACGCTGCGCTGTGTGGAAAGGGCAGGGTTAGAAATAACCGATATCGCCCTTCAGCCTTTAGCCGCAGGTTCCCTTGTATTATCCAAGGATGAAAAAGAACTTGGTGTGGCACTTGTCGATATTGGCGGAGGTTCCACGACTCTGGCAATTTTCGAACAAGGCTATTTACAATATACGTCTGTGATACCTATAGGCGGGGAAACACTTACGAAGGATCTTTCCATCGTTCTAAGGACGACGATGGAAGAAGCTGAGAAAATAAAAGTGAAGCATGGACATGCCTTTTATGATGACGCGTCTGAAGATGAAGTATTCCAAATACCGATCATCGGCAGCGATCAGCAGCAGACCTGTAACCAGTTAATGCTTTCGGATATCATTGAAGCACGGGTGACCGAAATATTCGAGTTGATTCAAGATGATTTGAGGAGACTTGGCTTCCAGGATATACCGGGTGGTTTCGTTTTGACCGGGGGCGTCGTCAAGATGCCAGGAGTCCTGGAGCTTGCTCAATATGTGTTCCAAAACCGCGTAAGGACAGCTGAACCGAATTACATCGGTGTCAGGGAACCTCAATACACGACAGCTGTTGGTTTGATTAAACACGCATGCAAGAAAGAGAGAATGCAAAAAAACACCGCTAATAAAACTCCTGTAGCAGCTGGACAAGCACAAGAAGATAACGACCAGCGCAGCCAGAAGGTTTCTCAGAAAAACAAAGAGAACACGGCTAAAAAACAAGGTGAAAAAGGTGAATCTAAATTCAAAAAAATCCTAGGTTACTTTTTTGAATAACAATCATTAAGAATCGGGAATTTCGTCAAAATAGGAGGATTGTCATGTTGGAGTTTGATTCTAATCTAGAACAATTAGCAACGATAAAAGTAATAGGTGTTGGCGGCGGCGGAAACAATGCGGTAAACAGAATGATCGAGCATGGTGTACAGGGAGTTGAGTTTATTTCTGTCAATACTGATGCACAGGCTCTTAATCTATCAAAAGCAGAAATCAAAATGCAAATCGGTGGAAAGCTTACACGCGGTTTGGGTGCAGGTGCCAATCCCGAGGTAGGAAAAAAAGCTGCAGAAGAAAGCAAAGAGCAGATCGAAGAAGCGCTTAAAGGTGCCGATATGGTATTCGTAACGGCTGGAATGGGCGGCGGTACGGGAACGGGGGCTGCTCCTGTCATAGCGGGCATTGCTAAAGATCTAGGAGCACTTACAGTGGGCGTAGTTACGCGTCCATTTACCTTCGAAGGCAGAAAACGTGCAACACAGGCACAAGGCGGCATTTCATCCATGAAGGAATCGGTTGACACACTGATCGTCATTCCAAACGACCGCCTCCTTGAAATCGTCGATAAAAGCACGCCAATGCTTGAAGCATTCCGTGAAGCAGATAATGTGCTTCGTCAAGGTGTACAAGGGATTTCAGATCTAATTGCTGTTCCAGGTCTAATTAACTTGGACTTTGCCGATGTGAAGACCATCATGTCCAACAAAGGTTCCGCACTTATGGGAATCGGGATCTCATCAGGGGAAAACCGTGCGGCGGAAGCGGCGAAAAAAGCCATTTCCAGTCCGTTGCTTGAAACATCGATTGATGGTGCCCAAGGCGTACTGATGAATATTACCGGTGGTACGAACCTAAGTCTATTTGAAGTCCAGGAAGCGGCCGATATCGTGGCTACTGCATCCGATCAAGACGTAAACATGATCTTTGGTTCGGTTATCAATGAAAACTTAAAAGATGAAATCGTCGTTACGGTAATTGCAACAGGCTTTAACGAGGTTGAAGCTTCAATACGGCCTACTGGACGTCCAACACTCGGACAACAGCAGCAATCAAGACCTCAGACACAACAACAAACGCCACAGCAAAACGTGAAGCGGGAAGTGAAAAGGGAAGAAGTCAATGAACAGCCTGCACGTAATGCAAATCAAGGTGATGAGGCCTTGGATATTCCAACATTCCTCCGTAACCGTAATAGACGCCGTTAATATCGACGTCACATGCCGTCCCAATTTGGGGACGGTTTTTTGTCGTTTAAATGAATTCCTTAAAAGCAGTAGTGTCCAATCATAATGGGGGCATTCTTCAGCTTTATCACTCTGACCGAAGTGCAGGGCGCAATCTGCATAATAGTATCTTTGTTCTTGCCTGCATGTCACTCAGCGGTATCTGACGGATCGCCTTGGCAGAAGGAATCCAAAAAGATGAGAGCAATAAATTATTAAACTTTTATAACATAAATCGACAGAAGTAAAAGGGAGCAGGATAGTCTCCATGACTGTAATGAAAATATCAATAGCTGTTTTTCTACAAAAAGGGTAAAAATGACTGAAAAACTCTTAAGTTTTCAGTACAAAAAGTGACACACTTTCTAAGGGCAGGTACGCTATACTTTTTGCTAGTGGAAGGTTAGTTCATAAAAGGAGGGGAGGGTTTTTGACTTTATATTTAGATGTGATCTGGTTGTTGAATTGGTTATTTGACTGCCTCCTTTTATATTGGACCGCAATTATTCTCAAACGAAGGGTAGCTCTTTGGCGGGTATGCATCGGCGGGCTGATTGGTTCCTTCATTATCGTATTGGCATTCACTCCTTTTTATGCAATTGCCGACCGAGTGTATATGAAGATTTTAGTATCCCTGGTCATGGTGCTGGCAACCTTTGGGTTTAATAGGTTAAAACTTTTCATGAAATCGGTGGCCACTTTATATTTCGTGACGTTTTTATCGGGAGGAATCCTTCTGGGACTACATTACCTATTTGAATTCCAAATCGTGTCAAAGGACCCTGGTCAATATGCAGGAATCAACCGTTTTGGGGATCCTGTCAGCTGGATATTCGTAATGATCGGGTTCCCGCTCGCATGGCAATTTTCCAAGCGAACACTTGAAGGAATGGAGATGACAAAACTTACACATGAACAAATGGTTTCGGTCTCGGTTAAAATTTCTGACTTCGAAGGAAAATTTCATGGATTGGTGGATAGCGGCAATCAACTATATGACCCGATTACACGTTCCCCAGTAATGATCATCTCTCTTTCTGGCGGGGAAGCAGGAATTCCGGACGATATGCTGGAGCTTTTTAAAAACCCTGATAACCTGATTAGTCAGGAAGAGCAGCCCGAATATTCATGGACAGGAAGAATGCGTGTCATCCCTTATAAAGTCGTGGGTCATGAACATCAGCTGTTAACCGCAATCAAACCGGATTACATCAAAATCGTTCAAGGAGAAAAGGAATTTCACGTCAAGCAGGGTCTCGTTTCGTTTACCTTTCAGCAACTCTCTCCAGACAATAGCTATCAATCTATCGTTCACCCGAAAATGTTAACCGGGATACCGGTGCAAAATGCCTCCTGAACCATCGATTCACTCTTAAATTTGACCCATAATCCGTTTATTAGAAGGGAGAATTATTTTGAAGAAATTCATTCTTCGGCTCACTTATTTTTGGTACAAACTATTGTTCAAGCTCGGATTGAAAACGGACGAAATATTTTATATAGGAGGGAGTGAGGCACTGCCGCCTCCCCTTTCAAAGGAAGAAGAGGCAATACTGATCAATAAATTACCCAATGGCGATGAAGCTGCACGCTCGATCTTGATTGAACGTAATTTAAGGCTGGTGGTTTATATTGCCAGGAAATTCGAAAACACCGGCATCAATATTGAAGATTTAATCAGCATTGGTACCATAGGTTTAATCAAAGCTGTGAATACATTCAATCCTGAGAAGAAAATAAAACTGGCTACATATGCTTCGAGATGCATCGAGAATGAAATATTAATGTATTTACGCAGAAATAACAAAATCCGTTCTGAAGTTTCTTTTGATGAACCTCTGAATATTGATTGGGATGGTAATGAACTTCTGTTATCCGATGTACTTGGAACGGACGATGACATTATCACGAAAGATCTTGAGGCAAACGTTGACCGTAAGCTGCTGACAAAAGCACTTACACAGTTATCCGAACGTGAAAAACAAATAATGGAACTCCGTTTTGGACTTGCGGGCGGAGAAGAAAAAACCCAAAAGGACGTTGCCGACATGCTGGGGATTTCCCAATCTTACATTTCGCGTTTGGAAAAAAGGATTATTAAGAGGCTTCGTAAAGAATTTAATAAAATGGTGTAAAAAAATAATTTTGCTTAAATGTCAATCAAATCAATACTTTGGTAGCTATATTGAAAAATAATGGCGGATTTCTGTTCTAGCCATGTGCATATTTTTTCCTCCCGCGGAGATACTGTTTTTTGTACAGCGCTCCTGTGAGGAGGGAATAATTTTGTCTCGTAATAAGGTTGAAATCTGCGGTGTGGATACATCAAAATTACCGGTTTTAAAGAATGAAGAAATGAGAAAACTCTTTAAAGAACTGCAAGATGGCGATATTTCAGCAAGAGAGAAACTGGTAAACGGGAATCTTCGACTCGTTCTAAGCGTAATTCAACGCTTCAACAATCGGGGAGAGTATGTAGATGATCTATTTCAGGTAGGCTGTATAGGGTTGATGAAGTCGATAGATAACTTTGACCTAGGTCAAAATGTTAAGTTTTCAACGTATGCTGTACCGATGATTATTGGAGAAATCAGAAGATATCTTCGTGACAATAATCCAATTCGGGTATCCCGTTCTTTAAGAGACATCGCTTACAAAGCTTTGCAGGTAAAAGAGAAGCTCATAAGCCAGACCCTTCGTGAGCCGACAGCTGAAGAAATCGCCAAGGTGTTGGAAGTACCTCATGAAGAAATTGTTTTTGCACTAGATGCTATACAAGATCCAGTTTCACTTTTTGAACCGATTTATAATGATGGCGGGGATCCGATTTATGTACTCGACCAACTGAGTGATGAAAAAAATAAAGATAGTACCTGGATTGATGAAATAGCTATAAATGAAGGCATGAGACGGTTGAATGACCGGGAAAAAATGATCCTTCGTAAACGGTTTTTCCAAGGGAAGACGCAAATGGAGGTAGCCGAGGAAATCGGCATTTCACAAGCACAGGTCTCCCGATTGGAAAAAGCGGCAATCAAGCAAATGAATAAAAATATCCAACAGTAGAAGCTGAGCATGAGAAGTAGTTAGCTGAAGCGGGTAGGGCAAAAATGTCGATACCCGCTTATCAGCTACTTATCCATAGCGGCTTTTTTATTTTGTAGAAAAGCCCTTCCGTGAATCGAATGGACGTTTATTTATCGTATTCTTCATCCTTGAGCGCATCATGTCATATACATAGGAATAGGACCTTCATCTATGATGAAATTTTGAGGAGCTGAGTGATGTGACCAGGATTTCCGAATTTCAAATTAAGGATATCGTCAATATAGCGGATGGTAAGAAATTAGGTAATATGTCAGATCTTGAAATCAATACGGCCACGGGGAAAATAGAGGCCATCGTCGTTTCGAATGGAACCAGATTGATGGGTTTTTTTGGCAGGGATCAGGATATTGTGATTCCGTGGCGCAAAATAAAAAAAATCGGTGCAGATGTCATACTTGTTGAACATCAGACGGTATTTCAAGCAGAACTGAAAGATGAACGGTTTTAAGGTGCATGGCGCAAATATATGATACACTAGACTAAAAATAAAGAGGTTTATAGCATGAAAGAGCCATTTGTTTTAATAAAAGATCAATATATGCTCATTGACAGCTGGAGACAAAAAAATCTCCAGCTCGTAGCGGGCTTCACCACAAAAAATGGGGGAGTCAGTACAGGTGATTTTCAAACATTGAATACCGGTTTTCATGTCGGTGATAAACTTGAAGATGTCCAGGGAAACCGCAGGATCATAGCCGATAAGCTGATGTTTCCGCTTAATGAATGGATAGGTGCCGAGCAGACACATGAAACGAAAATCCGTCAAGTTACCAGCCGTGATGGCGGGAGAGGTGCTATGGATTATGATTCTGCCTTTAAAGCGACTGACGGCTTCTATACGAAGGACCAAAACGCTCTATTGACCCTATGCTATGCAGACTGCGTGCCCTTATACTTTCTTGCTCCGGCACATGGTATGATTGGGGTGGCACATGCTGGCTGGAAGGGTACCGTTAATGGAATTGCACGAAAAATGGTTGAGGCTTGGCTTAGTGAGGGTATAAAAGCAAGTGAGATATTTGCTGTTATTGGACCGTCGATTTGTTCGAAATGCTATGTAGTTGATGATTATGTCATGGATTTAGTGCAGAATTTGCTGGTAGATATTGACGAAAAGCCCTATAATTTAATCAGTGAAGGACAATATCAGTTAGACCTTAAGCAACTTAATGCATTGATTCTTCAAAAATCAGGAATTCCAAAAAGTCAGATCGACGTTACATCATACTGTACAAGCTGTGATCATGAATTGTTTTTTTCACATCGCCGTGATAACGGGAAGACAGGCAGATTGATGAGCTTTATCGGTTGGAAGGAGGATTTAGAGTAATAGTGAAAGTAGTGGACAATTTAAAAAACATCGAAGAAAAAATAAATAGAGCATGTGAAAATAGTGGAAGGGACCGCGAAGCGATAAAGTTGATCGCAGTAACGAAATATGTTTCGGTCGATAGAGCGAATGAAGCTTTGGAAGCGGGAATACTCGATTTGGGTGAAAACCGTGACGAAGGGCTTTTGACTAAATATGAAGTGCTCAAGGACAAGCCCACCTGGCATTATATTGGTTCCATGCAAACACGCAAAGTAAAGAATGTCATCGATAAAATTTCGTATATCCATTCATTGGATCGCATTTCTTTGGCAGAAGAAATTCAAAAGCGCGCAAAAGAGCCGATAAACTGTTTAGTGCAGGTGAATGTTTCTGGTGAGGAATCAAAACATGGTCTGGATCCTGACGCGACAATGGATTTCATAAAAGGGTTATCCGACTTTGATAAGGTGAATGTTGCAGGATTGATGACGATGGCTCCATTGACCGATGATGAACAGGTTTTGCGGGAATGCTTCCGGAAACTGAAGGGCATCCAGGTTGAAATACAAAATTTAGCGTTGAAGCATGCCCCCTGCACTGAATTGTCCATGGGAATGTCCAATGATTTCATGATTGCCATTGAAGAAGGCGCTACAATGATCAGGATTGGTACAGCACTTGTAGGCGAATAATTTTAAGGAGGTACGCAATAGATGTCGTTCGTATCAAAATTTAAATCTTATTTCGCGCTGGATGATGAGTATGAGTACAGGGATGAAGTAGTGGAAGAAGAGGAGGCTGAACCAAAAGTCGTGAAGTCAGCTAAACAGCAGCAGTCAGCTTCTGCAGGGAATAATACAAATCAGAATATCGTAAGTTTGCAAAGCGTACAGAAATCTTCTAAAGTAGTATTATTGGAGCCTCGTGCTTATGCAGAAGCCCAGGAGGTAGCTGACCATTTAAAAAACAGGCGCGCTGTAGTCGTGAACCTTCAACGAATCCAGCATGACCAAGGAAAGCGAATCATCGATTTTCTAAGTGGGACTGTCTATGCAATCAGCGGGGATATCCAAAAAATCGGAACAGATATATTCTTATGTACCCCGGACAACGTCGATGTTTCCGGTAATATTACCGGCTTCGCCGCCGAAGAGGAGTACGAAGAAGCGAGGTGGTAATGGTTAATGGGTTTAGTGCTTCAGGGTTTATATTATTTAATTGAAATTTATTCAATGGCATTAATCGTTTACATATTGATGTCATGGTTCCCCAATGCAAGGGAGACGTCGATTGGTCAATTTCTGGAAAAGATTTGCGAACCATATTTAGAACCGTTCAGAAAGTTCATTCCGACGCTTGGCATGATTGATCTTTCACCACTTGTGGCCTTGCTGGTTCTTAATTTTGCCAGCGGTTATGGGATCTATTACTTACAGACTTTGATAGGATGATCGACAATTAACCTGACATGCATCTTACTACACAGTCGGAAGATCCTCCGCTGTGTAGTAGCAACGCAGAATGAATTTAATTCATTCCTTATGATCGACCATTAATTTGATAACTAAGGAGCATTTATTCAATCATGAGTATTTATCAGCATTTCAGGCCGGAGGAAAAAGATTTTATTGACCAGGCTATGAATTGGATTGATCAGGTTAAAAATTCCTACGCTCCGAAACTATCTGATTTTCTTGATCCGCGTCAGCAGGAAATCCTTACTTCCTTAATTGGGAATGATCCGGATGTGAAACTGCAATTCAATGGCGGAAGTGATTTCGTAGAGCGAAAACGTGTGCTTATCTATCCTGATTATTACTCTCCTGATCCATCGAATTTCAATATCTCCTTATACGATATCTCCTATCCAAAAAAATTTGTAACGCTTGAACATAGGCAAATACTTGGAACCTTGATGTCACTTGGGGTAAAGCGTGAAAAATTTGGTGATATAATAGTGACGGAGGAGCATATTCAATTTATAGCTGCCGAAGAGATGGATTCATATCTCACTGGAAATCTTGAGAAAATAGGTAACGCTTCCGTTTCCATCAAACGGCTTCCAATCGAGAATATCGTTCAAGTTAAGGAAAAATGGGAAGAGCAAGTAACCACCGTCAGTTCCCTTAGACTTGACAGTGTGCTATCGTCCGTCCTGAATATGTCCCGTCAAAAGACGCAGGCCTTGATAACGTCAGGAAAAGTAAAGGTGAATTTCAAGCAAACGGAAAACGTTTCGGAAGAATGCCGTGAAGGTGACACACTTTCCATCAGAGGTTTTGGCAGGTGTAAAATAGCTTCAATCGATGGGAAAACCAAGAAGGATAAGTGGAGAATCTCGTTAGGCAGACAAAAATAATTCAATAAAAAGCAGGATTTATAAATTTATTGTCGAATATAGAGTTTTAACATACTAGAGTAGAAACCGTTCTGGAGGTGCCGTAATGCCCTTAACCCCGATAGATATACATAACAAGGAATTTAACAAAGTATTTCGTGGGTATGATGAAGATGAAGTAAATGAATTTCTCGACCAGGTCATTAAAGATTATGAACTGATTTTGAGGGAGAAGAAAGAACTTGAAGATAAACTGAACGAGACTTTTGATCGTTTGGGACATTTTACGACAATTGAGGGTACACTTAACAAGTCGATTATTGTCGCTCAGGAAGCAGCCGAAGAATTAAGGCGCAATGCCCAAAAAGAAGCGAAACTGATCATAAAGGAAGCAGAGAAAAATGCTGACAGGATCGTCAATGAGTCACTTGTGAAAGCAAGGAAAATAGCGATGGATATTGAGGATTTGAAAAAGCAATCCAAAGTATTCCGGACACGTTTCAAAATGCTTGTCGGTGCACAGCTGGATTTGCTGGATAATGACGATTGGGATCATCTTCTGGATTATGAAGTGGATGCGACTGAAATAGAATTAAATGAGAGAGTGGAAGAGGAAATTTAAACGATTCCTTGACTTTGAACACTTTTTTCGCATATAATTTTTTAACAATACTATTCATTATGAAATTAGACGATGACAGGGAAAGTAAATTCTTCACACACTTATTTTTAGCGAACCGGGGATGGTGAAAGCCCGGAATAAGCGAAGATATTGAAGATCACCCTTGAGTTCTGAGTTGAAACTGCCTAGGCAGCAAGTAAATGAAGCGTTTCATTCACGTTACGAATGCTCGAGAGGTTGGATTCACTATGTGGATCTTTCTAGCCAGGGTGGTACCGCGGGAAGCAAAGCTTTCTCGTCCCTTTTTCAGGGATGAGAGGGCTTTTTATTTTGGCCGGATATCAAGTCATCGGTTCGAATGAATTTTTTTAAAAGACGGATGGAGGATTTTATGATGGAATACAAAGATACCTTATTGATGCCTAAAACTGAATTTCCAATGCGGGGGAATTTACCGAAACGTGAACCGGAAATCCAAGAAAAATGGAAAGAAATGAACATCTATAAAAAAGTGCAAGAACAAACGGAGGGACGTCCTTTATTCATTTTGCATGATGGACCTCCATATGCCAATGGCGATATCCATATGGGCCATGCAATGAATAAGGTTTTAAAGGATTTCATTGTCCGATTTAAATCGATGAGCGGTTTTCAAGCACCATATGTACCTGGCTGGGATACGCATGGTCTTCCAATCGAAACGGCATTGACGAAAAAAGGCGTGAAACGGAAAGAAATGAGCGTTGCCGAATTCAGAAAGCTTTGTGAAGAGTATGCTTATGGTCAGATTGACAATCAACGTGAGCAGTTTAAGAGAATAGGGGTCCGTGGTGATTGGGATAATCCTTATATCACATTAAAGCCTGAATATGAAGCGCAGCAAATCAAGGTATTCGGTGAAATGGCGAAAAAGGGCTACATTTATAAAGGGAAAAAACCTGTTTACTGGTCCCCTTCAAGTGAATCAGCGCTAGCCGAAGCTGAAATTGAATATCAAGACAAACGCTCTGCGTCGATCTATGTTGCTTTTGAAGTCACAGATGGCAAAGGTGTAATCGATGAAGGCGTCAAAATCATCATCTGGACGACAACTCCATGGACGATTCCTGCCAATCTTGGTATCTCATTGCATCCGCAATTAAATTACGTAGTAGTGGCTGTCGAAAATGAAAAATTCTTACTTGCTGAGGCACTGCTTGAATCGGTAACGGAAACATTAGGCTGGGAAAACCCGTCTATCGAAAAAACGGTAAAAGGTAGCGAGTTGGACCGCGCTGTTGCCAAACATCCTCTTTATGACCGCGAATCTTTAGTGATGTTAGGTGAGCACGTAACGACTGAAGCTGGAACGGGCTGTGTTCATACGGCGCCTGGCCATGGTGAAGATGACTTTATCATTGGGCAAAAATATGGCTTGGACGTACTTTGTCCTGTAGATGAAAAAGGAGTCATGACGGAAGAGGCAGGGGAATTTGCCGGATTATTTTATGATCAAGCGAATAAACCAATTACCGAAAAATTAACTGAAGCAGGCGCGTTATTGAACTTGACGTTCATTACGCACTCTTACCCACATGACTGGCGGACGAAGAAGCCGACGATCTTCCGTGCAACAGCACAATGGTTCGCTTCAATCAAAGACTTCCGCAGTGAGCTTCTGGAAGCGATTGAAGAAACCAAATGGGTACCGGCTTGGGGCGAAACGCGCCTATTCAATATGGTTCGTGACCGCGGGGATTGGTGTATTTCCCGCCAACGCGCTTGGGGCGTGCCAATTCCAGTGTTTTATGCAGAAAATGGCGAGCCGATCATTACGGATGAAACCATCGACCATATTTCAGACCTATTCCGCGAACACGGTTCAAACATCTGGTTTGAGCGTGAAGCGAAAGAACTTCTGCCTGAAGGCTATACACATGAAGGCAGCCCGAATGGTATTTTCACGAAAGAAACGGATATCATGGACGTATGGTTTGATTCCGGTTCTTCCCATCAAGCGGTACTTGAAGAAAGAGATGACTTGCAGCGTCCTGCTGACCTTTATTTAGAAGGTTCCGATCAATATCGCGGCTGGTTTAACTCATCACTTTCAACAAGTGTTGCGGTTACAGGCAAAGCGCCATATAAAGGTGTACTTAGCCACGGGTTCGCATTGGATGGAGAAGGCCGTAAAATGAGTAAGTCAATTGGGAACGTTGTGCTGCCATCAAAGGTCATGAACCAACTTGGAGCAGATATCTTACGCCTTTGGGTAGCTTCGGTGGATTACCAATCGGATGTCAGGGTTTCCGATCCTATTTTAAAACAAGTTTCGGAAGTTTACCGTAAAATCCGTAATACATTCCGCTTCCTGTTAGGGAACTTGGATGGATTCAATCCAAAAACCGATAAAGTGGCAGTTCAAGAATTGCCTGAAGTCGATCGATACATGCTGGTTAAATTGAATAAACTGATCAAACAGTCGAAGTTAAGTTATGAAAATTATGAGTTTGCTACAATTTATAATATGGTCAATAATTTCTGTACACAGGATTTAAGTTCATTCTACCTTGATTATGCAAAAGACATTCTTTATTGTGAAGCACCAAATGGTAAAGAGCGTTTGGCCATTCAAACGGTCCTTTACGAATCATTGGTCAGCTTAACGAAATTGGTGTCACCGATCCTTTCGCATACAGCTGATGAAGTATGGGCGTTCATTCCGGGTGTAACGGAAGAAAGTGTACAGCTGACATTGATGCCTGAAGAAATTTCAATTGATGATGCTGAAGTCATTGAAGAAAAATGGACGGCGTTCATGGATGTCCGTGATAATGTACTTAAAGCATTAGAAGAAGCCCGTAACCAGAAGGTCATCGGAAAATCACTGAACGCTAAAGTGATGGTCTATGTTAATGAAGAAACGAAGAATCTGCTTGATGGCATCAAGGAAAGCTTTGAACAGCTATTCATCGTATCCGAATTCGAAATCGCTGGTGATGTGGGAAGTGCCCCGGCAGAAGCGGTTAAACTTGAGGATATAGCGATCCTTGTTACAAAAGCAGAAGGTGAAACGTGTGAACGTTGCTGGAATGTTTCGAAGGAAGTAGGTCAAGTGGAAGAACATCCGACACTTTGCCCGCGTTGTGCTACAGTCGTGAAAGAGCATTACGTGAATCAATAATTCAAAAAAGGAAAGCCGGTCCCTTCATGAAGGGACCGGCTTTTTTGTGTTTAACCTCCATAGGGAATTGCCTTTATTCAATCTGCCCTATATTCTTCAGGTACCGACAGCAGATTCTGCTTTTCGGATTAGTCATTATTTCTAGTTTATGCTACAATTCAAAAGTGAAGATTTGATTAGTTTGGGGGAAAAAATGTGTTTTATTATTTGATTGCCCTTTTGGTCATAGCTCTCGATCAGCTGACAAAATGGATGATTGTGAAAAAAATGGAGTACGGAGAAAGCATTGAAATTATTGAAAACCTTCTATATATCACCTCGCATCGTAATCGTGGGGCAGCATGGGGAATTCTACAAGGTCAAATGTGGTTTTTCTACATCATCACCATCGCTGTCATTATTGGACTTGTCTATTATATTCAGAAAATGGCGAAGGAAAGCGTTTTGCTTGGAGCTGCACTTGCTCTCATGCTAGGCGGTGCGATTGGTAATTTCATCGATCGTGTTGTTCGTCAAGAAGTGGTGGATTTCGTTCATACCTATATTTTCAGCTACAGTTTCCCGGTATTTAATGTTGCTGATGCTGCGCTTTCAATTGGTGTCGGACTGCTCGTGATTCATATGTTTTTAGAAGAAAAAAACGCTAAGGAGAAAGATAATGGATAAAAGGTTATACAGCATCGATGAAACACTAAAAGGAGTCAGGATTGATAAGGCTCTTTCCACTTTGAATGAGGAATGGTCACGTACTCAGGTCCAGCAATGGATTAAGGATGATCATGTTTTGGTAAATGGCACGGCGATAAAGACGAATTACAAAGCTGTTCCTGGCGATACAATCGAAGTGACGATTCCTGAACTTGAGGAATTGGATGCGGTAGCAGAGGAAATGGATTTGGATATCTATTATGAAGATGCAGATGTACTTGTGGTTAATAAACCGAGCGGTATGGTCGTCCATCCTGCACCTGGTCATGTATCCGGTACGCTTGTAAATGGATTGATGGCACACTGCAAGGACCTTTCTGGAATCAACGGTGTCATGCGGCCTGGAATCGTCCATCGAATCGATAAAGATACTTCAGGTCTATTGATGGTTGCCAAAAATGATATGGCACATGAAAAACTGGTACAGCAGCTTGTGGACAAAACGGTTACCCGTAAGTATCAAGCTGTAGTTCATGGTGTGATCCCACATGACTTCGGAACGATCGATGCACCGATCGGCCGCGATAAAAAAGATCGCCAAAGCATGACTGTAACAGATTCGAATGCCAAAAATGCTGTCACGCATTTCCGGGTCATCGAACGCTTCAAGGATTTCACTTTAGTGGAATGCCAGCTTGAAACAGGAAGGACACATCAAATTCGTGTTCACATGAAATACATTGGCTTCCCGCTAGCGGGTGATCCTAAATATGGTCCGAAAAAGACCCTGAAATTAGATGGACAAGCATTGCACGCCGGACTTCTAGGTTTCATTCACCCTCGTACAAATGAGTATATGGAATTCGAAGCTCCGATTCCGGAAGAGTTAGAAAATCTAATTAATCAATTGCGTAGAAGTAAGGATTGACAAATTCGTTTTTCTGATATATTATAATAACAACTTAATAAGAACCTTTAACACAGTTCAGAGAGACTGAGAAGGAAACGGATACGCAAAATGGGATAATTATGCCCATGGCGATAAAATCCTCATGCCTTCTTGGCATGAGGATTTTTTTGTTGAAATTGACCTATCAGAAAAATGGAATCGGGGTGGCCGACGTGTTGAATGAGAAAGCCATAGTACTTGATGAGAAGGCCATTAGCAGAGCCTTGACGAGAATTGCCCATGAAATTATTGAGAAAAATAAGGGTATAGAAGATTGCGTCTTAATCGGGATACGTACACGCGGGATTTTCCTCGCTGACCGACTTGCAAAGCGCATCAATCAAATAGAAGGCAAGGAAATAGAACTGGGTGAACTGGATATTACACTTTATCGCGATGACCTTTCGAAAAAGACCAATGATGGGGAACCCATCGTAAAAGGTTCAGACATACCGGTCAATATCACTGACAAGAAAGTGATTTTAGTGGATGATGTTCTTTTCACAGGCAGAACCGTTAGAGCGGCAATGGATGCTCTGGTGGATTTGGGAAGACCTTCGCAGATCCAGCTTGCCGTATTAGTGGATAGGGGACATAGGGAATTGCCGATTCGAGCGGATTTCGTCGGCAAAAACGTTCCGACTTCCCAATCTGAAAAAATTACCGTTACATTAACAGAAGTAGATGAAATAGATCAAGTTACTATATTAGAATACTAAACAACATGAAAATTTCATATTACCCTTTTAAAGACAGTCCAGAGAGGCTGGCAAAGGGGAGTCAATCGGGAGAGCTATGCCTATGCATAGGCATTCGCCTTCTGAGAAACCCTCTTTGTATACCTGCAAAGAGGGTTTTTGCAGTTTTGATGGAATTTTCATGAGGGGGATACGGAAATGGAAGAAACGAAAAGAGACATCGTACTGGATGTTGAGGACGTACCAAAGGCTGGCCAGTGGATTACGTTAAGCATCCAGCATTTGTTCGCCATGTTCGGTGCAACGGTGCTGGTGCCATTCTTGGTAGGGTTAAGCCCAGCGGTAGCGCTGGTTTCAAGCGGTTTGGGCACACTTTCATACTTATTGATAACCAAAGGTCAGATACCAGCTTATCTCGGGTCATCTTTCGCTTTCATTACGCCGATTATCGCGGCAAAGGCATTAGGTGGTCCGGAGGCGGCCATGATCGGCTGTTTTGCAGCAGGGTTCATATATGGGATAGTAGCATTGATTATCCAAAAATTCGGATTGCGCTGGTTAATGAATATACTTCCTCCGGTTGTGGTGGGCCCGGTCATCATCGTAATCGGATTAAGCCTTGCCGGAACGGCCGTGGACATGGCAATGTATGATCCGCAAGATAAATACAGCGTCACATATATAGTTATAGCGCTGATCACTTTAGCGGTAACCATCATCTGTAACGTGTTCTTTAAAGGATTCATTAACTTGATCCCGATTTTAATGGGAATCATAGTGGGCTACGCCTGTTCGGCTGTTGCGGGAATAATAGATTATGAACCGATCAAATCGGCACAATGGTGGGAAATGCCTGACTTCATGTTGCCATATGTAACCTATACACCAACCTTCTCATGGGAG
Organism: Peribacillus sp. NPDC055009; assembly: GCF_053608705.1. Taxonomy (NCBI): domain Bacteria; kingdom Bacillati; phylum Bacillota; class Bacilli; order Caryophanales; family Bacillaceae; genus Peribacillus; species Peribacillus sp. NPDC055009. The sequence goes on along the minus strand of NZ_JBSGVZ010000017.1, from coordinate 56,468 downwards.
GTCATTGCCATCATGGTACCCGTCGCCATCGTAACTTTATCAGAACATATTGGTCACCAAATGGTTCTGAGCAAAGTAGTCGGCAGAAACTTTTTGGAAAAGCCCGGTTTGCATCGCTCGATTTTAGGAGATGGAGCAGGAATCATGATTGGTTCCTTCATCGGTGGTCCGCCGCTGACATCATATGGTGAAAATATTGGGGTCCTTACGATGACAAAGGCGTACAGTGTGTATATCATCGGCGGGGCAGCATTAACAGCAATCATCTTTGGCTTTAACGGTAAGATATCAGCAGTGATCAGCTCGATACCCAGCGCGGTGATGGGCGGCATTTCCATCTTGCTCTTCGGTATCATCGCATCAAGCGGATTAAGGATGCTGATTGATAATAAGGTCGATTTTGACAAGAAAAGAAACCTGATGATAGCTTCAGTCATCCTGGTGTTAGGAATCGGAGGAGCGTTCGTACAACTATCGGAAACGGTATCGCTTTCCGGAATGGCACTTTCAGCCATCGTCGGAATCCTTCTTAACTTGATTCTTCCGGACCGTGAAAAAATATCCGGAGATATATTTGAAAAATAAGATACTGCATCAAAACAATAAATCACCTTTTAAAAGAAGTCCAGAGAGGCTTAAAAGGGTGTTGCTGTAAAGAATGAGAACGGGATAAAGTGTAAACCATTCCGTGACCTCACACTCTTTATGACCTACACCCTGTCCTTAATGGCGGGGTGTTTTTTATGCCCCGCATCACAAATGTGAAAGGAGCAGGTTCGATGAAAAAATTATTGACCATGAATGAATTGACTTTAACCGATATTGAAAGAATTTTACATGAGGCAGAGTGTTTTGCCAACGGATCTAAATGGAATCCAAAGCAGCAGACCACAGTTGCCAATCTCTTCTTTGAACCAAGTACACGTACAAAATCAAGCTTTGAAATGGCTGAAAGAAAATTGGGACTTGAGGTCATTCCTTTTGATGCGGGTACATCCTCCGTGTTAAAAGGTGAAACCTTATATGACACTGTTAAAACACTAGAAGCAATAGGTGTAAATGCCTTGATCATCCGTCATGAACAGGATAATTATTTTGACGAATTGAATGAGAAGATCGGGATTCCAATAATCAATGCAGGGGATGGCTGTGGAAATCATCCAACCCAATCATTACTGGACCTATTGACGATAAAACAAGAGTTTAAAAGTTTCAAAGGTCTGAAGATTGCCATAATTGGTGATGTGAGGCATAGTCGGGTTGCGAAATCGAATGCAGAAGCATTGACCCGCTTAGGAGCGAATGTCGTATTTTCGGGCCCGCCTGAATGGTTTGACAGAACAAACAGTTTAGGAAGGTATGAGGACATCGATCATGCGGTAGCTACCTCGGATGTGGTCATGCTGCTCAGAATACAGCATGAAAGGCATATTGAAAAATACGATCAGGCAAATGGAGATTATCTGGAAAGTTTCGGCCTGACCAAACAACGTGAAGAAAATATGAAACCGGGTGCGATCATCATGCATCCTGCACCAATAAACCGCGGTGTTGAAATAGACAGTGATTTAGTCGAATGCAGCCGCTCAAGAATTTTTAAACAAATGGAGAATGGCGTGTTCATTAGAATGGCCGTATTAAAAAATGTGCTTGAACAATCCGAAGGGGGAAACACTCATGAAAACAGTAATCAAAAATGGAGTATTGCTAGATAATCAAAACTCATTCAAAAAAGCGGACATTGAAATGGAAGGCAAGGTCATCACAAAAATCGGCGAAAACCTGGCAACGGAAAATTGTAAGGTAGTTGACGCTGAAGGGTTACTTATTACATCAGGATTCGTTGACCTGCATGTCCATTTACGCGAACCTGGCGGTGAACATAAAGAAACGATCGCAAGCGGGACGCTTGCAGCGGCAAGAGGTGGTTTCACTACGGTAGCGGCGATGCCGAATACAAGGCCAGTTCCTGATACAGTGGAGAACCTTGAGGCGCTTAACAGGAAGATTGAAGAAACGGCTCATGTCAGGGTACTCCCATATGCATCCATTACGATAAGGGAAGCAGGCAAGGAGCTGACCGACTTTGCTTCATTAAAACAAACGGGTGCTTTCGCCTTTACGGACGACGGCGTAGGAATTCAAGAAGCCGGGATGATGCTGGAAGCGATGAAACGGGCAGCCGCTCAAGATATGGCCATAGTAGCTCATTGTGAAGACAATAGCTTAATCAATAAAGGCTCCGTCCATGAAGGAAGATTCTCAAAAGAACAGGGAATCAATGGAATTCCGTCGGCATGTGAAGCGGTACATATCGCCCGGGATATCCTTCTTGCCGAAGCGGCTAACTGCCATTATCACGTGTGCCATATATCCACTAAGGAATCGGTAAGGACGGTAAGGGATGCAAAACGTGCAGGTATCCGAGTTACAGCCGAAGTTACACCGCATCACTTATTATTGTGTGAAGATGATATACCGGGACTTGATGCGAATTATAAAATGAACCCGCCATTAAGGGGCCGTGAAGATCGGGACGCGTTGATTGAAGGACTGCTTGACGGAACCATCGATTTTATAGCAACAGACCATGCCCCGCATACGGCAGAGGAAAAGGCGCAGGGAATGCAGCTGGCTCCTTTCGGAATAGTAGGATTGGAAACCGCCTTCCCGCTGCTTTACACCGAATTGGTTAAAAAGGGCATCATAACATTAAAGCAATTGATCGATTTCATGACAATCAAACCATCTGAAAGTTTCTCCCTTCCTTATGGAGAGCTAAAAGAAGGTGCTACTGCGGATATCGTACTCATCGATTTGGAAACGGAAAAAGAAATCAATGCTGAAGAGTTTGCTTCAAAAGGGAAAAATACACCTTTTAATGAAAAGAAATGTTATGGCTGGCCAGTCATGACGATTGCACAAGGAAAAATAGCTTGGGAAAAAGGACGTGTTCAAGGATGAAAAGACAGCTAATTTTAGAAGATGGGACAGTATTCCTTGGGGAAGCATTCGGAGGGGACGTAGAAAAAATAGGTGAAGTCGTTTTTAACACAGGAATGACGGGATACCAAGAGATTCTATCCGATCCATCGTATTGCGGTCAAATCGTTACACTTACGTATCCATTAATCGGGAACTACGGTATAAACCGGGATGACTTTGAATCCATCAATCCAGCCATAGCAGGATTCGTCGTTAAGGAAACAGCAGAACATCCTTCCAACTGGCGAAACCAATTATCACTAGATGAATATTTGAAAATGAAGAACATACCTGGAATTAGCGGAATCGATACGAGAAAGCTGACAAGAATCATCAGGAAATCAGGTGCACTTAAAGGGGCACTTTGCAATATCAATAAAGATGCAAATGAAGTGGTTTCCCAATTGAAAGCAACGGTGATTCCTTCTAATCAGGTAAAACAGGTTTCAACAAAAGCACCTTATTCCAGCCCGGGCAGAGGCCCGCGGGTAGTTCTTGTAGATTACGGCATGAAGCATGGGATTTTACGTGAGTTGACGAAGCGCGGCTGTGATGTCGTGGTTGTGCCTTATAACGTCACGGCCGAAGAAGTGATGCAATATCATCCGGATGGCGTGATGCTTTCAAACGGTCCTGGAGATCCGAAAAGTGTTCATGAGACGCTCGAAATGATCCGGACAATCCAAACGCAAGTGCCGTTATTCGGAATCTGTTTAGGACATCAATTATTCGCACTTGCAAACGGGGCGGATACAGCAAAATTAAAATTCGGCCATCGAGGTTCGAATCATCCGGTCAGGGACCTTCGTACCGGAAAAGTATCCATCACATCTCAAAATCATGGATATACAGTTGAAGAGCTTTCCATAGAAAGTACAGATCTTATTGTGACACATACAGCATTGAATGACGATACGATTGAAGGACTGCGCCATAAAAAGTATCCTGCTTTCACCGTGCAATATCACCCGGAAGCATCACCAGGTCCGGAAGATGCCAACTACTTATTCAATGAATTCTTACAAATGATTGAAGCTGCAACCAACAAGGGGGAAAAAACATGCCAAAACGCACTGATATAAAAAGCATCCTAGTAATTGGTTCCGGTCCGATCGTCATCGGACAGGCCGCCGAGTTCGATTATGCAGGAACCCAAGCGTGTATAGCCTTAAAAGAAGAAGGTTATCGAGTGATCCTGATTAACTCTAACCCTGCTACAATCATGACAGACACTGAAATGGCTGACGCGGTTTATATTGAACCGATCACATTGGAATTTGTCAGCAAAATCATTCGTAAAGAGCGCCCGGATGCACTGTTACCTACCTTGGGCGGACAGACTGGCTTGAACATGGCCGTTGAGCTTGCCGAATCAGGAATCTTGGAAGAATGCAATGTACAGATTCTTGGTACCAAACTTTCGGCTATCCAACAAGCGGAAGACCGTGACCTTTTCCGTACGCTAATGAACGATCTTGGGGAACCAGTGCCTGACAGCGACATTATTCATAACTTGGAAGAAGCTTATACATTCGTTGAACGAGTCGGATATCCGGTTATTGTTCGTCCAGCCTTCACGCTTGGCGGAACAGGCGGTGGGATTTGTGATAACGAAGAGCAGCTTATCGAGATCGTTGAGGGTGGCCTGAAAAGCAGCCCGGTTCACCAATGTCTGCTTGAGAAGAGCATTGCCGGTTTCAAAGAAGTGGAATATGAAGTGATGCGTGACTCCAATGATAATGCAATAGTCGTTTGTAATATGGAAAACTTCGATCCTGTCGGTGTCCATACAGGAGATTCAATAGTTGCGGCACCAAGCCAAACATTAAGTGACAGAGAGTATCAAATGCTTCGGAATACTTCTTTGAAGATTATCCGCGCTTTGAAAATTGAAGGTGGATGTAATGTTCAACTTGCACTAGATCCAAACAGCTATCAATATTATGTCATTGAAGTGAACCCAAGGGTCAGCCGTTCTTCGGCACTTGCTTCAAAAGCGACTGGGTATCCAATTGCAAAGCTGGCAGCAAAGATAGCCGTTGGTTTGACACTTGATGAAATGATGAACCCTGTCACTGGCAAAACCTATGCCAGCTTTGAACCGGCACTGGACTATGTCGTTACGAAAATTCCGCGCTGGCCTTTCGATAAGTTCGAAAGCGCCAACCGTAGACTCGGGACCCAAATGAAAGCGACCGGAGAAGTCATGGCAATCGGCCGTACATTCGAGGAATCCATCTTAAAAGCTGTCCGTTCCCTTGAAGCGGGTATATACCATCTTAACTTGAATGACGAGTTTGAGGATGGAAAAATAGAGAAACGGATCCGAAAAGCCGGAGATGAACGGTTATTCTATATCGGTGAAGCTTTAAGAAGGGGCAAAACGATCGAAACGATCCACGAATGGAGCCAGATCGATTTATTCTTCTTGCATAAGTTGAAAAAGATAATCGACTTTGAAAAGCAGCTTAAAGAACATTCATTTGATTGTGAAGTATTGCAAAAGGCTAAAGAACTAGGGTTTTCTGACAAAACGATCGCGGAAATATGGGAAGTTCCCGAAATTGACGTCTATGAGTACCGGAAACAGCAAGGAATCATCCCTGTTTACAAAATGGTTGATACATGTGCTGCCGAATTCGAATCGGAAACACCGTATTTTTATGGGACATATGAAGATGAGAATGAATCCATCGTGACCGACAAGAAAAGTGTCATTGTCCTGGGATCAGGTCCAATTCGGATCGGGCAAGGAGTAGAGTTTGATTATGCGACCGTACATTCGGTATGGGCCATTAAAGAAGCGGGATATGAAGCGATCATCATCAACAACAATCCAGAAACAGTTTCGACGGATTTCAGTATCTCCGACAAACTTTATTTCGAACCATTGACTATTGAAGATGTCATGCATGTCATCGATTTGGAAAAACCGGAAGGCGTCATCGTCCAGTTTGGCGGACAGACAGCAATCAACCTTGCAGATGGTCTTGTTGAAAGAGGAGTGAAAATCCTTGGTACTTCACTTGAAGACCTGGATAGGGCGGAAAATCGCAATAAATTTGAAAAAGCACTGAAGGATTTAGGCATTCCTCAGCCAAAGGGTAAAACCGCAACATCGGTTGATGAAGCGATCGTCATCGCTGAAGATATTGGTTACCCTGTTTTAGTAAGGCCATCGTATGTTCTCGGAGGAAGAGCGATGGAAATCGTCTATAAACAAGAAGAATTGCTGCATTACATGAAAAATGCCGTGAAAATAAATCCGGATCATCCTGTCCTGATAGACCGCTACTTAACGGGTAAGGAAATAGAAGTCGATGGTATTTCCGATGGTGAAACGGTGGTTATCCCCGGGATCATGGAGCATATCGAACGTGCCGGCGTCCATTCAGGTGATTCGATTGCAGTTTATCCGCCGCAAAATTTAACGGAAAAACAAAAAGAAGTAATCATCGACTATACGATCCGATTGGCAAAAGGCTTGAATATAATTGGTCTCTTGAACATTCAATATGTCATCAGCAATGAAGAAGTGTATGTAATTGAAGTAAATCCACGTTCGAGCCGGACCGTTCCATTCTTAAGTAAAATTACGAATGTGCCGATGGCTAACTTAGCCACGAAGGTCATCTTGGGCCACACACTAGAAAGCCAAGGTTACAAATCTGGGTTAGTGCCAGAACAAACTGGGGTCTTTGTGAAAGTGCCGGTCTTCTCTTTTGCAAAATTAAGAGGCGTGGACATTTCTCTCGGACCTGAAATGAAATCGACTGGTGAAGTAATGGGGAAAGATAGCACCCTCGAAAAGGCTTTATATAAAGGGTTGGTCGCTTCCGGCTTCAAAATTAAGGGGCATGGCTCGGTGTTATTGACGATATCGGACAAAGATAAGCAAGAAGCGCTACTTTTAGCAAGACGTTTCCATAATATCGGTTTCAAGCTGATAGCCACCAGTGGAACTGCGGCCCTATTGCAGCAATCGGGCATCCCGACTGCGATTGTCGGTAAAATTGGCGAAGAAGGTACAAACCTGCTGGATGTTATCCGGAACGGGGAAGCGCAATTTGTCATAAATACTTTGACAAAAGGCAAGCAGCCGGCCCGGGATGGTTTCAGAATCCGACGTGAATCGGTTGAAAATGGAGTGACATGCTTAACATCACTTGATACGGCAGAAGCTATTTTAAGAGTGATAGAATCCATGACCTTCTCGGCAGAAGCAATGGGAAAAACGGAAAAAAGTCGTGAGGTGAGCTATATATGATCAAGAAGGAAAGAATGAAGGTGTTAAATCATAAGGAGCTGGCCCCATCCATCTTTGAACTTACCCTGCAAGGTGAATTGGTTTCAGAGATGAAGCAACCAGGCCAGTTTGTCCAAGTCAAGACAACTGAAGGCACTGAGCCATTGTTAAGACGCCCGATTTCAATTTCTTCTTACAACAGCAGTGAAAAACAGTTCACGATGATATACCGGGCTGAAGGGAAAGGGACGACGCTGTTATCACAGCGTAAAGAGGCGGAAGCGGTCGATATTCTTGGACCGCTTGGCAACGGATTTCCCGTTCATGAGGCCAAAAAGGGAGAAACGGCATTATTGGTTGGCGGCGGGATTGGTGTCCCGCCCCTGTATCAACTATCACAGATGTTGGTTGCGAAAGGTGTAAATGTAATCCATGTATTGGGCTTCCAGACCAAGTCCGCCATCTTTTACGAAAAAGAATTCAGTGAATTAGGTGATACCCATATAGCCACTGTGGATGGTTCATATGGGACAAAAGGATTTGTTACGACTGTAATAGACAACCTTGAGCAAGAGTTTGCAACAATCTTTTCCTGCGGGCCTACACCAATGTTAAGAGCGTTGGAAGCGGGCTATCGTGAGAAAAAGCTTTACCTGTCCCTTGAGGAAAGGATGGGCTGCGGCATCGGTGCATGCTTTGCCTGCGTGTGTCATACAGGGGATGATCCAACTGGTTTCAGTTATAAAAAGGTATGCAGCGATGGACCCGTGTTCCGGGCAGGAGAGGTGGTACTATGAGCAGGCTTTCAGTTGAATTACCAGGATTACATTTGAAAAACCCAGTCATGCCAGCATCTGGATGCTTTGGATTTGGCCGTGAATACAGTCAATTTTTCGACTTGGATATTCTTGGGGCGATCATGATCAAAGCGACCACTCCTGAGCCGAGGTTCGGTAACCCTACTCCGCGTGTTGCGGAAACCTCTTCGGGAATGCTGAACGCCATCGGTCTGCAGAATCCAGGTTTAGAAAAGGTCATCAGTGAAGAACTGGCCTGGCTAGGTGGGTATGATGTTCCCATCATCGCCAACGTTGCAGGTTCTCAAATAGCTGACTATGTAAAGGTTGCCAGGGAAATAAGCAAGGTAGGGAATGTAAAAGCACTTGAATTGAATATCTCTTGTCCGAATGTAAAAGAAGGAGGCATAGCTTTCGGTACGGTACCGGAAGTTGCCAAAGAGGTAACAAAGGCGGTCAAGGAAGTATCTTCCGTTCCTGTATATGTGAAGCTTTCACCGAATGTCAGTGATATTGTGGAAATGGCCAAAGCTGTAGAAGAAGGCGGGGCCGACGGGCTGACAATGATAAATACATTAGTCGGCATGCGGTTGGATTTAAAGACTGGTAAACCGATTCTATCGAACAGAACGGGAGGTTTATCTGGTCCTGCAATAAAACCTGTTGCTCTCCGGATGATTTATGAGGTAAGCCAGCAAGTGTCGATTCCAATAATCGGAATGGGCGGCATCGCTACAGCGGAAGACGTCATTGAATTTTTCTATGCGGGTGCCAGTGCTGTTGCGGTAGGAACCGCGAACTTCGTGGATCCCTTTGTTTGCCCGACCATCATTGAAGAATTGCCGAAATTGTTGGATGAGCTGGGATTTGACCATATTTCAGAATGTACCGGAAGGAGCTGGAAACAGAATGAAACAGTCACTAATTATCGCTCTTGATTTCCCTGACTTCATTCAAACGGAGAAATTCCTAAAACAGTTCCACTCGGAAAAACTGGCTGTAAAAGTGGGGATGGAATTATTTTATCAGAATGGACCATCAATAATCTCTTTCGTAAAAGAGCAAGGTCACGATGTGTTTTTGGACTTGAAGCTTCATGATATTCCAAATACGGTCAAAATGGCCATGACAGGATTGGCAACTTTAGGTGCCGACATGGTCAATGTACATGCGGCGGGTGGCCAAAAAATGATGGAAGCAGCCATCGAAGGCCTGGATAAGGGAACGTCCGCTGGTAAAAAGCGTCCATTATGCATAGGGGTTACCCAACTGACGAGCACGTCACAAGAACAAATGAATGTTGAGCAAAACATTGCCGGATCTCTGGAGGATTCGGTCCTCCATTTTGCAAAACTTACTAAACAGGCAGGATTGGATGGAGTCGTCTGTTCCACCCATGAAGTAAAGACCATACATGAACGCATCGGTCATGAATTTTTAACGGTCACACCTGGAATCCGAAATGCAGGAGGACAGACGCATGATCAAAAGAGAATTGCCACGCCTGAACAGGCTAGGGAATTTGGAGCCGATGCCATCGTTGTAGGAAGAGCCATAACGGGAGCGGAAGATCCATTAAGGGCGTATTTGGATATGAAAGCAGCTTGGGAGGGAATATCATGTTAAATAATAAGATAGCTGAACATCTTTTGGAAATAAAAGCAGTGTACCTACAGCCGAATGACCCATTTACTTGGGCATCTGGAATTCAATCACCCATTTATTGTGACAACCGTTTAACCCTTTCGTACCCAGAGGTTCGTAATGAAATAGCGGAAGGATTGAAAGGATTGATTGAACAGCACTTCCCTGAGGCTGAACTAATTGCAGGAACAGCAACTGCCGGCATTCCGCATGCAGCTTGGGTAAGTGAAAAATTAAATGCACCGATGTGCTATGTTCGATCCAAAGCCAAGGAGCACGGAAAGGGCAATCAAATCGAAGGCCGTGCTGTTCCAGGACAAAAAGTGGTGGTTGTGGAAGACTTGATTTCAACCGGCGGAAGTGTAATATCTGCTGTTAACGCGCTGAAGGAAGCAGGCTGTGATGTTCTAGGAGTCGTTTCGATCTTTACTTATGAATTGGAAAAGGGAAAAGAAAAATTCGATGCTGAGGGCATTATTAACCATTCGTTGAGTGACTACTCGACTTTGATAAAAGTCGCTAATGAAAAAGGGTACATCACGGCAGATGAATTGGAAAAGCTAAAAAAATGGCGGGAGAATCCGGCTGATACAGCTTGGATTTCAGCATGAAAATAGAGTTGACCCAATCACGGAGGATTGGGCCAACTCTATTTTTTTACTCCTTTACCGCTTCCTTTAAGCGTATGACGGTATCGGCATCAGGTGTAATATATACGGTCTGCTGCTGCTCATAGATCACGAACCCGGGCTTGGAACCATTCGGTTTCTTAACATGGCGAACTTGTGTGAAGTCAACGGGCACTGAACTCGATTGCTTGGCTTTACTGAAGAAAGCTGCTAATACGGCTGCCTCTTTTATCGTTTCTTCACTTGGCGATTCATTTCGAATGACAACATGTGAGCCAGGTATATCTTTGGTATGAAGCCATATTTCATCACGGCGTGCAAACTTATTGGTTAGGTAATCATTTTGTTTATTATTCTTCCCGACAAAAATCAGATCTCCATCTGTAGCATAATATGTTTCAAGCTGCGGTTTTGCATTTGCAGGCTTTTTCATGCCTTTTTTCTTTTTTTGCCGAATGTATCCTTCTTCTTGAAGTTCTTCGCGAATTTCCTCTATATCTCTGGGTGACGCTGATTGAAGCTGCTGGTGCAAGGCTTCAAAATAGGCCAATTCCAATTTTGTTTTTTCGATTTGTTCTTGCACGACTCCGACTGCATTTTTGGACTTTTGGTATCTGGAGAAGTACTTTTGTGCATTATCTGATGGATTTTTTAAAGGGTCAAGCGGGATGGTGACCATATTTTGATCTTCATCATAATAATTGACGACTTCTATTTCCTTCATGCCTTTTTTCATTTGATATAAATTAGCTGTAAGCAGCTCGCCGAACAACTGATACTGTTCCCCGCGTTCCGTATCTTTTAATGTACGTTCGAGCTTCCCGATTTTTTTTGTGTTCTTTTCGATTTCATTCGTAATGAAACGTTCTACATCCTGGCTCTTTTGCTTAACCCGATCTCTTTCTGCCTTTCCGAAGTAATAGCGGTCGAGCATCTCGCTCAATGAAGGAAACGTACGTTGATTGCCAGTCAGATGCTCTAGTGAAAGCATATAAAAAACTTCTTTATTTCCATCTTGTTTGATCGTGGCGGCATATTTTCTCTCCGAGATTTCCTGGATAATACTTAAAAATGCTGAAGGAAGGGTCGTGCTGTTGGCAAGCCCAGCCCGGTAGACGGCTTCCTTTGCAACTAATGGTGAAACTCCGGAAAAATGGGCAACAAGCTGTCGATCCAGCTTTCCTGCATTGAAGTCGATATTCTTCCTGATACCGTCCTCCGTAGCATCGAAGGGATTATTCTTTTCTTGTGCTGGTGGAGCCTTATATTCTTGGCCAGGCAATATCGCCCGATAACTGTTAACGGCATGTGAAACATGCTTAATGCTGTCCAAAATCATATTCCGTTCTTTATCAACTAAAACAATGTTGCTGTGACGTCCCATGATTTCGATGATTAACTGCTTTTGGGAGACATCACCAAGCTCATTGCGGCCCTTCACTTCAAAAATGATCATTCTATCAAGTTCATATTGATAAATATTTTCTATCGTGTAGCCTTCGAGGTGCTTCCTAAGAAGCATGCAGAACATGGGTGCTTCCTTGGGGTTTTCATAGCTTTCTTCGGTCATTTGCACCCTCGAATAACTTGGGTGGGCTGACAATAAGAGCTTATGGTTCTTACCTCCAGCACGAACAACCAGTATTACTTCATTTTTATAAGGCTGATGTACCTTATTGATTCGTCCACCTTTTAATATAGAAGCGATTTCTTCCGTCATCGCTTTCGTAAATAATCCATCAAATGACATTCTATTTTTACTTCCTTTACATAAGATTTTCTAAGATACTCATTTTGCTAAGCGTTATCAGTGCATTGGACTGCCCATTTTAGCTAATCACAAATTTAAGCGAACTGGGTGGAAAGCTGTAGCTGCCGTTCGGGAATATTGAATGGATGCTATTTTTATAGGTTCCTGAGATAAATCCTAAATTAGACCATCCATCATGATTAGCTTTCGTTCATTCATTAAATTATCCGCATCGTTCTTCTTTCCGCAATTCTGTTTAATTATAGCATTATTTTGGACGAGTCTGAATAATCATGGAAGAAGAGCAGGTTGTTTTATGTATCGGTAAGCAGGCAGGTGTTGGATGGGTAAAGCAAAAAGCGCCTGTTGAGATGTATACAGGAGCCTATTTCATTCTATTCAAAGGGATGTGTGATACTTGATGGAGTTCAAGGAAATGAATAATCAAGAAATGGAGAAAGCGCTTCAAACAAACGTTACACACGGTTTGGACGATGATGAAGTAAAGGACAGGCTGCGAAAGCATGGCTTTAACGAATTGAAGGAAGGGGAAAAACAGTCTGCCATACTTTTATTCTTCGCCCAATTCAAAGATTTCATGGTCATCGTTTTACTTGCCGCGACATTGGTCTCCGGGATATTGGGTGAATATATCGATGCGATTGCCATCATGGCGATTGTTTTTTTGAATGGATTACTTGGTTTTTTTCAAGAACGGAAGGCAGAAAAATCCTTGGATGCCCTAAAGGAAATGGCAGCGCCGCAAGTTAACGTGCTTCGAGATGGACAGTGGCTGAAGATCCCATCGAAGGAAGTCGTTGTGGGGGATATCCTGAAGTTTTCGAGCGGTGACCGAATTGGTGCCGATTTACGGATCGTCGACCATTCAAGCCTTGAAATAGAAGAGTCTGCACTTACCGGAGAGTCACTCCCGGCCGTTAAATGTTCCGATCCATTGATGAATGAAGTCGAAGGTATCGGTGATCAGGAAAATATGGCTTTTATGGGAACGATGGTGACAAGAGGAAATGGAGTCGGAATCGTAACCGCTACGGGTATGAATACGGCGATGGGCAAGATTGCGGATCTCCTGCAGACTGCAGAAACAAAAGAAACACCGCTTCAGCGGAGGTTGGAGCAGTTAGGCAAAATTTTGATCGTCACGGCTTTAATATTAACTGTAATTGTAGTCCTGACTGGTGTCATTCAAGGGCATGACCTCTATACGATGTTTTTAGCCGGGGTATCATTGGCTGTTGCAGCGATTCCCGAAGGCTTGCCAGCCATTGTGACCGTAGCCTTGTCTTTAGGCGTTCAGCGTATGATCAAACAAAAAGCGATTGTCCGCAAGCTTCCTGCTGTAGAAACGCTAGGCTGCGCAACGGTGATTTGCTCAGATAAGACAGGAACACTGACCCAAAACAAAATGACGGTGACGAAGGTTTGGAGTGGAGGGAAAACTTGGGATGTCAGCGGTACTGGTTATAAACCTGTCGGAGAGTTTTCTTTAGAGGGAGTTTCAGTTGCCCCGAGAAACCATAATGCATTGCTGCAAATAATTACATTCGGCATGCTCTGTAACAAAGCTGAGTTAAAGGAGAATGGTAAACAATATATTTTAGACGGTGATCCGACAGAAGGGGCGATGTTGGTCGCGGCAATGAAAGCAGGGTTGACAAGGGAACACCTGTCTAAGGGGTTTACGATAGTGAAGGAGTTTCCATTTGACTCGAGCCGCAAAATGATGAGTGTCATAGTGAAGGATGATAAGGATAATCATTTTGTAATTGCAAAAGGGGCCCCTGACGTATTGATCGCCCAGTCCGATACGATTCTTTGGGAAGGCAGGTCGGAAATATTAAATCGGGAGAGTAAGGAAAGGGTACAGCAGGATATGAATGAGCTTGCCTCACAGGCACTTCGAATGATTGCCGTTGGATATAAACCCCTTCCGAAAGGAACGATTTTGCTTCATGAAACCGAAGCTGAGCGCAATTTGACCTTCATGGGGCTGCAGGGCATGATCGATCCCCCGCGTCCGGAGGTGAAGCAGGCTGTTAAGGAATGCAGGGATGCCGGGATCAAAACTGTCATGATTACTGGCGACCATGTAATAACCGCAAAGGCAATAGCTAAAGAACTTGGTATTTTAAAAGGAAAAGACCGTGTACTTGAAGGACGGCAATTGGCGGACATGGATGTCGGGGAACTTGAGGAAGTTGTTGAAAGTGTTTCGGTATTTGCCCGCGTTTCCCCGGAACATAAGTTGAAAATCGTAAAAGCCTTGCAAAATAAAGGACATGTCGTTGCAATGACAGGGGATGGAGTCAATGATGCCCCTGCAATAAAATCAGCGGATATTGGTATATCCATGGGCATCACGGGTACTGATGTCGCGAAGGAAGCTTCTTCCTTGATATTGGTTGATGATAATTTTGCTACAATTAAATCGGCCATCAAAGAAGGCAGGAATATTTATGAAAACATCAGGAAGTTCATCCGTTATCTGCTTGCTTCCAATGTGGGGGAGATCTTGGTCATGTTTTTTGCGATGCTATGTGCATTGCCTTTACCTTTGATACCAATCCAGATCTTATTCGTGAACCTTGTGACTGACGGACTGCCCGCGATGGCATTGGGTCTGGATGCCGCCGAAGAAGATGTAATGAAAAGAAATCCAAGAAATGCCAATGAAGGTGTTTTTGGAAGAGGGCTTGGCTGGAAGATCATTTCACGCGGTTTTCTGATCGGGATTTCAACATTGATCGCATTTTATGTTGTATATCGTGCAAATCCCGAAAACCTTGCATATGCACAAACGATTGCGTTCGCTACCTTGGTATTGGCTCAGCTTATACATGTATTCGATTGCCGAAGTGAACGTTCGATCTTCTCGAGAAATCCATTCGGTAACCTTTATCTAGTGGGGGCGGTATTATCCTCCCTATTATTGATGGTAGCCGTCATGTATGTGCAGCCTTTACAAACAATCTTTCATACGGTACCGATTTCGGGAAGGGATTGGCTATTAGTAATAGGAATGGCATCCATTCCAACTTTTTTACTGGCTGGAACCTTTTTAGCAAGAAAAGCACAATGATATATGATATAATCTTTAAGGTGGTAGAGTCTTGCTCTATTGCCTTTTTATTTTTGTAGTATTTTATTTGTGAGCTAAAGTTTTCGTGCTGTAGCTAATATATAATGAATATTAAAGGCTAAATTACTACATTATGTTTGATAGGATGTGGAACCATGGTTACCAGTATGACGGGCTATGGAAGAGAAGAAGCGGAAAACGAACAGGTCAAGGTTTTTGCTGAAATTAAGACCGTGAACCATCGTTTTTGTGAATATACGATTCGAATGCCGCGCCAGCTTTTGGTTTTGGAAGAAAAGGTGAAGAAGAAGGCGAACCAATACATAAGAAGGGGACGGGTGGAAATCTTCATTACAGTTGAAGGTGAGAGCCTGGTTTCCAAAAAGGTGAAGATCGATTGGGATCTTGCTGATCAGTATGTGGGGTTGATGGAAGAAGTCAAGGGAAAATACAATCTGGAAAGTTCCATTACATTACAGGATATGCTGCAACTTGAATCGATTTTCATAACGGAGGAAGTACCTGCGGTTCCTGCCGATTTGGAATCCCTGTTATTGAAGGCTGTCACGGGGGCATTGGAAAATCTGAAAACAATGCGGAATCTGGAAGGTCAGGAACTGGCCTTGGACATGAAACGCCAGCTTGAAAAGTTTGGTGAGATTGTAGCAGGGGTCAAAATGCATGCACCTTCAGTCGTCGAAAAATATAAAGCCCGCTTGGAAATCAAACTGGCAGAGTTGACTGAAGGATTGATCGAAGATAGCCGCATTGTGACAGAAGCGGCCATTTTTGCAGATAAATGTGATATAAATGAAGAACTGACCAGACTCGATAGCCATGTACAGCAATTTTCAAGGACGCTTACCCATAGTGAACCAATTGGAAGGAAACTCGACTTCCTTGTCCAGGAAATGAATAGGGAAGTCAATACGATTGGATCAAAGGCAAATGATTCGGCCATTACCAAAGAAGTGGTGGAAATGAAAAGTCTGCTTGAAAAATTAAAAGAACAGGTTCAAAATATCGAGTAGTCGGTTTATGATGAACCTAACAAGGTGACAATAGGTATGAATGGGGGACAAAAATGTCAATTAAGCTCATTAATATTGGTTTTGGGAATATCGTTTCCGCAAACCGGATCGTATCCATCGTGAGCCCTGAATCGGCTCCGATCAAAAGGATCATCCAAGATGCCCGAGACCGCGGATCCTTAATAGATGCTACATATGGTAGAAGGACTAGGGCCGTTATAATTACAGACAGCGACCATGTTATCTTATCTGCCGTTCAACCGGAAACGGTTGCCGCACGGCTTCAAGATAGAGATGACAGCGTAGAAGAGGGGTAACTGAAACAATATGAGAGAAAAAGGTTTATTAATCGTTTTGTCCGGTCCATCCGGTGTTGGTAAAGGAACTGTAAGAAAGGCGATTTTTTCTCAGCCAGGAACGGCATTCGAATATTCGATTTCGATGACCACACGGCTGCCTCGCCATGGTGAAGTGGACGGAGTGGATTATTTCTTCAAAAAACGCGAGGAATTCGAAGCACTGATCGAGGAAGGCAAATTGCTGGAATATGCTGAGTTCGTCGGTAATTATTATGGAACACCCGTGGATTATGTCCGTGAAACAATCGATTCCGGAAAAGATGTATTTCTGGAAATTGAAGTTCAAGGAGCTAAACAGGTCCGGGAGAAATTCCCTGAAGGACTTTTCATTTTCCTTGCTCCTCCGAGTTTGACCGAACTCGAAAGCCGCATCGTTACTCGCGGAACCGAGACGGAGGAAGCGATAAAAGGACGGATGAAAGTGGCCAAGGAAGAAATAGAACTTATGGATCTGTATGATTATGTTGTTGAAAATGATCATGTGGATGCCGCATGTGCTAGAATTAATGCAATTGTAATAGCCGAGCATTGCCGTCGGGAAAGAGTTGCTGTTTTATATAAAAAAATGCTGGAGGCGGAATAAATTATGTTATATCCATCAATTGATTCTCTATTACTTAAAATCGATTCAAAATACTCACTTGTATCAGTGGCAGCTAAGCGTGCCAGGGAAATGCAAATTAAAGATAATTGCCTCGTAACGAAACCGGTTTCCCATAAATCAGTAGGTCGTGCCCTTGAAGAGATTCATTCCGGTAAATTGACTTACGACAATTCTTACGAGGAAAACTAAAAGAACACATAGCTTGACCTATCGGGCCTGACACCCTAAAGCAAACAGGAGCATTACATTTGGAAATTGCTTCCTTCCTGCGGCCAAGGTGTCAGGCCTGTTTGTTTTGGTTTTAATAAAGTCCGGAAGTCATTGATGAAGCAGGCAGAGATATGGGATTTTTAGGAAAATCCATATGTTATTGCGCATTTCAAATGAAATTTCTTCGGTTTTCCGTCATAATTAGAAGAAAATAGAATGTATAGTTAGGGGGAATTTGCATGCTTATCGATAAAAAAGTACTTCTTTGTGTCACCGGCGGGATTGCTGTATATAAGGCTGCTGCCCTGACAAGTAAATTAACTCAGGAAGGTGCACATGTTAAAGTTATCATGAGTGAATCGGCACGTGAATTCGTGACGCCGCTCACCTTTCAAGCACTTTCGAGAAATGATGTGTATACAGATACTTTTGATGAGAAGGATTCATCAGTCATTGCCCACATCGACTTGGCTGATTGGGCAGATATCATCCTGTTGGCTCCAGCTACAGCGAATGTCATCGGAAAGGTAGCCAATGGAATCGCGGATGATATGATTACGACCACACTTCTGGCAACGGAAGCGCCTGTCTGGGTTGCGCCGGCAATGAACGTGCACATGTACGCCCACCCAGCGGTTCAGAAAAATATGGAGACACTTCGTTCGTTTGGATATCAATTCATTGAACCGGGTGAAGGGTATTTGGCCTGCGGGTATGTAGGGAAAGGGCGATTGGAGGAACCGGAAACAATCGTGGAACATCTTAATCGATATTTCGATGAACGTAAATCACACCAACAGCCTCTTAGAGGAAAGAAATATTTGATAACGGCAGGACCGACTCGCGAAGCAATCGATCCCGTGCGTTACGTAACGAATCATTCCAGCGGCAAAATGGGCTATGCCCTAGCCGAAAAGGCAATTGAAATGGGCGCTGAGGTGACATTGATCACTGGCCCAGTGAACTTGTCACCGCCCTCCAAGGCCAAAGTAATACCAGTGGTATCAGCAGCAGATATGTATGATGCGGTATTCGATCAGTTCGATTCCAGTGACGTCGTAATCATGACCGCTGCAGTGGCGGACTATAAACCGAAGATTTATCATGATCAAAAGATGAAAAAGCAGCCAGGGGAAAATGTGATGGAATTTGAACGGACCAAGGATATCCTCATGGAACTCGGTGAAAATAAAACTCATCAGTTCTTGGTAGGCTTTGCGGCTGAAACGAACAATGTTGAAGAATACGCAAGAGGGAAATTAGCCAAAAAGAATGCAGATATGATCGTTGCCAATAATGTTACCGCCCCAGGGGCAGGATTTGGAACGGATACGAACATCGTGACTATTTACAATAAAGATGGAAATTCGACCGAACTTCCAAAAATGAGTAAAGCGGATATAGCTAAAAGCATCCTGGCAGAAGTATCTCGCATGCAAAAGGAATGATGTCATATGGATATAGCATCCGTCATCGTGGATGTACCTGCTAAACAAACGGATCGAGAATTCGACTATCGCATACCTGAAAAGTGGAGCCAAGTCATCAAACCCGGAATGCGGGTCATCGTCCCGTTCGGTCCAAGAATGGTTCAGGGATTCGTCACAGGCTTAAAAGCTAAAAGCGACTTTGCGAAATTACGCAATATAAAAGAACCAATGGATTTGGAGCCCATCCTTAATGATGAATTGCTTCAGCTGGGTGACTGGTTGACCAAAGAGGCGATGTGTTTTAAAATTTCAGCGCTACAGGCCATGCTTCCGGCAGCGATGAAAGCAAAGTATGAAAAAGTGATCAAAGTCGTTGAAGATAAAAAGGATCAGCTGCCTCCATTCATTCAAAACCTTTTCGGGAAAAATGATTCAATATCTTGGAAAGACGTGATTGAAGGGGAGAACGCTTCACTTTTCCAAAAGGAAATGCAAAATGGCAATCTTGAGCTCGTATATAATGTGAAAAACCGACTTAATAAGAAGACAGTCCGTGTCATAAAATCTTTACTTTCCCCTGAGGAACTGAAAGAAATGGCATCAGCCATGTCAAGCAATGCAAAAAAACAACAGGAACTCCTTCAATACTTTATTGAACATCAAGAACCCATTCCGTTAAAAGAATTGCTTGAATTGATGAACACATCAAGCGGTACCGTCAAATCCCTAGTGTCAAAAGGGGCCTTGGCGGAAATGGATCAAGAAATATACCGTGATCCTTATGAAAACCGTGTTTTCGAAAAATCCACTCCCTTTACACTTACAGCTGAACAAACAACTGCGTTGAAGCCTATCCAAGAGAAAATACACCATGATGAACATGATGTTTTCCTTTTATATGGTGTAACCGGAAGCGGGAAGACGGAAGTGTATCTACAGGCTATTGCATCTGTCATTGAAAAAGGGAAGGAAGCCATCATGCTTGTACCTGAAATCTCCTTAACTCCACAGACGGTGAAGAGGTTTAAGGAAAGGTTTGGGGAGCAGGTAGCTGTCATGCATAGCGGTTTATCCGTAGGTGAAAAATATGATGAATGGCGGAAAATTCACCGTAAAGAAGTAAAAGTGGTGGTGGGCGCTCGTTCCGCCGTGTTTGCTCCTTTTGAAAACCTGGGGCTGGTCATCATTGATGAAGAGCATGAATCCAGCTATAAGCAAGAAGAAACGCCAAGGTACCACGCCAGGGACGTAGCCATTGAAAGAGCAAAATCATATAGGTGTCCGGTTATTCTTGGCAGCGCGACACCTACACTTGAATCTTTTGCGCGAGCCAAGAAAAATGTCTATAAATTATTGACACTTAGCCAGAGGATGAATAAAAGTGCATTGCCAGCAGTGGATATTGTAGATATGCGAGAAGAACTAAGAACCGGAAATCGTTCCATGTTTTCGGAGCTGCTCTTTACCAAGCTGAAAGACCGGCTTGAGAAGGGGGAGCAAACAGTTCTGATGCTAAATAAAAGGGGACATTCTTCCTTTGTGATGTGCCGAAGCTGCGGATTGGTCATCAACTGCCCTAATTGTGACATTTCACTCACATATCATCGCTTTAATGATATAATGAAATGCCATTATTGCGGTTTTGAAGAGGGAATGCCTTCCGCATGCCCTGAATGTGAAAGTGAACATATAAGGTTCTTCGGTACAGGCACTCAAAAGGTTGAAGAAGAGCTTGCGAAAATCCTCCCTGAAGCACGGGTCATACGGATGGATGTTGACACGACGAGTAAGAAGGGTTCACATGAGCGGTTGCTGAATGCCTTTGGTGAAGGGAAGGCCGATATATTGTTAGGCACCCAAATGATTGCCAAGGGCCTTGATTTTCCTAATATCACCCTTGTTGGAGTCCTTTCAGCTGATACGATGCTGCATCTGCCTGATTTCCGTTCTTCGGAAAAGACATTCCAGCTGCTGACACAGGTCAGCGGAAGGGCAGGACGTCATCAGCTTCCGGGAGAAGTGGTCATCCAAACCTATACACCTGAGCACTACAGCATCGAGCTTTCTGCCTTTCAGGATTATGATGCTTTTTATGAACGGGAGATGCATCTAAGGAGGCAAAGTCATTACCCTCCGTATTATTATGTTGTCCTTATTACCGTTTCACATGAAGATTTAATGAAGACAGTGAGTGTCACTGAGAAGATCACGAATTATTTAGGCTCACGATTGAATCGGGATTCTATCGTACTAGGTCCGGTTGCTTCCCCCATTAGTCGAATCAACAATAGATATCGCTACCAATGTCTGATAAAATACAAACGAGAGCCGGACCTGAATCAGCATTTACGCACACTTTTGGAGCATTACCAAAAAGAAACCGCTCAGAATCAGCTACAGATTTCAATAGATTTAAATCCACAGATCATGATGTAATTGTTTAAGAGATGGATGATTACCGCGAGCTGTCACAGCTTGCGTTTTTATATAATGAAGTGCTGTTTTTCATATCTAGGAGGTTACCATTAATTTTGGCTATTTTACCGATTGTCTTGTTTCCTGAAAAAATTTTACAACAAAAATGCGATAAAGTAACAAGTTTTGATAAAAAGTTGGCAAAGCTGTTAAATAACATGTATGAAACGATGGTGGAGGCGGATGGCGTTGGACTTGCAGCACCTCAGGTTGGCGTGAAAAAGCAAGTGGCCGTCGTTGAAATAGAGGAAGGATCAGGTGCAATCGAACTGATTAATCCGGAAGTGCTGGAAATGGAAGGCGAACAGACAGGTGTTGAAGGATGCTTAAGCTTCCCGAGTTTATATGGCGAAGTAACGCGTCCATACCGTGTCAAAGTCCGGGCACAAGACCGAAAAGGATCTTTTTTCGAGATAGAAGCGGAAGATTTCCTTGCAAGGGCCCTTCAGCACGAAATCGACCATCTGCAAGGAGTTTTATTTACAAGTAAGGTTTCCCGGTATATTTCGGAAGAAGAGTTAGAAAGGTATGGAGAAGAATGACGAAAATAATATTTATGGGTACACCGGACTTTTCAGTGCCGGTATTGAAAAGAATCATTGATGAAGGGTATGATGTGATCGCTGTTGTCACACAGCCCGATCGTCCAGTAGGCCGCAAAAAAGTGCTGACGCCGCCTCCAGTTAAGGTCGAAGCCGAAAAGCATGGGATTCCCGTTTATCAGCCCGAAAAAATCCGTGAAAAAGAAGAACTTGAAAAAATCATCTCCTTGAATACTGACTTGGTGGTGACGGCGGCTTTCGGACAAATCCTTCCGAATGAATTGCTGGATGCCCCTAAGTACGGATGTATTAATGTACATGCCTCCCTGCTTCCAGAACTGCGTGGTGGGGCGCCCATTCATTATTCCATTTTACAGGGGAAAGAAAAGACTGGGATAACCATCATGTATATGGCGGAAAAATTGGATGCCGGTGATATATTGACTCAGGCAGAAGTTGCTATCGAAGAACAAGATAATGTCGGAACGCTGCATGATAAATTAAGCAAGATAGGGTCGGATTTACTTGCAGAGACACTTCCGAAACTTATTAATGAGGAGTTACAGCCGATCAAGCAGGATGAGGCTAGAGCGTCTTTTGCACCTAACATCAAGCGGTCAGAGGAAAGAATCGACTGGTCGAAATCAGGAGAAGACATCTATAACCATGTACGCGGCCTGAATCCTTGGCCTGTTGCTTATACAACCTTAGAAGGGTCCATTTTGAAGATTTGGCAGGTAAAGAAACTGGAAGATGGCAATCAGGCTGCGCCGGGCACGGTCATTGATGTACAAAATGATGGTTTCATCGTTTCGACAGGCAATGAGACGGCAATACTGGTTACAGAACTGCAGCCTTCAGGAAAGAAAAAAATGCCGGCGAAAGATTACTTGCGCGGAGCCGGATCGTTCATTAAAGCAGGCATGAAGTTAGGAGAACAGAATGAAGCAAACTAAAAAGGGAGTACGTGAAATCGCTCTCGATATTTTGGAATCTGTAGAGAAAAACCAATCCTACAGTAACCTATTATTGAACAACTTGATTAAAAAGCACCAGTTATCCGTCGTGGACAGCGGTTTGCTTACAGAAATAAGTTACGGTACCATACAGCGTAAGATGACTTTGGATTATTATTTGAGCCCATATATTAAACAGCCTAAAAAAACGCAAAGCTGGGTCATTAATTTACTTAGGCTTTCCGTTTATCAAATGGTCTATTTAGATAAAGTGCCTGATCATGCAATCATTTTCGAGGCTGTCGAAATTTCCAAAAAACGCGGACACAAGGGTACATCTTCAATGGTCAATGGCGTCCTCCGTAACATCCAAAGGAATGGTGTTCCTTCTTTAGATGAAATTAAAGATGATCTGGAACGGCTTTCCATAGAAGTAAGTCATCCAATTTGGCTTGTAAAGCGTTGGGTAGAGCAATTTGGCTATGAAAAAACCAAGGAAATGTGTGAAATCAATTTAACTGCGCCATTACAGACGGGTCGGGTTAATTTAAAAAAGATTTCACGCCGTGAACTGATCAGCATATTAACGGAAGAAGGATATGATGTTGAAGCAAGTGAGGTCATTCCCGAAGCAATTGTCAGCTACAAAGGGAATCTTGCTCATTCGGAAAGCTATAAATTGGGTTATTTATCGATTCAGGACGAGAGTTCAATGCTTGTTGCCCATGCATTGGGTGCGAATGAAAATGATGCTGTACTCGATTGCTGTGCCGCACCTGGAGGGAAAACGACCCATATCGCAGAAGGCTTGACCACTGGACAAGTATATGCTCTCGACCTTCATGAGCATAAGGTCAAGCTCATTAAAGAGCAGGCGGAGCGCCTAAAGCTCAGAAACAATATTAAGACAATGGCCCTTGATAGCAGAAAAGTGCAAGAACACTTCAATAAGGAAGGTTTTGACAGGGTCCTGATCGATGCACCATGTTCCGGGTTGGGAGTCATGCGCCGGAAGCCTGATGTAAAGTACACTAAAACAAAAGATGATATAATGAAACTCTCAAGTATACAAAAACAATTATTGGAATCGGCTGCCCCGCTTGTTAAGCAAGGCGGACGGTTAGTATATAGTACCTGTACGGTGGATAAAGAAGAAAATGACAAAGTCGCTGCAGCATTTTTGGAAAGCCACCCGGATTTTGAAAGCGATGCAACCTTGTCCGCAAGAATGCCTGAAAGCGTTCAGCCATTCATCGAGGGTCATACGCTGCAAGTTTTTCCGCAATATTTTAGCAGTGACGGATTCTTTATTGCGAGTTTTAGAAAGAAGGTGCTGTAATGGCAGAAATCACTAAATCATCTAGAGTAAGAAAAGATACGACACCAGAAAAACCATCGATTTACTCATTGGAGCTACACCAAATTAAAGATTGGCTTGTTCAAAATGGAGAAAAGGCATTCCGGGCCGATCAAGTATATGACTGGCTTTATAAAAAACGTGTCTCCAGTTTTGAAGATATGTCCAACCTTTCGAAATCATTACGGGATAAGCTGGAAGCGCAATTCACCTTCACAACTTTGAAAACCTTGATTCAGCAAACGTCCAATGACGGAACGATGAAGTTTTTATTTGAACTCCAAGATGGTTATTCGATAGAAACGGTACTGATGCGCCATGAATACGGAAACTCCATTTGCGTGACAACACAGGTAGGATGTAGAATTGGCTGTACATTCTGTGCGTCGACATTAGGCGGTTTAAAGCGGAATCTTGAATCAGGGGAAATAGTTGCCCAAGTCGTAAAAGTTCAGCAAGCACTTGACGAATCGGAAGAACGTGTTAGTTCTGTCGTAATCATGGGTATAGGTGAACCGTTTGATAACTACGATAATATGATGTCATTCTTGAAGAATATAAACCATGAAAAGGGCTTGAACATCGGGGCACGTCATATTACCGTTTCCACAAGTGGGATCATTCCTAAGATCTATAAGTTTGCCGAAGAAAGCATGCAAATAAACTTTGCTGTTTCCCTTCATGCACCGAATACGGAATTGAGAAGTAAATTGATGCCGATCAATAAGGCATACAAACTTCCAGACTTGATCGAAGCAATCAAGTATTATACAGAAAAAACAGGTCGCCGTGTAAGTTTTGAATATGGTCTATTCGGTGGCGAGAATGATACAGTGGAGCACGCTGAAGAATTAGCAGCTTTAATAAAAGGGATAAAATGCCATGTCAACCTAATACCGGTTAACTATGTGCCTGAACGCAACTATGTACGAACACCTCGGGACCAAATTTTTGAGTTTGAAAAAACATTGAAGAAGCGCGGCATTAATGTAACGATCCGAAGGGAACAAGGCAGTGATATTGACGCAGCCTGCGGCCAGCTTCGGGCCAAGGAGCGCAAAGAAGAGACGAGGTGACCCTATGAGGGCAATATTTAGGACAGACCGTGGAAAAGTCCGCCAGCATAATGAAGATAATGGCGGAATCTTTAAGAACTCGGAAGGCGTACGCCTTGCCATCGTTGCAGATGGCATGGGCGGCCACCGCGCCGGGGATGTAGCCAGTGCAATGACGATAGACCTTCTGAAAAAGGGCTGGGAAGCATCAACCGGAATCGAAACGGCAAATGAGGCCGAGGATTGGCTGAAGCAGCAAATCTTCTCGGTCAATCAGTTGCTTTTTAAACATGCAGAAGCGAATACGGAATGTAAGGGCATGGGTACCACCATTGTTGCAGCCATTTGCACCGACAAGTTTGCTACGATTGCCAACATCGGGGACAGCCGGTGTTATTTGTATAATGAGAGCGGTTTTAAGCAGGTCACGGAAGATCATTCACTCGTTAACGAATTGGTCCGTTCCGGTCAGATTTCGAAGGAAGATGCCGAAAACCATCCACGGAAAAATGTTTTATTACGAGCCTTGGGGACAGAAATGCAAGTGGAAATGGACATTATGACGGTCATCTTCGAAGAAAATGATTTACTGTTGCTTTGCTCGGATGGATTGACGAATAAAGTGAGTGAACAGGAACTGGAAGAAACGGTAACCAATGGACAGTCACTTGAAGAAAAGGCGAATTCATTAATAGATAAGGCCAATCACTATGGTGGGGAAGATAATATCACACTTGTGCTTGTTCAATTTACTGAAGAAAGTGAAAGCAGGTGAATTGAATGTTGATTGGTAGAAGAATCAACGGCCGTTATAAGCTGCTCGAGATGGTAGGCGGCGGCGGTATGGCGAATGTTTACCTAGCAAGGGATATGATCTTGGATAGGGATGTCGCATTGAAAATCCTTCGCATGGATTTTAATAATGACGAAGAGTTCATCAAGCGCTTCAATCGGGAAGCCCAATCGGCAACCAGTTTGGCCCATCCCAATATCGTAAGCATTTATGATGTTGGTGAGGAAGATTCCATCTATTATATTGTAATGGAATACGTTGACGGATTTACACTTAAGCAATACATACAAAAATATTATCCAATTCCAGTTGATGAGGCCTTGGATATCATGAGGCAAATTACGGCAGCGATTTCCCATGCCCATCATAATGGGATCATTCATCGTGATATCAAGCCACAGAACATTTTGATTGATAAAGAAGGAACCGTCAAGATTACGGACTTCGGCATAGCATTGGCACTAAGTGCAACAAACATAACGCAGACCAACGCAGTCTTGGGCTCGGTTCATTATTTATCTCCTGAACAGGCCAGAGGCGGTATGGCCAATAAGAAGTCGGACATTTATTCACTTGGCATCGTCATGTTTGAATTGTTGACGGGAAGATTGCCATTTTCGGGTGAATCAGCCGTGTCGATTGCTCTTAAACATTTACAATCAGAAACTCCGTCGCCAAAACGCTGGAACTCTGAAATACCCCAGAGTGTGGAAAATATTATCTTGAAAGCGACAGCCAAAGATTCATATTACCGCTATGAGAGCGTAGACTCGATGGAAGATGATATACGGACGTCGCTTAATCCTGAGCGTTCAAATGAACTGCCTTTTGCCATTCCCGAAGATCATGATGCAACAAAAGCCATCCCCGTCATAACGGACGATCAGCTTTCCAGCGTCGATGAGACAATCATAAGGGGTCCTGAAAAAAACACTTTAGTTTATGTGGATGATGAGGAAACTGATTCTGAAGCAGAGAGTAAATCGAAAAAGAAACAGAAGAAACAAAAGAAACAGAAAAAACAAAAAAACAAGTCGGATCATAAAGGTAAAAAACGAAGAAACATGCCTGCAATCCTGGTGACCACCTTTTTAGTTCTCGCCCTGCTTGCTGTTTTATCTGTCACTGTTGTACCCCCCCTCCTTGTCTCGAAGGAAGTGACGATCCCAGACCTTAAAGGGGAAGAATTGGATGATGCCATTACTGAATTGCTTGAATTGGATTTGAAGGTTGGAGATACGATCGAGATTGAAGATGAAGAGGTTGAAGCTGGTCTTGTGATCAAAACCAACCCTAAGGAAGGTAAGACGGTCAAGGAAGGTGCAGTCATCGATATTTATCAAAGCATTGGTAAAGAGACGATTTCATTGTCAAGCTATGAAGGTCGAGACTACTCTGATGTTAAATCCCTGCTTGAGAAAATGGGATTCAAAAACATAAGCGTGACCGAAAAATATGATGACAGTGCAGCCGGCACGATCATTGAACAAACGCCCTCGGGTGCCACTGAGGTCGTACCATCCGAAACGGAGCTTGAGCTAACGGTCAGTAAAGGGGCAGATCTCCTGAGCTTGAAGAACTTAACTGGATTCAATAAAGCTGGACTGGATGATTATTCCAGTGAAAGTGGTATAAAGATCGATGTCGAAGAAGAAATCTATGATGATTCCGTAGCGGAGGGGCTTGTCATTTCCCAGTCACCGGAACCTGCTACGAAGGTGGAAAAGGGCAGTACTGTGAAAGTGGTCATTTCAAAAGGGAAAGAAGAAATCCCTCCCAAGAGTGTAACGGAGGAAATCAAAATCGAGTATGATCCTGTTGAGCCAGGCAAAACACAAAAAATACAAATTTTCATCGAGGATATCGACAATAGCATGACGGAGCCACAAGAAACATTCTATATATTGCAAGATGCGAAGAGAACGATCGAATTAATGGTTACCCCAGATAAGAAAGCAGGATATAAAGTCATGCGGGACAATCAGGTCATCATTGACGAATCCGTCTCATATCCAGAATAATTTTATTAATTAGGAGTGTGGTTATGCCCGAAGGAAAAATTATCAAAGCATTAAGTGGATTTTATTATGTCCTTGATGGTGAAGAGGTCTATCAATGCCGTGGAAGGGGCCTGTTCAGGAAGAATAAGGTAAACCCGCTCGTGGGTGATTATGTTGTTTTTGAAGCGGAAAATAAAACGGACGGGACCGTGACCGAAATAAAACCGCGAAAGAATGAATTGATACGTCCGCAAATCTCGAATGTAGACCAGGCAATCCTTGTCTTTTCGGCAGTAGAACCTGATTTCAGTCCGGCATTGCTTGATCGATTCCTCGTACTGATTGAAGATAACGAAATTGAACCGATTATCGTGGTGACGAAACTGGACTTGGTTACAGCTGAAAACCAAAAGAAATTGTCTCAGTATATCAAGGACTATCAGAAACTTGGCTATACTGTCCTGGAAACATCTTCTGTTACCGCTGGAGGAATTGAAGAACTAGTGCCGTATTTAGAAGGAAAAACCAGTGTATTTGCCGGGCAGTCAGGTGTTGGGAAATCGTCTTTGCTGAATGCAATCAATCCTGAATTGGCTTTAAAGACGGATGATATTTCTTCACACCTGGGACGTGGGAAGCATACCACCCGCCACGTTGAATTGATTCATATCGGCTCTGGACTTGTCGCGGATACTCCAGGGTTCAGTTCACTTGAATTCATGGAAATGGAAGCTGAAAGGTTATCCTATTGCTTCCCGGAAATGCATAAGCATGGGGAAGACTGTAAATTCAGGGCCTGCCTGCACGATAAAGAACCAAAGTGTGCAGTGAAGGAAGCGGTTGATGCCGGGGAAATTCCACGTTATCGATATGAACATTATATGCAATTCCTAGAAGAAATCAGAGATAGAAAGCCGAGGTATTAAAATGGTTAAAATCGCACCATCCATTTTATCAGCTGACTTTGCAAAATTGGGAGAAGAAATTCTTGATGTGGAAAGGGGCGGAGCGGATTTAATCCATGTAGATGTCATGGATGGGCATTTCGTGCCGAATATAACGATAGGCTCACTAATTGTCGATGCTATCCGTCCCATAACAAAGCTTCCGCTTGATGTTCATTTAATGATCGAACAACCAGATCGTTATATCGAGGCCTTTGCGAAAGCAGGAGCCGATTATATAACTGTTCATGTAGAGGCATGCACACACTTGCATCGGACGATCCAATTGATTAAATCTTTTGGTGTAAAGGCAGGCGTGGTGCTTAATCCAGCCACTCCAGCTTCATTGATCCAACCTATAATCGAAGATATTGACATGGTATTGTTGATGACGGTCAATCCTGGTTTTGGCGGACAGAAGTTCATTAAATCCGTTCTTCCCAAAATTGCCGAAGTGAAGGCGATGGCGGAAATGTATAATCAAAATCTGGAAATAGAGATTGATGGTGGAGTAAATGAAGAAACGGCTAAACTATGTATTGAACAAGGGGCGACAATCCTTGTGGCTGGCTCGGCAATATATAATCAAGAAGATCGAAACGCAGCGATTCAAAAGATTCGGGGAAAGTGATATAAGCCGACACTATCATATTCGTATGATGGTGATCGGCTTTTTTTATCAATCAAACATAGGGGATCTTTGATATGAATATGTAAAGAAAAGGATGATTTCGATGATTATTAGTATTATGGCTGGAGGTCCGGAATGTTTTTGGCCGGATCTGACATGGTATAAGGAGAAGACTGACCTTTGGGTCGGGGTTGACAGGGGAGTATGGTCTTTGCTTGAAAAAGGTATCGAACCTAGATTCGGTTTTGGGGATTTTGATTCAGTTTCGGAAGGTGAATACAGGAAAATTGAGCAAAGGCTGGAACAAATCAATCTATATTCTTCGGAAAAGGATGAAACTGATTTAGAGATCGCATTTAAATGGGCAATAGGGCAAAAGCCAAGTGAAATTCACATTCTGGGCGCAACAGGGGGAAGAATGGACCATTTTCTTGGGAATATCCAGCTGCTCCAAAAAGAAAGTGTCCTCCCTCATCATGGCGATATGGATATATACATAGTCGATCGGCAAAATATATTCACGGTAAAGACAGCAGGTTCATATGAGGTCACTGCTTTGAAAGATAAGAAATACTTGTCATTGCTCCCCGTAACGGCTGAAGTCACCGGTATTACACTTTCGGGTTTCAAATACCCGCTGGATGATGCAAGCTTGGAAATAGGTTCGACGCTTTGCATCAGCAATGAACTAATTTCCGAATCTGGGAATGTTTCATTTGAGAAAGGCATATTAATGGTGATAAGAAGCAGTGATTAAAATTCATGCTTAGAGCAGATTCGGATATAATTACGATCATCCTATATCCGCTTAAAAGCTTATGTTGTAATAGAAAAATTCCACTTCATCTTTAATTGTGGGATGCAAAGAGGAGGGGCATGATGAAATTTTATACGATTAAATTGCCAAAAGTTCTGGGCAGTTTGGTAAGGGCTATGCTCGGAGCGTTTAAAAAAGGCTGATACTTATCTCCATGACACCTCTCAAATTAAGGGAGGTGTTATTTTTTCGGTAAAAAGGGGCGGCCATCCATTAATGGGTGAAGGCTCCCTCCTTGATGCAGGAAAGACCTGATCAACGAATTGAAACCATCCCCATTAAATACTGGCCATTACAAGTAAAAAGGCATCCTAAGAGGATGCCGTAACATTATACGCGTTCTACTTTGCCCGATTTAAGAGCTCTTGCAGAAACGTATACACGTTTAGGTTTACCGTCAACTAAAATACGTACTTTTTGAAGGTTAGCGCCCCATGTACGCTTGCTAGCGTTCATTGCGTGAGAGCGGCTGTTACCAGAACGAGTTCTTCTTCCAGTGATTACACATTTACGTGCCATGTCAAATTCCCTCCTAACTACAACAAGCTTAAGTTTTTCGCAGTCGTCTTAAGTCTTTGTAAAATACTTTAATAATTTATCATACCTACCGTTAGAATGCAATACTTCAGTTAATTACTTTCAAGAAAAAAACCTTGACATACATACTTCAAAATTGAATTATATATAGTACCGTAAGACATTTACTTTTAAAACCATAGACATTATAGTAAAATGTCTTTAGTTGATTTGATTTTTGGGAGGGAAAAGAAAATGTCTATCGAATTACAAACGAAGTATGGACAAATTGATATCTCTAATGAGGTTATCGCTACTGTAGCAGGCGGCGCAGCCGTGGATTGCTACGGAATTATAGGAATGTCTTCCAAAAAACAATTTAAAGACGGCATTGCCGAAATTTTAAGAAAAGAAAACTTTACTAAAGGTGTAATTGTCCGACAAGAAGAGGAAGAAGTTCATATCGATATGTATATTATCGTAAGTTATGGAACGAAAATCTCGGAAGTTGCACATAATGTGCAATCAAAGGTAAAGTACACCCTGGACAAAACTGTAGGATTAGCTGTTGATTCCGTCAACATTTTTGTACAGGGAGTTCGTGTGACGAACCCTTAAGTATAGGAGGAAAGTTTTGTGTCAATTACAAGTTTGAACGGAAAGCGCTTTGCAGAAATGATCATTCAAGGTGCCAACCATTTAGCGGCTAATGCCCAAATGGTTGATGCGTTGAATGTTTTCCCTGTTCCAGATGGGGATACAGGAACGAATATGAATTTATCGATGACTTCGGGTGCGAAGGAAGTGCAAAATAACGTCCAGGAACACATCGGGAAAGTGGGTGCCTCACTTTCAAGAGGACTGCTAATGGGAGCACGCGGCAATTCGGGAGTTATCCTTTCGCAACTGTTCCGCGGTTTTGCTAAAGCGATTGAACATAAATCGGAAATCAATAGTGAAGAATTTGCCCAAGCTTTTGAAGCGGGGGTTCAGACAGCTTATAAAGCCGTTATGAAACCTGTTGAAGGAACCATTTTAACGGTTGCAAAAGATGCAGCCAAGCAAGCGGTTTCATCAGCAGCAAAGCATATAGACCTTATTCAGGTGATGGAAGAAATCGTTACGGAGGCCAATGCCTCATTAAAACGTACACCGGATCTTCTTCCAGTCTTAAAAGAAGTGGGAGTCGTTGATAGCGGCGGGCAAGGGTTGGTATTCGTTTATGAAGGTTTCCTTGCTGAGCTGAAAGGTGAGGCACTTCCAGTCCGACCTGCAAATGGCCCAAGCATGGATGACATGATCAATGCCGAACATCACATGAATGTTCAAGGGCATATGAACACGGAAGATATCGTGTATGGCTACTGCACGGAATTCATGGTCCGATTGGAAAATGAAAAACTTGTCAATAAATCATTTGATGAAGAAAAATTCAGAAATGATTTAAGTGAATACGGAGATTCTTTATTAGTCATCTCAGATGATGAAGTCGTCAAGGTACATATTCACTCTGAACAGCCTGGTACGTGCCTGAATTATGGACAGCAATATGGTAGCTTAATAAAAATGAAAATCGATAATATGCGTGAACAGCATACTGCGATTGTAGGTGAGACGAAAACACCGCTTCAAACTAAACCGTCCACCAAAGAGAAGTACGCTGTAGTGTCAGTGGCGATGGGTGCTGGCATCAGCGAATTATTCAAAAGCATCGGCGCTAAGTCCGTCATCGAAGGCGGACAAACGATGAATCCTAGTACAGAGGATATCGTTAAAGCTGTCGAAGAGGCATATGCAGATCATGTGATCATCTTGCCTAACAATAAAAATATCATCATGGCGGCCAATCAGGCTGCAGATGTACTTGGGGATCATGTGACTGTCATCCCAACGAAAACAGTACCACAGGGAATGGCTGCATTGCTGGCTTTCAACCCTTCACTTGATGCTGAAGAGAATAAAAAAGCGATGATCGAAGCCCTTTCGCATGTGAAAACGGGCCAGATTACTTATGCTGTCCGGGATACCAACATTGACGGTCTTGCAATCGAGACCGGGGACTTCATGGGAATTGCTGAAGGCACCATCAAAGTGAAGGATAAAGACATGACCCAAGCGGCAAAAGATCTTCTTTCCGATATGATTGACGAAGATTCAGAAATCCTTACCATTTTATATGGAGAAGATGCCACTGCTGAAAATGTCGAAAGTCTTGTTGCGTTTTGTAATGAGAATTTCGAAGACGTTGAAGTTGAAGTGCATAATGGGAAACAACCTTTATATTCTTTCATTTTTTCAATTGAATAAGTAGAGATCAATGAAGATGAGGGAGACTTAATCGTCACAATGTTTGAGGGTCCTGAAAAAAATAAAAGGCAATAAACTGCATATGTCATTAGGCTATGCAGTTTTATTTTTTATGAAAAGAAGGATTACGGACAGCTTAATTGTAATTACAATGTATCACGCTTTATTATTAAACTGACTCCCAGTGTATAGAAGGAGGAGCAAGTCATGAAATTTAGAAGTGTATTCGATATAATTGGTCCTGTTATGATCGGCCCCTCTAGTTCCCATACAGCAGGAGCTGCAAGGATTGGCAGGGTTGCCAGGAATTTATTCGACCGGGAACCAAAATGGGCCCACATTTCTTTTTACGGATCATTTGCCAAAACCTATAAAGGCCATGGAACGGATGTAGCCATTGTAGGAGGCTTACTTGATTTTGATACATTTGATGAGAGAATCAAAGAATCGCTGGAAATAGCCCGTAAAAAAAAGATGAAAATTACTTTTCGGGAAGAAGAAGCCGTACCGGAGCATCCCAATACAGCAAAAATAACGGTTGGTGATGATGATGGTGAACTGGAACTTGTCGGAATATCGATAGGCGGGGGAAAAATCGAAATCGTCGAACTGAACGGGTTTAAATTGAGGCTCTCCGGGCACAACCCTGCCATACTCGTCGTTCATGATGATCGGTTCGGTGCCATCGCAAATGTTTCAAACATTTTAGCCAAGCATCAAATCAATATTGGCCAGATGGAAGTCTCCCGAAAAGAAAAAGGGAAGATGGCCTTGATGACGATTGAAGTGGACCAAAACTTGGAGGATCACGTCATCGCTGAAATTACAGCACTCCCCGACATCACTCAAGTAGCGAGGATTGTGGATTAATAGGGCAATCGTTTCCACTTAGGAAGGAGAAGAAATCATGTTTCGTAATGTAGCGGAATTAGTAGAATTAGCTGAATCAAAGCAAAAAAAAATTTCAACGCTCATGATAGAACAGGAAATGGAAGTAACGGGAAAAAGCCGTGAAGAAATCATCCGCCAGATGGGAGTCAACCTGGATGTAATGGAACAGGCAGTTGAAAAAGGACTTCAAGGTGTCCGGTCCGTTTCCGGCCTGACGGGAGGGGATGCAGTCCTTCTTCAGACATACATTAAATCAGGAAATTCCTTATCCGGTGAACTGCTGCTGGATGCGGTAAGCAAAGCGGTGGCAACAAACGAAGTGAACGCAGCCATGGGAACGATTTGTGCGACACCTACTGCCGGATCTGCCGGTGTTGTGCCTGGGACCCTTTTTGCTTTGCAAAATAAGTTAAAGCCGAATCGGGAACAGAAAATTGAGTTTCTATTTACAGCAGGGGCGTTTGGTTTTGTTGTAGCGAATAATGCTTCTATCTCAGGAGCCGCAGGAGGCTGTCAGGCTGAAGTCGGTTCTGCTTCGGGCATGGCGGCGGCAGCCATCGTTGAAATGGCAGGAGGGACACCTGCACAAAGTGCAGAAGCGATGGCAATCACATTAAAGAACATGCTTGGCCTTGTGTGTGACCCTGTTGCTGGGCTTGTGGAGGTGCCTTGTGTGAAGCGTAATGCCATGGGGGCAGCCAATGCTATGGTTGCCGCAGATATGGCGCTAGCGGGGATCACAAGCCGCATACCGTGTGATGAAGTGATTGATGCGATGTACAAAATCGGGCAAACGATGCCATCGGCTCTTAGGGAAACTGCACAAGGAGGTTTAGCGGCTACACCGACTGGACGGGAGTTGGAAGCCAAAATCTTTGGCTTGCCGCTGAATAAGAAGTGAGTCCCGCTTTACAGGAACCCATAACAGCAGTAAAGGGCATTGGGGCCGAAACGGCGGCAACTTTGGGGGAAATGGAGATCCATACCGTCGCGGATCTCCTTGAACACCTCCCATATCGCTATGAAGATTACCGATTGAGGGATTTAGAAACGGTCGAGCATGATGAGCGGGTTACCATAGAAGGCAAAGTTCATACGGTGCCTACATTAGGGTACTTCGGAAAGAAAAAATCCAGGCTTACGATTAAAGTGTTAACTGGGAGATATTTAATAAATGTGATTTTTTTTAACCAGCCATATCTGAAGCCGAAGCTTGCGATAGGCGAAACCGTAACGGTAACAGGAAAGTGGGATCGTCATCGCCAAACCATTACAGGCTCGGAATGCCACGTTGGCGATCGTAGCCGGGAGAAAGAGTTCGAACCGGTATACTCTGTGAAGGGCAGCATTACTGTCAAAGGGCTCCGCCGTTTTATCTCCAATGCATTTTCTGAATATGGGGCAATGATAGAAGAAAATCTGCCTCCGCAATTATTGTCCGCATACAAGCTGATGCCGCGTAACGCCGCTCTTCGTACCATGCATTTCCCTCAATCGGCCAATGAGGTGAAAAAGGCTCGCCGCCGTTTTGTGTATGAAGAATTTTTATTGTTTCAACTTAAAATGCAGGCACTTCGTAAAGTGCAGCGGGAGCAGTCAAAAGGAATTGGCCAGGAGTTTGACATGGAGCAGCTGGAAGCCTTTGTTGGAACTCTCCCTTTTCCTTTGACGAACGCTCAGAATAGGGTCGTCGAGGAAATAATGAATGACATGAAATCTCCCTACAGGATGAATCGCCTGCTTCAAGGGGATGTCGGGTCTGGAAAAACGGTGGTTGCGGCGATATGCCTGAAGGCGACGATTACAGCAGGTTTCCAAGGTGCATTAATGGTCCCGACGGAAATCTTGGCTGAGCAGCATACTCAATCGCTAAAGGCGATGTTGGAACCAAGTGGAGTGAAGGTCGCATTGTTGACAAGTTCGGTAAAAGGCAAAAAGCGCAAGGAACTATTGCAAATGCTGGAATCCGGGGAGCTAGATCTTTTGATAGGAACACATGCATTGATACAGGATGAAGTGAATTTTCGAAATCTCGGACTTGTCATAACGGATGAACAACATCGTTTCGGTGTGGAGCAGCGCCGGATCCTTCGTGAAAAGGGTACAAATCCAGATGTACTTTTCATGACGGCTACCCCGATTCCGCGAACGCTTGCAATTACAGTGTTTGGGGAAATGGACGTCTCGACGATCGATGAAATGCCTGCCGGGCGTAAAGCAATAGAAACCTATTGGGCAAAACACCAAATGCTTGATCGGATCTTAACATTCGTCGAAAAGGAACTAAAGAAAGGGAGACAGGCTTACGTTATCTGTCCATTGATTGAGGAGTCGGAGAAACTCGATTCTTTACAGAATGTTCTCGATGTTCATGCAATGCTGACTCAATACTTTGCGAACAGGTACAAAGTTGGACTTATGCATGGCCGGCTGCCCGCGGATGAAAAAGACGAAGTGATGCAGCAGTTTAGTGCCAATGAAGCACAAATCCTTGTTTCCACGACGGTTGTCGAGGTTGGGGTGAATGTTCCAAATGCAACGGTAATGGTCATTTATGATGCGGAGCGCTTTGGGCTTTCACAGTTGCATCAGTTGCGCGGAAGGGTTGGACGGGGAAGCGATCAGTCCTTTTGCATCCTGCTGGCTGATCCGAAAACGGAAGTCGGCAAAGAACGGATGAAAATCATGACCGAGACAAACGATGGATTCGCCCTTTCCGAAAAAGATTTGGAACTACGCGGCCCCGGGGACTTCTTCGGTAAAAAACAAAGCGGCCTTCCCGAGTTCAAGGTAGCCGACATGGTCCATGATTACAGGACTTTGGAAGTGGCAAGGGAAGATGCTGCAAAATTGATTGCCTCCCAAAGCTTTTGGCATTCCCCTGAGTATGCACCGCTGCGGAACTATTTAGCGGGAACGGGAGTATTCACGGGAGAAAAGCTGGACTGAACTGAATCAAAAAACCAATAGCAGATTGTGAGATTTTACTCAATATCTTGCAATCTGTTTTTAAAATATATATACTACTATTAGTACCTAGTCATAATACTACGGATGGTGACCTTCAAATGCGAAGAAATAAGAAGGAACGCCAGCAATTATTAATCGAAACGATTAAACAGAATCCTTTTGTAACGGATGAGGAGCTGGCTGAAAAATATTCGGTGAGCGTCCAGACCATTAGGCTTGACCGTCTTGAATTATCGATACCGGAACTGCGTGAACGTATTAAAAGCGTGGCCGAGAAAAAATTCAGTGACGAAATCAGGGCATTGCCTTTGGATGAAATCATCGGGGAAGTAATTGATCTTAATTTAGATGACAATGCAATTTCGATTTTGGATATAAATAAGGAGCATGTCTTTAAGCGGAATGGAATTGCGAGGGGACATCACCTTTTTGCCCAAGCAAATTCATTGGCTGTAGCAGTCATAAATGATGAATTGGCATTAACTGCGAAAGCATCCATTTTATTTACTCGTTCTGTAAAGGAAAATGAAAGAGTGGTAGCTAAAGCTAGGGTTAAAAACGTGGACCACACCAACGATCGTTCCGTGGTGGAGGTTAGAAGCTACGTGGGTAATGAACTGGTTTTTAAAGGCGAGTTCGAAATGTATCGCTCTTAACTTGCTAGTAAAGGATGAAAGAAAATGAAGATAACGATAGATGCAATGGGTGGCGATAATGCTCCCAAGGCACAGGTTTTGGGAGCTATGAAAGCTGTCGAGGCTTTTTCCGATGTGGAAATCACCTTGATAGGCAATGAATCGGAGATTAACCAATACTTAGCGAAACATGGCCGTATAAAGGTTATACATACTGATGAAAAAATATTAAGCACCGATGAACCTGTTCGTGCGGTTCGCCGCAAGAAAAGCGCCTCGATGGTCTTGGCTGCACAGCAAGTGGCTGACGGAGAATCGGATGCATGCATTTCTTCAGGCAATACAGGGGCGCTAATGGCTGCAGGCTTGTTTGTGGTCGGAAGGATAGAAGGCATTGAACGTCCGGCGTTGGCTCCAACCCTTCCGACAATCGATGGCAAAGGTTTTGTACTACTGGATGTAGGCGCGAACTCCGATGCGAAACCGGAGCATCTCCTTCAATTCGCCATAATGGGGTCTGTTTATGCTCAAAAAGTTCGGGGAATCGAAAAGCCCCGTGTCGGATTACTTAATATCGGAACAGAAGAAAAAAAGGGGAATGAACTGACTAAGCAAGCCTTTACGTTACTGCAGCAATCATCGGAGATATCCTTTATAGGCAATGTAGAGGCAAGGGACCTCCTAAGCGGGCCGGCAGATGTTGTCGTGACCGACGGCTTCACGGGAAATATGGTGTTAAAGACGCTTGAAGGTACTGCTATGGGTGTATTTAAAATGGTAAAAGCGGCCTTGATGAGCAACCTAAAGAGTAAGCTGGCCGCAGCAATGGTAAAGCCTGAACTAAAAGGCATAAAAAATAAAATGGATTACTCGGAGTATGGCGGTGCCGGCCTCTTCGGTTTGAAGGCCCCTGTCATTAAGGCTCATGGTTCTTCAGATGCGAATGCAGTCTATAATGCAATACGCCAGACTCGCGATATGGTTGGAAATGACGTCATATCGACAATTGCGGAGACGATAGAAAAACAATAATAAATCATAGAGGCAGGGGAGTAACATATGGGTAAAATTGCTTTTGTCTTTCCAGGACAAGGATCACAATCAATAGGAATGGGGCATGGCTTATTTCAGGAAAACGAGCGTGCTCAGCAAATTTTTCGATCAGCAGATGAAAAACTTGATTTCCCACTTTCCGAATTGATCTTTAATGGCACACAACAAGAATTAACGGTGACTTATAATGCACAGCCTGCTTTATTGACCACGAGTTATGCTTTTGTCAAGGAGCTGGAAGAAGCGGGGATCAAACCAGATTATACAGC
The DNA here is from genome assembly GCF_053608705.1 of Peribacillus sp. NPDC055009. NCBI lineage: Bacteria > Bacillati > Bacillota > Bacilli > Caryophanales > Bacillaceae > Peribacillus > Peribacillus sp. NPDC055009. Next base: position 17,472 of record NZ_JBSGVZ010000017.1, on the reverse strand, counting down.
CGGGCACAGCTTAGGTGAATATACGGCATTAGTGGCATCTGGCGCAATTTCTTTTGAAGATGCCGTATATACAGTGCGTAAACGTGGTGAATTCATGGAAGCTGCGGTACCGAATGGCCAAGGCTCAATGGCTGCGATATTGGGAATGGACCGTGAAGCTCTATCTGAAGTCACTTCTGAAATTACGGCCACTGGTGAATCCGTTCAATTGGCCAATATCAATTGTCCAGGGCAAATCGTCATTTCAGGCACCTCCGAAGGTGTTAAACTTGCAAGTGCAAAAGCCAAGGAAAATGGGGCTAAACGTGCTCTTCCTCTTGAAGTGAGTGGACCGTTCCATTCGGAATTAATGAAACCGGCAGCAGAAAAGTTACAGGGTGTCCTCGATGAAGTAAGCTTCAAACAGGCTGAAATTCCTGTCATTTCAAACGTAACGGCTAAGCCCATTACAGCACCTGCTGAAATTAAAGAAAAATTAATCGAACAGCTGTATTCACCGGTCCTTTGGGAAGACAGCGTGAAAAATCTGCTTGAATTGGGCGTGGATACGTTCATCGAGGTGGGCCCGGGGAAAGTATTGGGCGGATTGATAAAGAAAATCGATCGTTCCGTTCAAATTCATTCGGTTTCCGATATAGATACTCTAACTAAAACAATTGAAACATTGAAGGGGGTACAAGCATGATCCTCGAAGGTAAAAAAGCACTTGTAACGGGAGCTTCACGAGGTATTGGGAGGGAAGTTGCATTGGAACTTGCCCGTCAGGGAGCAGACGTTGCCATCAACTATTCCGGCAGTGAAGCTAAAGCGAATGAAGTGGTTGATGAAATCAAGGCATTGGGCCGTAAAGCATTTGCCATCCAATGCGATGTTGCAAATAGTGAATCGGTGACAAGCATGATCAAAGAGGTCATCGAACAGTTTGACAGAGTGGATATCCTGGTTAATAATGCAGGTATCACACGTGATAACCTATTGATGCGTATGAAAGAAGATGAATGGGATTCTGTGATCAATACGAATCTTAAAGGCGTGTTCCTATGCACAAAGGCGGTTACAAGGCAAATGATGAAGCAGCGCAGCGGCAGGATCATCAATATGGCATCGATCGTCGGCGTCAGCGGAAATGCGGGGCAGGCTAATTATGTAGCGGCTAAAGCTGGTGTGATCGGTTTGACTAAAACCACGGCAAAGGAACTTGCTTCAAGAGGCATTACGGTCAATGCGATTGCCCCAGGTTTCATCTCAACGGATATGACTGGGGAATTGCCTGAAGACGTCCAAAAAGCCATGCTGGACCAAATTCCGCTTGCACGCTTCGGTGACCCTAAAGATATTGCTGCAGTGGCGTCTTTCCTCGCTTCCGATGCCAGCAAATATATGACTGGGCAAACACTTCATGTAGATGGCGGAATGGTCATGTAAGTTTTCTTTGATTTTTTTCGAAATTAATTTATAATGTCTTGAGGGGAGGTGAACACATTGGCAGATGTATTAGAAAGAGTAACTAAAATCGTTGTAGATCGTTTGAACGTAGAAGAATCAGAGGTAAAACTTGAAGCTTCTTTCAAAGAAGATCTTGGTGCCGATTCCCTGGATGTAGTTGAACTAGTCATGGAATTCGAAGACGAGTTTGATATGGAAATTTCGGACGATGACGCTGAAAAAATCGCCACAGTAGGTGATGCTGTGAATTACATACAAAGCACTATGTAATGAATTGTCATTTGACTAAAAGCTCCGTTTTTTAACGGGGCTTTCTCTTATTGCTAAAGAAGTTTGATGCCGCGTAAGATAAGGGAATGAGCATGTACGCGGGTAAGCACCGCCTGCATGGCAGTGGTCTTTTGCCATTGGTTTTCTTTAAGCGGATAATAATGTATGATGGTACATAGGAAAGCTTGACAGGAATTCCTGCCAGGTTTCTTTTTATATATTGGAAAAATATGCTTTTTGAACCGTTGTGGAGGGTTTTGTGAGATGCGTAGGAACGGAAATAATCGTAAACCATCAATTAAGGATAATAAATTTAAACAGTTGCAAGAAAATCTGGGTTTTCATTTTAAAGATGAAAATTTATTGAAACAAGCTTTTACACATTCATCTTATGTGAATGAGCATCGCCGTAAGCCTTATGAAGATAATGAAAGGCTTGAATTTTTGGGAGACGCTGTACTTGAACTGACCATCTCTAAATACTTATATCAAAAATATCCGATGATGAGCGAAGGTGAACTTACCAAACTGAGGGCAGCCATTGTATGTGAGCCTTCACTTGTTGCTTTTGCCAATAGTCTTTCTTACGGGGAATATGTATTGCTCGGAAAAGGGGAAGAAATGACAGGCGGAAGAGAACGCCCTGCCATGCTTGCGGATGTATTCGAAGCCTATATTGGAGCTTTGTACCTTGATCAAGGATTAGAGCCAGTTGTTCAGTTTTTGACGAATGTTGTGTTTCCGAAGATAGACGAGGGTGCTTTTTCTCATGTGATGGATTATAAGAGCCAGCTTCAGGAGCTGATCCAGCGTGATGCCATCGGTGTCCTGCAATATAAGATCTTGCAGGAAAAAGGACCGGCTCATAATCGGGAGTTTGTTTCGACCGTCTCCTTGAATGGGGAAGAGCTGGGCTCTGGAATAGGAAAGTCCAAAAAAGAAGCGGAGCAGCATGCTGCCGAGCATGCATTGATCGTTTTAAAAGAAAAAAAATCAACAAGATAGTTGAACAGTAGAGGGGGAAAGGTCATGTTCCTCAAACGTTTGGACGTTGTAGGATTTAAATCTTTCGCAGAGAAAATTTCGATTGATTTTGTACCTGGTGTCACGGCAGTGGTTGGACCAAACGGAAGCGGTAAAAGTAATGTGACCGATGCAGTCCGATGGGTACTTGGAGAGCAGTCTGCGAAATCACTGCGTGGAGCAAAAATGGAAGATATCATCTTTTCGGGAAGTGACACGAGGAAAGCGTTGAATTTTGCGGAAGTATCATTGACCCTTGATAACGAGACCAATTCCCTGCCGATTGACTTTCATGAAGTCAGTGTGACAAGACGTGTATATCGATCGGGAGAAAGTGAATTTTTCATTAATAATCAAGGTTGCCGTCTGAAAGACATCATAGACCTTTTCATGGATTCTGGTCTTGGGAGAGAAGCGTTTTCCATCATCAGCCAAGGGAAAGTGGAAGAAATCCTTAGCAGTAAAGCTGAAGAAAGACGAGTGATTTTTGAAGAAGCAGCCGGTGTCCTGAAGTATAAAACGAGAAAACGAAAAGCGGAATCGAAGCTGACGGAAACACAGGATAACTTAAACCGTGTCCATGATATCCTCCATGAATTGGAGGGGCAGGTGGAGCCGTTAAAAATTCAGTCTTCCCTCGCCAAGGAATTTTTGGCGAAGAAAGACGAGCTTGAGCAAATAGAAGTGGCTTTAACCGTTTTTGAAATAGAAGAACTTTATGAAAAATGGGAAAACCTATCACAGGAACTTGAAAAACATAATGAAATGGAACAGCAAATGGCAGGACAGCTTCATGATAGGGAAGCTCATCTCAAAAAGCTAAGGGATAGTCTTGCGACGCTTGAGACATCGATCAATGGTCTTCAGGAAATTCTCCTGAATGCCAGCGAAGAACTTGAAAAGCTTGAAGGCCGTAAAGAAGTTTTGAAAGAACGGAAAAAGAATGCCGCCCAAAACAAGTCACAGCTGGAAAAAGCGATTGTGGAAGGTGAGGCTGCTGTCGAGCGTCTGTCTTTGCAAAAGGAAAGAGAAACGGAAATCCTGAATGCACTGAACTTGGAAGTGAAGGGGATTTCTGAAACTCTACATGAAAAACAAAAAAGCCTGGGCCTATTCAATAGTGATATCGAAGCGATGATCGAAGCGAAAAAGAGTGACTATATCGAGTGGTTGAACAAGCAGGCATCGGCTAAAAACGAAAAACAATACCTGCTCCAGCAGCTAACACAGCAGGAACATAAAAATGCTAAACTTGACATGGAAAATGAAAAGTTCTTAACCGAAAGAATGGATATCACTGCTAAAAAAATGGAATATTCAAAGCTGATGGACAATATGACCAAGCAGCTTGAAGAGCATGTCACTTATTTCCGAAATCAGCAGAATAAATTGAATGCGGCAAAAGATACGTATCAAAAACAAGAAACCACCCTTTATAAGGCCTATCAATTCCTTCAACAGGCAAAATCACGTAAGGAACTGCTTGAAGAAATGGAAGATGATTATGCAGGCTTCTTTCAGGGTGTAAAAGAGGTTTTGAAAGCGAAAGAAACCCTTCCAGGCATTGAAGGGGCAGTTGCGGAATTGATAAAGGTTCCAAAGGAATATGAAACGGCCATCGAAACGGCTCTGGGCGGAGCGATGCAGCATGTTGTCGTGGAACGCGAGGAGCATGCACGGGAAGCCATTTCATTCTTGAAGAAAAATAGGTATGGGCGTGCGACGTTCTTGCCTTTATCAGTCATAAAGGCAAGAGAGATATCAGCTAACCAATTATCGATGCTGAAGAGCCATTCCGCTTTTGTAGGGACTGGTTCCTCATTGATCCAATATGATGATAGGCATGCAGCGATTGCTGAAAACCTATTGGGAACCGTGATCATCACCACTGATTTGAAAGGCGCAAATGACCTGGCGAAAATGATGCAGCACCGTTTCCGCTTCGTAACGCTTGAGGGGGATATCGTCAATCCAGGCGGTTCAATGACTGGCGGAGCCTTAAAGCAAAAAACGACCTCCCTGCTTTCAAGGAAAACGGAATTGGAAGAGCTCCAACAAAAACTTGCTGCCATGGAAGCTAAAACGAATCAGCTAGAAAAGCAAGTCAAACAGCTCAAAGTGGATGTGGGTCTTCAAGAGCAAACGCTTGAACAAACCAGAAAAACAGGAGAGAGACTTCGTTTACAAGAACAAACCCTTAAGGGTGAACTCCGTGAAGTGGAGCTGCAGGAAAGAAATGTGAATGAACGGCTGCATCTTTATGATTTGGATAAAAATTCATATTTAGAAGAACAGCAGCAAAAAACAGCAAGACTTGAAGAGCTGGAAGAACTTTTGGACTCATGTAAATCGGAAATTGAGGGGCTTGACAAGTTGATTTCCGAAATGACGGAACAAAAGCAATCCCAACAATCCTCAAAGGAGAGCCTTGCTGAAGAAACGAATGAACTGAGGGTAATGCTTGCCTCTAAGCGTGGCCAGCTGCAAAACCAAAAAGAGAAGATGGAACGCATTGAATCGGATCTTTCAAAGGAAACAAGCAGGCTTGCCGAAAACAAAGATGATTTAGGCCTCCTTACCAATGAAATGACAGACAGTTCAAGCGGGGAAGAGTCACTGGAAGATATGGCTCAGCAGAAATTGCTTGACAAAAATGGGGCAATTGAAGGAATCACCATAAAAAAACAGGAAAAAAACGAGCTTCTAAAGGAAGTTGAATCGCTTGAACTGTCCTTAAAAGAAGAAAATCGACTTTATAGAGGCATTGTCGAAGTGATAAAGGATGAAGAAGTGAAATTAACTCGTCTGGATGTCGAACTGGAAAATCGTCTCGAGCACTTGAGAGAAGAATATACCCTTTCCTTTGAAGGTGCTAAAGAACAGTATCCATTGATGATGCCTGCAGAAGAAGCTCAAAAAAGGGTGAAGCTCATCAAGCTTGCAATCGAGGAACTGGGAACGGTGAATCTAGGTGCAATTGATGAATACGCACGTGTAGCTGAACGCTATGAATTCCTTCTAAGTCAAAAGGAAGACCTTCAACAGGCGAAGGATACATTATTCCAGGTCATAGATGAAATGGATGATGAAATGAAGCGGCGCTTTGCGGATACCTTCTATTCGATCCGTGAAGAATTCGAACAAGTCTTCAAAGCTTTATTTGGCGGAGGCAGAGCCGAGCTGAAACTGACAAATCCGGATGATTTACTAAATACAGGTGTGGATATCATTGCACAGCCTCCCGGGAAAAAACTGCAAAATTTGAGTCTCTTATCCGGGGGAGAAAGAGCATTGACAGCCATAGCCCTTTTATTCTCCATTCTAAAAGTGCGTCCGGTGCCTTTCTGTATCCTTGATGAAGTCGAGGCAGCGCTTGATGAGGCGAATGTTGTCCGGTTCAGTCAATTTTTAAGGAAGTTCAGCAGGGAAACGCAGTTCATCGTGATTACTCACCGCAAAGGCACGATGGAAGAAGCAGATGTCCTATATGGCATTACGATGCAAGAGTCAGGCGTCTCCAAACTTGTTTCCGTCCGGATGGAAGAATCAGAAAACTTTATTGAAGTTTAAAATTCATGAATTAGAGGAAGTGGGACAATGAGTTTTTTCAAAAAGCTAAAAGAGAAATTTACGACCCAGGAAGAAAAAGAAAAAGAAAAATCAGTCGAAGCAGAAGTATCCATAGGGGAAAAATTCAAGCAAGGTTTGACAAAGACGAGGAATTCCTTTACAGGAAGGGTTAATGAACTTGTTGCCCGTTATCGGAAAGTGGATGAGGACTTTTTTGAAGAACTTGAAGAAATCCTGATACAGGCAGATGTAGGCTTTGATACTGTGATGGAACTGATTGATCAATTGAAAAGGGAAGTCAAGCTTCGTAATATCTCTGATACGAGGGAAGTGCAGTCCGTTATTTCCGAAAAGCTAGTGGAAATCTACCAAGGTGATGATGAAGCGACTTCAAGCCTGAATATACAAGTAGAGGGTTTGACGGTCATTTTGTTTGTAGGGGTTAATGGGGTAGGTAAAACGACGACCATTGGTAAACTTGCCCATAGATTCAAAATGGAAGGTAAATCAGTCGTATTGGCTGCAGGGGATACCTTCCGTGCCGGTGCGATTGAACAGCTTGAGGTTTGGGGAGAGCGTGTCGGCGTCAGTGTAATCAAACAGGGTGAAGGCTCTGACCCTGCAGCGGTCATGTTCGACGCCATTCAGGCCGCCAAGGCACGAAAAGCGGATATCTTGATCTGTGATACTGCCGGTCGCTTACAGAATAAAGTGAACTTAATGAAGGAATTGGAAAAGGTGAAACGTGTAATTGAACGTGAAGTACCTGGTGCACCACATGAGGTGTTGCTTGCCCTTGACGCAACAACTGGACAAAATGCCCTCATTCAGGCAAAAACATTCAAGGAAGCGACCAATGTTTCCGGTATTGTTTTAACAAAGCTTGATGGCACCGCAAAAGGCGGAATTGTTTTGGCAATTCGCAATGAATTGGCCATACCCGTTAAATTTGTCGGGCTAGGTGAAAAAATGGACGATCTACAGGAATTCGATGCTGAGAAATATGTTTATGGCCTTTTTGCTGATATCATCGATAAAGAAGAGGTTTAAGAAAAATTGTAAGCCGGAAGAGATAATTCTCTTCTGGTTTTTCGTTCACTGTGTAAATTAGGGAAACAATTGCATAAAGGTCTAAAAAAGCGGAATAAAGAAAAAAATAATGCTTTGCAAACAAGTGGTAAGGAGTTTAACTTGACATCAAATAAACAAGGCTTTACAATATAAACTTGTAAAGGGTTTTCACTTAACAGCAGGGAGGCTTGCTAAGATGCTTGAAAAGACAACGCGGATTAATTATTTGTATGACTTTTACCAATCGTTGTTAACAGAGAAGCAGCAGAGCTATATGTCCCTCTACTATCTGGATGATTACTCTCTTGGCGAGATTGCCGATGAATACGAAGTCAGTAGGCAGGCAGTCTATGATAATATAAAAAGAACAGAAGCGATGCTTGAGGAATATGAAGCAAAGCTGTTGTTATTTCAAAAATTTCAAGAGCGTAACCAGTGGATTGCGAATATGAAGGGACTCATAGAAAAGGATTCCTTTTCAAAAGAGAAGCTGCTAGAAGCAATCACAACGCTTGAGAAGTTGGATTAGGAGGCGGCAATATGGCATTTGAAGGATTGGCCGACCGACTGCAGAGCACGATGCAAAAGATCCGTGGAAAAGGGAAAGTCAACGAAGCGGACGTTAAAGAAATGATGCGTGAAGTTCGATTGGCCCTGCTTGAAGCGGATGTTAACTTTAAAGTCGTGAAGGATTTTGTAAAACGTGTCAGTGAACGTTCGGTAGGTCAGGAAGTGCTGAAAAGCTTAACCCCCGGTCAACAGGTAATAAAGGTAGTCAAGGAAGAATTGACGGAGCTGATGGGCGGCGAACAAAGCAAGATTGCCGTTGCCTCGAAACCACCGACTGTCATCATGATGGTAGGTCTTCAAGGTGCAGGTAAAACGACGACCACCGGAAAGCTTGCCAATCTTCTAAGGAAAAAATACAACCGCAAGCCATTGCTCGTTGCGGCTGATATTTACCGTCCGGCGGCGATTAAGCAGCTTGAAACACTTGGCAAACAATTAAGCATGCCTGTTTTCTCCCTTGGGGACCAGGTCAGTCCTGTTGAAATTGCTAAACAGGCAATTGAAAAAGCTAAGGAAGAACATCATGATTATGTGTTGATTGATACCGCAGGTCGCCTTCATGTTGATGAAAACTTGATGGGCGAACTGAAGGATATCAAAGAGTTGACAAAACCAGATGAAATCTTCCTGGTTGTCGATGCGATGACCGGTCAGGATGCGGTCAATGTAGCCCAAAGTTTCAATGAACAGCTGGGCCTGACAGGAGCCGTATTAACGAAACTTGATGGAGATACACGTGGTGGTGCGGCACTTTCAATTCGTTCAGTCACCAACACGCCTATTAAATTCGTCGGTATGGGTGAAAAATTGGATGCACTTGAAGCTTTCCATCCAGAACGGATGGCGTCAAGGATCCTCGGCATGGGTGATGTGTTGACCCTTATCGAAAAAGCACAGGCCAATGTTGATGAAGAAAAAGCGAAAGAATTAGAGAAAAAGATGCGTACAGCCACTTTTACCTTTGATGATTTCCTTGATCAGCTCGGTCAGGTGCGGAATATGGGACCGCTTGATGATATTCTGAAAATGATTCCAGGTGCGAATAAAATGAAAGGGATGGACAACCTTCAGATCGATGAAAAACAAATCGGTCATGTTGAAGCTATCATCCGATCAATGACAACGCATGAAAAGGAACATCCGGAAACCATGAATGCATCCCGCAAGAAACGGATTGCCAAAGGAAGCGGCAGATCGATTCAAGAAGTGAACCGTCTACTGAAGCAATTCGAAGAAATGAAAAAGATGATGAAACAGGTTACGAACATGCAAAAAGGAAAGAAAAAGGGATTTAAATTCCCGTTCATGTAAGGTTTATTTCAGCTCGGAACTAAGGTGAAATACGGGTCGAAGCCATGTATTTCAACACTTTTTTTACCTGTTAAGAAAAAAACCTTTACAAACATGCAAGACATTTGATATTATACTATCTTGTGTGAAACTATTCGGAGGTGCTTATTTAAAATGGCAGTAAAAATTCGCTTAAAACGTATGGGAGCTAAAAAATCTCCTTTCTATCGTATTGTAGTTGCAGATTCTCGTTCACCACGTGACGGACGTTACATTGAAGTGGTAGGAACTTATAACCCGGTGGCTCAACCAGCAAAAGTTGATATCAACGAAGAGCTTGCTCTTAAATGGTTACAAGATGGAGCTAAACCATCTGATACAGTTCGTAACTTATTCTCAACACAAGGCATCATGGAAAAATTCCATGTTGCAAAAAACAGCAAGTAATCGACGGTAGTTGATGAAAGCACTGATTGAAACGATTGTTTCAGCACTTGTGGATTATCCGGAAGAGGTCATCGTGACCTCCAAGGAAGAATCCGACCGGATTGTTTATATCCTCTCCGTTCATAAAGAGGATATGGGCAAGGTGATCGGTAAACAAGGGCGTGTTGCTAAGGCGATTCGGACTGTGGTATATGCAGCAGGATCTTCACAGCAGAAGAAAATCTATTTGGAGATTTCCGAATAAGGAGGGTTAATTCCCCTCCTTTTTTTGTACTTCAAGAAAGCTTAGATCCCAATTGATCAAATTCGGGCTTTAAACTTTACGCCTTTTAAGACGCATCTTTTACCGATTTACGTTATACTTAAGAGAATGACCCCCATTTCAAAAAGATTACCCCATCATACATATTTTTAGAAGGAAATACGAAATCATAGATAATAGGAGGTGCTGGAATGAAAATTCTCCAAAATGTAATCGTTAACCAAGTATTAACGGAATCCAGCAAGAATCAGCTCCTCGAGAAATACAAGTCAAAACGCCTTCAGCTTCAAAAAGAGAGTGAACAGCTTCGCTTTGAACTGAAAAAACTTGAAAAAACAAGAACTCTCCAACCTGCTAGTCTCCGTGCTCATTTCGAAAAAGAAATAAACCAGAGGCAAGAAAAAATTAAACTGCTTGAATTTCAAATGGAGCAGTTGGAGATCCTTCCCGCCGGAAGTGAATTGAAGGAACGGGAAGTTCAAAGTATCATTGATGTGGAAATTGGGGCAGATTGGGACGAAATCATGGCAACGAAGACCATTGTCATTAAAGATGGAATCGTCTCGGAAATTCGTTAGAGGTGAAAGAATGGAAAAATGGTTTAATGTAGGTAAAATTGTCAACACACATGGTCTTTTAGGAGAAGTCCGTGTTATTTCTTCAACAGACTTTCCGGACAAACGATACAAAGTGGGAAATACTCTGTATTTGTTCAGGGACACTGAGAAAAAACCTTTGCCGCTTGTCATCAGGTCGCATCGCACCCATAAAAACTTTAACCTATTGACGTTCGAGAACTATTATAACGTCGGACAAGTCGAGGCTTTTAAAAACGGGGTCCTGAAAGTCAAGGAAGCACAGCTTGGTAAATTGGACGAAGGTGAGTTCTACTTCCATGAAATCATCGGCTGTTCGGTATTTACGGATGAAGGCATTGAAGTTGGGGAAATCATTGAGGTTCTTACGCCTGGTGCAAATGATGTTTGGGTCATTAAGAAAGCTGGCAGTAAGGACATTTTGATTCCGTATATTGAACAAATTGTTAAAGAAGTAGATATTTCCGCTAAAAAGGTCATCATTACACCGATGGAAGGACTTTTAGACTGATGAAAATCGATGTGCTTTCGCTTTTTCCAGAAATGTTCGAAGGGGTATTTGGTTCGTCAATCTTAAAAAAGGCTGCGGAAAAGCAGGCTGTCAGCTATAAGGTGACCAATTTCCGAGATTATGCAGATAATAAGCATTCGACGGTTGATGATTATCCGTATGGCGGCGGTGCCGGAATGGTATTGAAGGCACAACCGATCTTTGATGCCGTGGAAGCTCTTAAAGGGCAAGCTGAGCTAACCCCAAGGGTAGTCCTGCTTTGCCCCCAGGGAGAGCGTTACACGCAGAAAAAAGCCGAAGAGTTAGCTGAAGAGGAACATCTCATTTTCATTTGCGGGCATTATGAAGGGTATGATGAGCGGATCCGGGAGCATGTCGTCACTGATGAAATATCGATAGGCGACTTTGTGCTTACAGGCGGGGAATTGGGCGCAATGGTCATTATTGACAGCGTTGTGCGCTTGCTGCCTGGCGTTCTTGGAAATGTTGACTCCCCGATTCTTGATTCCTATTCTTCTGGTTTGTTAGAGCATCCACATTATACTAGACCTGCAGATTTCCGGGGGATGAAAGTTCCTGATCCGCTAATATCCGGGAATCATAAAAAAATCGATGAATGGCGGATGAAGGAATCCCTGCGCAGAACTTGGATTCGGCGTCCGGATTTGCTCGATAGTTATGAACTATCGGAAGTTGAAGAAAAATTATTGTCCGAGATTAAAAAAGAAGACTGATCTCTATTGCATCGACGTTTATAGTATGATAGGATATACCTTGTGACTTGGGCGAAATGCTCAGTCTTATAACGATGTTCCGCTGCAAACAATAAGTATTTGCATGAGCGTCCAGGAGGAGTTGAAATCGATGCAAAATCTTATTAACGAAATCACAAAAGAACAACTTCGCTCAGATCTTCCATCATTCAGACCTGGTGACACAGTACGTGTACACGTAAAGGTTATTGAAGGAACTCGCGAACGTATCCAGTTGTTTGAAGGCGTTGTAATCAAACGTCGTGGCGGCGGAGTTAGTGAAACTTTCACAGTACGTAAGATCTCTTACGGCGTTGGAGTAGAACGTGCTTTCCCTGTTCACACACCAAAAATTGCGAAACTAGAAGTTATCCGTCACGGTAAAGTACGTCGTGCGAAACTTTATTACCTACGCGAACTTCGTGGTAAAAAAGCACGTATTAAAGAAATTCGTCGTTAATTCTTCGAATATCTTCATGCGGGTTTACCATGATCCACATAAGGTGAATAACCAAACAGTATCATGCAAAAAGGGAGCTTGTTTATCAGGCTCCCTTTTTGCACTTTAAGAAACGATGAATACACTTACGGTGAAAACTATATAGAATCCTGCTCGCTATAGCGTCCGCAACATGTTAAAATAATTGTTGATATGCTTCAAAAAGGGTGTGTAAGGATGGCGAAAAAGAAAAATGAATTGTGGGAATGGACAAAGGCGGTCATAATCGCGGTTATAGCGGCGACGCTGATTCGTTATTTCCTTCTGGCTCCTATTGTTGTGGACGGTAATTCCATGATGCCGACATTAAAGGATACGGACCGCATGATCGTTAATAAAATTTCCTATTCGATCGGTGAACCGAAAAGATTCGACATTATCGTTTTCGAAGCTCCAGAAGGCAAGGATTACATAAAGCGGGTCATTGGATTGCCTGGGGAAAAAGTCGAATATAAAAATGATACTCTTTACGTGAATGGAAAAGCTTATGATGAGCCATACTTGGATGAATATAAAGAACAATTGATTGATGGCGGGGACTTGACGGAACCTTTTACATTAAGTGATGTCATAGAACAAGAAACGGTGCCTGAAGGCCACCTATTTGTCCTGGGGGATAATCGCCGTTTTAGTAAGGATAGCCGCCATTTTGGCGTAGGTGTCGTTCCTTACGATAAAGTGTTAGGAAAAACTAAATTAGTTTATTGGCCGATCGAAGACTTTCGATTGGCGGAATAGTAGGAAGGTGCATTCCATTGACAATACAGTGGTTCCCTGGCCATATGGCCAAAGCAAGACGGGAAGTAACAGAGAAATTAAAACTGATCGACATCATCTTTGAACTTGTGGATGCCCGGATACCGGCATCTTCACGAAATCCGATGATCGATGAAATCATTCAGCATAAACCGAGGGTCATCCTTTTGAATAAAGCTGATATGGCCGATCCGGTAAAAACGAATATGTGGCTTGAACATTATAAATCGCAGGGGAAAACGGCGATTGCCATTAACTCACAGGCTGGAAACGGTTTAAACCAGATTACAGCTGCTTCCAAAAAACTTTTAAAAGAGAAGTATGAGCGGATGGAATCAAGAGGAATAAAGCCGAGAGCGATCCGTGCCATGATAGTCGGCATTCCGAACGTGGGGAAATCGACTTTAATCAATCGGCTTGCCAAAAAGAACATTGCCAAAACAGGGAATACGCCTGGCGTCACGAAAGCGCAGCAATGGATAAAAGTTGGCAAGGAATTGGAATTGCTCGACACGCCGGGGATTCTCTGGCCGAAATTCGAGGATCAAGAAGTAGGCTTGAAGCTTGCGTTGACAGGTGCGATCAAAGATACGATTTTAAACTTGCATGAAGTCTCATTATACGGCCTTCGCTTTTTGGAAAAAGAATATCCGGATAGATTGAAATCCCGTTATAATCTGGATGTAATTCCGCAGGAAACACTCGAATTGTTCGATGCGGTCGGAAAGTTCAGGGGCTGTTTAGCATCTGGAGGGTTCATCGATTATGACAAGACCGCAGAGTTGGTCGTACGTGAAATCCGTTCAGAAAAGATGGGTCCGCTTACGTTTGAGGTCCCTTTGGATTATGAAGAGAATGATATCCCGAATAACATTAACAATGACCTGATTGTTGAAGACAATCAGTGAAAAGGATTGATACGGAGCTGGAGTATTGGATGTCGAAAAGGCTTACTCTTTTTGATGTCTCTTTTCCGCTCCGTATTTTTGTTTGAACTGTAGAAAGGGAGCTAGGCTGCCGATAATTAATATGATGGGTGATATAGATGATAACCGAAATGAGCATTAAGGAAATCTCCTCAAAGTTAAAGACAATAAGAGAGCCTGAAGATTTATTTTTACAGAAATGCCGGGAGGACGGACGAAAGGGAGTAACCGACTTAGTAAGCAAATGGCAAAGAGCTTATGAAAAAGAACAACAGGTAAGGGATGCTTTCACGGAAATGACGGAGTTTGAGCGTCAATTGAGAAAACAGGGGTTTTCCATTCTGGCTGGTATCGATGAAGTGGGAAGAGGACCTCTGGCAGGACCAGTTGTGACCAGTGCAGTCATCTTGCCTGAATCTTTTTATTTGCCTGGGCTTAATGATTCCAAAAAGATTCCAGAGGCAAAAAGGGAACTGTTTTATGAAATGATTTTTAAGGAAGCACTATCCATAGGTGTAGGTGTTGTACATAGCGAAGTAATTGATGAAATCAATATATATCAAGCTACGAAAAAGGCAATGGTGGCCGCATTGAACGATCTGTCGGAACTTCCTGATCATTTGTTGATCGATGCAATGGAACTGGATGTGCCGATTCCGCAGCTTTCGCTCATAAAGGGGGACGCAAGAAGCATTAGCATCTCTGCGGCCTCCATAATAGCGAAAGTAACCCGTGATAGAATGATGAAGGAATATGGTGAGAAATATCCGGAATATGGTTTTGAAAAGCACATGGGTTACGGGACAAGCCAACATTTAGAAGCGCTCGACACGCACGGGCTTACACCTTGGCATAGAAGAAGTTTTGCACCAGTTAAGGAAATAGCTGCAAGAACGAAGGATTAAGGGGGGGGAGTGGTGCAATCCATAACAATCGGTCAACCGTTATCTTCACCTATTGAAATAAAAGGAATTGTTAGTTGGAAAAACGGGCAAATCTTTATCGGGAAGGTGAATAAAGTTTTTCCTA
Source organism: Peribacillus sp. NPDC055009 (assembly GCF_053608705.1). Taxonomy (NCBI): domain Bacteria; kingdom Bacillati; phylum Bacillota; class Bacilli; order Caryophanales; family Bacillaceae; genus Peribacillus; species Peribacillus sp. NPDC055009. The sequence goes on along the minus strand of NZ_JBSGVZ010000017.1, from coordinate 2,454 downwards.
ACCAAACGGCCGAGGTACAGATTGGCCACCAAAAAATGATTGCCACTCTCGATATCCCGCTTCGGACAGGAGAAAGGCATTGGTTTCAAGTGCAGCACCCAATTGAGGGGCGGCTCGTGTTAAAAGCTTTAAATTCCCCCGATTTGAACGATTCCGGCATAAAGGGAACGGCTGCAAAATTAATCGCTCATCTCGGCATAACGCCCGAACCGTCCGCATTGAAGCTTGCCGAATATCTCCTGACAAATCGCCTCCCGATAACCAAGGATACTTTTCAGCCCGCCATGCAATGGTTAAAAGCTGCTGATGCTGCAGAAGCCGGTCTGCCTGTAATAAAAACGATGTTCATTCAGCAACTGCCTTTTGTAAAAGATGTATTTGATGCTTTATTTACACAGTCCAAAAGTGAACCTTTCCATAAACTTCTCAGTTGCTTCAAGCAAAAGCTGGAGGATGGTGAAGCAGAAACGAGGACTGCCGGCAAGCTGAGGGAAGTATTGGACTCCTTACACGTTGCTAAACAGAACCAGTTTCAACAAATCGGTTTGCAAAAACTAGTCACCACTTGGCTGGATTCCGATTCAACACCAGAAATGAAATCCGGTGCATTTTCCCTGCTCCAAAAGACGGGTTTCATTCCAAAGGGAATGACGGAATTTGTCTTTCTGGAGAATTTAATTGATGGATCTGAGGCTAGGTCAGGTATTGCTAAGAATTCAGCGGTTGATAAAATACATCAAGGATTGCAGCTGCTTTCCGAGGCAAAAAGCGGAGCATTTGCAAAAGTTGAAGAGATCGATACTGCTATTAATCGCATATTGAACGGTCATGAACACGAGGGGGCAAAACTGCCACATGATATCCACTCGATGCCGAGAAAAAACATTACTGCAGAAAAACTTTCCTCTCATGCCTTTCATTTACTCCAGAGTTCTTTTACCGAAGCAACAGCTAAAAAGGCACTAGGAGGAAAAATGGAAGTGAATGACCTTATAGGCTACTTGAATAAGGACACAGATCAAATAGCTGAGTCGAAGGGTAAGGCGGCTGAATTATTGTTCCAGTCGCTTAATAGGCTTCCTGAGGCCCAATACGCTAGGAATAATGAGAAGCTAGTCCTTTCACTTATATTGGAAGCTGAGTTTCAAACAATCGATTTCACCGATGGACCTTCTGTTGCACATCAGCTGAAAGAAATGACCAAGATCCTTGGTCTTCAGCTGGAACATGCACTCATTAACCTTTCTGGAGAAGATATGGCGGATTTCCCGAAGGATTTGGAGACACTTAAACCGCTGCTGCTTAAATTGCTGAATGAACAAATTCCGGCATCTATGAAGGAGATGGCAGAGCAAATCCTAAATCGGATTACTGCGCAACAGATCCTTTCACAGGAAAATGGACCGATTCAGAATTTACTTCTTACAGTTCCACTCAATCTGGGATCTGTTCAAACGGATCTGACTTTACAATGGAGCGGAAGAAAAACAAAAGATGGCAAAATTGACCCGGATTACTGCCGTGTCCTATTTTATTTAGAATTGGAACGCCTTAAAGAGACGGTCATCGACATGCAGGTTCAAAACCGAATCATCAAAGTGACGGTCATAAATGGGAATGGTGCGGTCCTTGAAGAGGCAGCCGGTCAATATCTTGACATCCTGAGAGAGAATCTCGAAAAAATGGAATACAGATTGTCAGGGGTTTCCTTTGTAAATCCCGTGAATGAAAAAGAGCGGGACCAAGGGGGGAAACCGATACCTTTTTCAGAAACCGGTTCGTATAGTGGAGTGGATATTCGAATATGATGAATGATAAACGAAAAGAAGCGATTGCCTTAAAGTATGATCAAAAGACATCTAAAGCGCCCGTCATATTGGCGAAGGGAAAAGGTAAAACCGCTGATATTATTCTGGAAAAGGCGATGAAACTGGATATACCAATCCAAAGGGACGAATCGCTTGCTGCACTTTTAGGTCAATTGGATATAAATCAAACGATTCCAGAAGAATTGTATGGAGCTGTTGCAGAGGTATTCGCATTCATTTATAAAGTTGACAAGGATATGAATCGGTAGTTTCCTAAATTATCCAGATGATATCGCTAAATGGATTACTGTTGGTTTATGTAGAATATTAGGGAAATCACTGATGAATTTTCATTATATTAAAAAAATACTAATGTATTTGCAAAAGGACAAGGCCATGGCTTTGTCCTTTTGCTTTTCCTTTGAATCAACACAAGGGTAATAGTAATTTATCAATGAATCGACCTCTGGGTTAATATAGTGAAAAGGCTTTCATGAAGGCATTTTTAGAAGATTTATAACGGTAATGACTTTTTTGAAAATAGATTTACAGATCCAAAATATATGAATTTAATAAGGAAAAAACACAACGGAGAAGAAGGTTTTCTCCATTTTTAACCTGGATATAGAAGTATATTATCTGTCTC
>NZ_JBSGVZ010000016.1:997-121649 GCF_053608705.1 Peribacillus sp. NPDC055009 | reverse complement strand
ATCTTCCTCTATTTCATGTTGAACTGTACCTGGGCGTTTATCCCACTCTTTCAATTCTTCATTCGTCCTTTGATTTTCCATCTGCTTTCCAAGTTGTTTCATCTCTTCATAATCCTTAGCCATGGAGCTATTTTCCGGAACATGTTCTTTTTTCAATTCCTCTTTACTCATTTGCCATCACCTCTACTTATTGATACCCAATATTTCCAAATCCAAAACGTAACATATCTAATGGAAATATGGGGTATAGATAAGACATTATAAGCTAATGTAAGGAGGTGCAAGAAGTATGCAAACAACTACCCTTTATGTAAAGGAAGCAACGTCAGAAGGTCCGATTTTAAATCTGGAGTCCATACTTTTGAAAACGGAAGGTGTGGAACGAGCGATCATCGATGTTGATGATGGGGAAATTAAAATCGATCATAGCGAAGAAAAACTATCACCGAATCAACTTATTACACTTATTGAACAGTATGGTTTGAATGTAACTAAATAGAAATTAAAGCACCGGACTCCCTCCATTCAGAAGGGCCCGGTTCTTTAATCTCTTGCCTTATATAATCACCCTTTAACAAAAGATGCATGATTTCAAGGGAATTCAGAAGTCCACCTTTCTTTCATTTACCTTCCGCAAAAGGCAATAAACCCCTGCCCGATTGGGGGCAGGGGCAAAAAAGTATGGATTACCGATTTAACAAGCTTCCCACATAGCGCAGCAAATCATTGGCTGAGGTGGAATTATAACCGTGCTCGTCGATAAGTCTCGTGATGACCTCGTTCACTTTCTTCAGTTGCCTTTCGTCTGGTGTCTTCGTTGAAGTAGTGATCTTTACGACATCCTTCAAATCAGCAAATAGTTTTTTCTGGATTGCTTCCCGTAAACGATCATGGGAATTATAATCGAATCTCTTACCTTTACGCGCATATGCAGAAATGCGAATCAATATTTCTTCGCGGAATGCTTTTTTTGCATTCTCGGAAATTCCTATTTGCTCTTCAATCGAGCGCATCAGTTTTTCATCTGGATTGATTTCTTCCCCAGTCAATGGATCACGCAGCCTTGATTTATTGCAGTATGCTTCGACATTGTCCAGATAATTATCCATGAGGATCTTCGCCGACTCTTCATATGAATAGACAAATGCCTTTTGGACTTCATTTTTTGCAATGGCATCGTATTCTTTACGTGCCAGTGAAATGAAATTCAAATACCTCTCCCGAAGTTCGTTCGTAATGGACGGATGCTGGTCAAGACCTGCTTTTAATGACATAAGTACATCCAACGCATTAATGGACGGGTTTTCCTTACGAATGATCGTAGAGGAAATCCGGTTAATTACGTAACGCGGATCGATTCCGCTCATGCCTTCGTCCTGATATTCTTTTTTCAATTCATTGATGTCTGCGGAATTAAATCCTTCGACATTTTCCCCATCATAAAGCCTCATCTTTTTCACTAAATCGATATCGCCCTTTTTGGGATCCTTCAATCGTGTCATGATGCTGAAGATTGCCGCCACCCTTAATGTATGCGGAGCTATATGAACATCCGAGACATCACTTTCACGGATCATTTTTTCATAAATCTTTTCTTCTTCGGTAACCTTCAGATTATATGGAATCGGCATGACAATGATACGGGAATGCAATGCTTCATTTTTCTTATTGGAAATGAACGCTTTATACTCCGTTTCATTCGTATGGGCCACAATGAGTTCATCGGCACTGATCAATGCAAAACGTCCTGCCTTAAAATTCCCCTCTTGTGTCAATGATAGCAAATGCCATAAGAACTTCTCATCACATTTCAGCATCTCCTGGAACTCCATCATCCCGCGGTTCGCCTTGTTCAGCTCACCATCAAAACGATATGCCCGCGGATCTGATTCGGATCCGTATTCGGCAATGGTCGAAAAATCGATGCTGCCCGTCAAATCAGCGATATCCTGTGATTTTGGGTCTGAAGGACTGAACGTTCCAATTCCAACACGCTTATCCTCCGAAAGGAAAATACGCTCGACCATCACATCTTCAATCCTGCTTCCATACTCCTGTTCTAACCTCATTACATTCAGCGGCGATAGGTTTCCTTCTATCCTTATTCCATATTCTTCAAAAAAATCATTCCGTAAATATTGAGGAATGAGATGCAGTGGATCTTCATGCATCGGGCATCCTTTTATTGCATAAATGGCACCAGTGTCTTTTAATGAATAATTTTCAAGTCCACGCTTCAGTAAAGAAACGAGTGTGGACTTCCCGCCTGACACAGGACCCATTAGAAGCAATATCCGCTTACGGACATCGAGCCGCTTTGCCGCCGGATGGAAATATTCCTCGATGAGCCTTTCCAGTGAATCTTCAAGGCCAAACAACTGACCGCTGAAAAAATTGTATTTCTTTGTCCCATTTACTTCCTCTATCCCTGCATCTCTGATCATGTTGTATACACGTGAATGAGCAGATTGAGCAACTAAAGGCGTTTCTTTCAATATTTCTAAGTACTCTGCGAAGGTGCCTTCCCACTTCAGCTTCTGTTCATCTTCTCTAAATTTTTCGATTTTCTTTAAAATATCCATTAAGGAACCTCCCCCTGTCACTTTCAGAGAATACTTAAATCTATGCTCCAAGTCTGACAAACATGTCAGACTTTAAAAAGTCGCCGGCCATTGTTTCGAATAGCCCTTGGCTCTCCAGTATCGAAAAAGGCTTAATCATTGAAGAATTGAGGACAATTATGCTGACAAGAAAAATTGTGTGCACTCCTGCTAAAAATTAGGGTATACTAAGCCTATACTTAAGTGGGACAATATGGGTAAAGGGAGGTCACAGCATGGGCACAGTTATTATCGTTGGGGTTGCTATTACATTTTTAGCCGCTATCTTCACTGCCGGGTATAATGATAAACCAGGTGTGAAATAAAAAAATAACAGCCTTTCTTAAATCCAAAAAGGGGACAGCAAATTAAATTTGCCGTCCCCTTTTTTTCACCCTCATCGATATTAATAGTTAGAGCATACCAATCAATGAAGTGGCTACACCATTTATACAGCGTCCTTTTTTTCAGTGTGAGCGGCAATGTTATTCTCCATCGATCTCAAGTCTTCATTTACTTTTTGTCCTTGTTCCAAATATTCTGTTTGGAATCCGCTCTTTATTGCCCAACTATAAAACCCTAGAGATAAACATGTTATGAGGACCATATCCCAACCAAATCGGATTATGTTTAGTCCACCAAACTTTTCACTGCCTAAGTATGAAATGGTCATCATACAGAGTAGGTAAACAACCATCCAAACCCCAGCCAAGAAGTTTTGACGGAATCCCTTCCAATTGATTTTTGCTTGATAATAGAAATAAACGGGGAGACCAATCATAATGATAAATAATACTTGTCCTGTCAGTGGCCACCTTGCCCAATATAAAACCAAAGAAGCAAAAACAAAACCAAGCGGTGCAATGATACTTAATCCTTTTAGACGTAATGGTCTGTATAAATTCTGACCAGTGCGCCTTAATGTCATAACAGTAACTGGACCTGTAATATAAGAAACTAATGTCGCAACCGAAATAACCTCTGCCAATACTCCCCAGCCTCTAAACATAAATAAAAATAAGAAGGATACACCTAGATTAAAAAACATGGCTTGACGAGGGATACCATAAAGTGGATGAAGTTTTCCAAATACGCTTGGCAAATATTTATTCTTTTCCATTCCATAAAGCATTCTTGACGTTGTCGCCGTGTATGTTATTCCCGTCCCGGAAGGAGAAATAAAAGCATCAACGTATAGTAAAATAACTAACCAGTTTATACCTAGGACTATTGCTAAATCAGCAAACGGTGAATTGAAATTCAAATGTTGCCATCCGTTCACAATCATGGACGGATCAACGGCCCCAATAAATGCAATCTGTAATAAAACGTAGATAACCGTTGCAATTAAGATGGAGCCTATTACTGCAAATGGAATCGAACGTCCAGGATTCTTTGCCTCACCTGCCATGTTAATCGGACTTTGAAAACCGTTAAATGCAAAGATGATACCAGAAGTTGCTACAGCAGTAAGCACACTTGCCCAACCATTAGGAGCGATACTTCCTGCAGAGGTAAAATTAGATCCATGAAAACCGGCAAATAAAAGTGAGCCGATCGTCAGTCCAGGTATAATAACCTTAAAGACTGTAATAAATGAATTTGCTTTTGAAAACAAACTAACTGTCCAGTAATTCAATAAAAAATAGACGACCAATAATGCAGAAGCAATTGCCAAGCCTGCCCCAGTTAGACTCCCATTTTCTACTAAACCATGTGTCCACTCCGCCCATTTCCATGGCCATGAGCTCATATATTGAACAGAAGCAATCGCTTCGACTGGAATTACAGAAACAATTGCGATCCAGTTTGCCCAACCTGCAAGAAAACCTATAAACGAGCCATGAGAGTATTGCGTATATTTTACCATCCCCCCAGCTTCAGGAAACATTGCCCCTAATTCACTGTAAGATAGTGCGATAAATAAAATAACAACCATCCCGATAATCCAGGAGATAATGGCAGCCGGTCCTGCGATTTGTGCCGCTTTCCATGCTCCGAATAACCAACCTGAGCCAATAATTGACCCGAGTCCTACCATCGTTAACGAAAACGTACCCATCTTTCGCTGCAAATTATTCATATGTTCATCACCATGCTTTCCAAATTTCATTCTTTATAATGACGTTCTTAACTGATTTATCAATTGTTTCAAGTTCGTCCAATTGATTCTTAAAGTGATTGCTGAATTGCATCACCTCTTGCTAAAGTTTAGTGAATTGTAATGCGAATCTTGGATGTACCCTATATTGCTTTTTAATATGAACAGATTTTCTCTGCTTTTAGAAAATACTAAGATCCCATTCCTGTGCCATTTGTTTCAATAACATACCACCTGTTACGCTATTCCCATATTCATCAATGGCAGGTCCGTATATACCAATGCCACATCCATCTTGAAAGGGAAGCCCGCTTCTGGAACTTGGAGGAACAAGTGCCATGATCCCGCCAGATACTCCACTTTTGGCAGGCACCCCCACAAAAGCCGCAAATTTACCCGAAGCATTGTACATACCACAAGTAAGCATTAATGCTTTGGCCAGCCTAGCCACTTTTTTGGGGAGTACTTGTTCTTTACGGATGGGATGGTATCCATCTTGTGCAAGAATCAGCCCAAGCAGGGCTATGTCTTCTGTGGTTACTACTATGGAACATTGTTTGAGGTAAACCTCTAAAGCTTCCTCTACATCCGATTCTAAATAATTCGTCTCTTTTAAATAGTGAGCCAAGGCTCTATTTCTATGAGAGGTTTGCCACTCAGATTGATACACTGCCTCATTGATGGCCGGGCGCTTTCCTAACAAATTTTCAAATAATGTATAGAGAAATTCTAATTTCTTTCGTGAAGTATCACCTGGAAGAAGCGAAGCTATGGTAATCGCCCCTGCATTTATCATCGGATTGAATGGCTTTCCCGGCTTATGCATTTCTAAACGAATAATTGAATTGAAAGCATCTCCAGTTGGTTCCACATCGACCCTCTCTAACACATAAGAAATGCCACAACCCAAGCACGCGGCTATAAAGCTAAGCACTTTTGAAATACTTTGCAGCGTGAATGGGACTTCCCAATCCCCTGACTTGATCATTGTTCCACCAGGCTCCAGTATGCAAATGCCTAATTGCGATAAGTGTGCATTCCTCAATGCAGGTATATAATTGGCGGTTTGCCCTTCAGTAGCATAGGGTCTGTAATGTGCCACCCATTCATCTAAGTCGGCTTGCTTTTGACTACTAACGTGAATGTCATACTCTTTTGACAATTCTTCAATCACATTTTTCCACCTCTTCAGTTGTTGTATCATTATTCAAAATGAGCGTTTTACCGAATGCCATCATGCTGCAATAGATTAGATGAAAACATAATGAATATTCTAATAATTGTTAAGCGCTTTCAAAAAATTCTATCTACCGTTAATTTTAAATTGGGAACTACATAATCATACGAAAACCTACAAAATCTAAAAAATAAAAATCACTAAAAAAACGGAATCATCTCACATGTTCCGTTACCATTTTTTGTGGATAGAAAAACAGATTGGTTTTGCGATAATTGGTTTTAAGCCGTTCCATTCAGGAACAAAGTAAGCGTTGTATTGAAGCTGATGAAACTGTATACTGATTTTTTAAACAAATTGGGAGGTGACGACTTGAATCTGAGTACGTTAATGAAAAAAGAGGTCAATATCCTTGCTTTGATGTTGTTAACAGTCCCATTAGCAGGCGAATTGAGTTTTTATCCTTTAAATGAAACGTTTCGGGTAAGTTTTGGTCCACCTGTACTTTTCTTCTTTTTACTATTATTACAGAAAACACCTGCCATTCTTTCGGGCTTCCTGACAGGAACAATGGTTGTGGTATTTCGTATTCTTATAGATTTTTTCATTCATGATAGTTTTTCCTGGGCTTCCGCTTTCCAAGTTCATTATCCAAGTTTTTTCTTTTATTTCACCTACTGCTTTCTTTTTTATTTAGTGAAAATCAATCGCTTTCAAAACCGATCTTTGATTATTGGATTTATTGGTCTCATTATCGAAATATTGTCCGACTCAGTAGAATTAATCTTTCAATATATTGTATTGGAAACAACAATTACGCTAGGTTCACTGAACGAGATGATCATGATCGCATTCGCCCACAGTTTTATCGTTTTAAGTTTTTTTAATATGATGAAGCTTTATGAAGCACAATCAAGGGAACGACAAATCAGAAAACAAAATGAACATATGCTGATGCTCATTTCCAACTTATACGAGGAAACGATTCATTTAAAAAAAACATTAAAAAATGCTGAGAATATTACAAAGAAATCGTATGATTTGTATCGAGATTTAAAAGCTCTGGAAAAACGGGAAAAGCAACCTCATGTTCTTACAGAGCCATATAGTCAAAAAGCATTGCGCATCGCGGGTGAAATGCATGAAGTCAAGAAAGATAATCAACGAATTTTTGCCGGTCTTTCCAAATTGATTTCCAATGAGAGTTTTAAGGATTATATGAATGCTGCTGAACTTTTTCATTTAATTATCCGAATTAATGAAAAATATGCCTTATCTCTAGGAAAGGATGTACAATTCGAATACTCATTGGATCAAAAAAATGATTCACATTATCATGTGTATACCGTGTTATCTCTTTTCAATAATTTAGTCGCAAATGCAGTTGAAGCAATTAAAGATAAGGGAATCGTCCGTTTAAGTTTGTGTGAAATCCATGACAATGTGGAATTTAAAGTTGCTGATACTGGACCTGGAATTCCTCAAAAATATCAGACTGTCATATTCAAACCTGGGTTCACTTCAAAATATGATCATTTCGGGACACCTTCAACGGGGATTGGTCTCTCATATGTTAAAGAGGTCGTAAAAGAACTGGGAGGCGATATCCTGTTTGAGAATAGTTTTAACGGCGCTGTTTTTTCAATAAAATTACCCATTCATAAGTTGATCCAGAAAGGATGATTCCATGCGTTTTTTTATAACAGATGATGATTGTGCCATACGTTCGAACTTAAGCCAAATTATAGAGAACGAAGATTTAGGAGAAGTGGTGGAGGAAGCCGAGGATGGGAGTCTATTAGAAGGCCATATTCTGAATTTAAAACAAATTGATATATTATTCATTGATTTATTAATGCCCATCCGGGATGGCATTGAGACGCTTCGTCATATAAAAAGTACATTTAACGGAAAAATAATAATGATTTCGCAGGTTGAATCAAAGGAGCTGATTGGTGAGGCATACTCACTTGGAATAGATTATTATATTACCAAACCAATCAATCGTATTGAGATATTAACAGTTATCCGAAAAGTTATGGAACGGATTCATTTAGAAAGATCGATCACAAATATCCAAGCTTCTTTGAATAGTGTATTGAATTTTGAACAGCCAAAAGTTGATAAATACAATAGTTTTAATGAAAAAAGTATAAGTGAGGTAGGTGAATTCCTACTATCGGAATTAGGGATCGTTGGAGAAAATGGCGCAAAAGATTTAATGGAAATGCTTCAATATTTATTTATGTATGAAAGGACTTTTACTTTTGGAAAGCATTTCCCTACCCTTAAAGATATCTTTGTAGAAATCACCAAAAAAAAGCTCGGTACATCAGCTTTGCAGGCTGATATCAATCGAGAAATAAAAGCTGCCGAACAGCGAATACGCAGAACGATTAACCATTCCTTAAATCATTTTGCCTCGCTCGGTTTAACGGATTTTTCAAATCCGAAGTTTGAAAATTATGCTTCCAAATTTTTTGATTTCACAGTCGTACGCCAAAAAATGAAAGAATTGCAAAATGATTCAACAATAGTTCTTACACCTACCCGGGTAAATACAAAAAAGTTTATTCAAGTATTTTATTTCGAAGCGAAACGATTGAATCCTGATGAAATAATTAGATATAGATAATCAATGATTAAAACAAAAAACTACGGAAGCACTTAATGGAACATAAAATCCCCTGAAGGATTTCAGGGGATTTTAGCAAGTTCTTATTTTTTCAACAATAAGTACATGAAATAAGGAGCACCAATCAATGCAACCATGATACCTGCAGGAATCCCCTCGGGTTCAATTATATTACGGCCTATCGTATCGGCAAGCAGCAATAGCCATCCACCGATTAAAATGGCGACCGGAATGAATAGTTGATTTCGAGGTCCTACCAAGGATTTCGCTATATGCGGGGACATAAGTCCAATGAATGCAATTCCGCCTGTAACAGAAACGGCAGCCGCTGCCAGTGCTACAGCCGTGATTAGCAGTACGATCCGCTCCTTTTCAATCGATACACCGACCCCAACTGCGACCGGTTCACTTAAACCAAGCAGATTCAAACGATTCGCTTTATATAAAGTGAATGGAATGAGGATGATTAACCATGGAATAATCGCCCAAACGAAAGGCCAATCCGTGCCCCATATATTTCCCGCCAACCATTTTGAGATGAAATCGACCTTTTCTCGTTCCGCTGATGAAATGAGGACAATCATCAGGCCTGAAAGCGCCATTGAAAAACCTACCCCGATCAACACTAACCGAACGGGTTCAAGGCCACTCTTTCTCTTGAATGAGAGAATATATATTAAACAGGCCGTCAGTAACGCTCCGATAAAACCGACAAGCGGAACCATATAAACAAAAGAACCAGCATCAAGCGGGAAAAACAGAAAGAAAGCTGCGATGGCAACACCTGCTCCTGAGTTGATCCCGATGATTCCGGGATCGGCTAAATCATTACGTGTGATCCCTTGCAGAATGGCTCCCGACAGTGCAAGGGCCATGCCTGCTAAAAGGGTGATGATGATTCGCGGTAACCTTACGGAAAATAAAATGAATTCCTCTTTAAACGTCCCTTGCCCGAAAAGCGTGGGAATCAGTCGTCCTAAAGAAAGATTGGAATATCCCGAACACGTCCCAATAATGATCGTAACGATGATGAGTGCAGTTAATGCACCTATTATCCATCGCTGTTTTTTGACTAATGATGACTGGATCATGAAAATGCTTTACCCCCTTTACGCACGATTAGGAGGAAGAAAGGTAAACCGATCATCGCAACAACCGCTACCACAGGTGTTTCATATGGAGAATTGATGGTACGGCCGATCGTATCGGCAAGCAGCATGAAAGTGGCTCCCAAAATCGCAGACATAGGAAGGATGAATCGATAATCCGTACCCACGATAGCCCGAACAATATGGGGGACCATTAAGCCGATGAACACCATATTTCCAACAAGTGCAACGGCAGCACCTGCCAGGAGAATGATGACTACGAAAAGAACCGCCTTTATTTGTGTTGTCTTTTGCCCTAAACCTACCGCCACTTCTTCACTTAAGCTAAGTATGGTGAGCTGCCTGGAAAAGATAAGGGAAATCAGGATGCCTATTAAAATGAACGGGACGATTACCCGAAGCTGCTCCCATGAAGTTCCGATATTCCCGCCAGCTGTCCACATCGATACATCTTTTGATACCTTGAAATAAATGCCTACCCCTTGCGAAACGGCAAATAGGAATGCAGAGACTGCAGCACCAGCCAATACAATCCGCAAAGGTGAAAATCCGCCCTTTTTGATCGCACCAATTCCGAAAACCATGGTTGCCCCGACAGCGGAACCTATAAAACACGCAATCATGATCCCTAAATTATTAGCATTTGGAATAAATGCCAAAGTAATGGCGAGACCTGCATTGGCTCCTGCCGTCAATCCAAGCAACCCCGGATCGGCAAGTGGATTCCTGGTCATTCCCTGCATGATGGCACCAGAAACGGCAAGTGCTGCACCAACAAAGATTGCGCCCACTTCACGAGGGAAACGGATTTCCCGGATGATTGAAAGCTTTTCACCGACAGCATTTGATGTCAGTGCTTGCCAGACATCTTTTACAGTAACATCCGCCGCCCCAAATGCCATTGAAATAATGAACATGCCTATGAATACAGCAATCCCTATGAGCAGTTTATATATAAATGGGATGAAACGTTGATTTTCTTTAGTCATCTGTCTCTCTCATCTCTTTTTTATAGAATAAAAGGAGAGGAATTGGAATCCCTCTCCCTCACTGTATTATTTTCCAAGAAAACTTTTGGAAAAGAAGTCTAATTGGTATTCTAATGTTATTGGATCATTGAAGTAGAATTTTTTTGCATCAGCTTCATATAGTTGATTGTTTTTAACGGCAGGTATGTTTTTAAACGTATCTGTTTGTTGGAATGAATTGTCCTGATCTTTGTTATTGCTCAAAATCACATAATCACCGGCATAGTCTTTCAGGACTTCTAATGATAAGGCAAAGTAACCATCTTTCAATGCCACTTCTTTTACCTTTTCAGGCATGCCCAATTTCATTTCTTGATAAAGGATTTCCGTTCCACGGCCCCAATTATCGCCGTATACATAGAACTGTTTGTCAAACTTTTCGAAAACGGAAACGGTAGCATCTTCTCCAATTTTAGCCTTAATTTCATCACCGGTTGTTTTTGCCCGTTTTTTGAAATCATCCACCCAAGCTTGAGCTTCTTTTTCTTTATTCAAAAGTTTACCAATTTCTACATGCTGTGTTAAATAGTCCACTTTTCCGTATGTATACGTTACAGTCGGAGCAATTTCCTTTAATTTATCGACATTTTTAATCGTTGATAAACCAATGATTAAATCCGGATCCAACTCAATGATTTTTTCCAGGTTTTCGTCCGTGACTTCCTCGACATTTTTTAACTCCTTAAAGTTCGGGTTCATTTTAGACCACGAATCGACACCTACAAGGTTAACATCCAAAGCCATTACGTTACCTGCGAAAGAAGATAGTACTAAAACACGCTGAGGATCTGCCGGAACTTCAACAGGACCATTTTCAGATTGATATGTGATGGTACCTGATTTTTCCTTTTTGGAAGCGGAGCTTTTTTCTTTTTCGGTTGACTCGTTACCACAAGCACTAATAATTAACACTAACAGCAGTATAAACGGGATCATTATCTTTTTCATTTGTTGTCAAATCTCCTTTTAATAAATTGTATGTGCTGCACATTGGTTTGTTTGTTCGTTGATCTCGTCCGATTACCGCATCAATATGGAATACTTCCTTAAGCACTTCATGAGTGATGACTTCTTCACAATCTCCTGCTTTGACTATTTCCCCGTCCTTTAAGGCAATGATATAGTCGGCAAAGCGAGCAGCTTGGTTTAAATCATGAAGAACCATGACAATTGTACGTCCCTGTTCTACATTCAGCTTTTGTAATAATTCTAGAACCTCCAGCTGATGCGCCATATCCAAATAGGTGGTCGGCTCGTCAAGGAAGATGATTTCCGTTTCCTGGGCAAGTGCCATCGCAATCCAAACACGCTGGCGCTGACCTCCTGATAGAGCATCCACCGGACGGAACTTGAAGTCTTTCGTACCGGTCACTTCAAGTGCCCAATCAATCACATCATAGTCTTTTTGGGTCAGGCGCCCAAAACCCTTTTGATAGGGAAAGCGCCCATATGATACGAGCTCCCCAACCGTCAAACCGCTTGCACTCTCGGGTGTCTGCGGAAGTATGGCCATTTTTCTTGCAAGGATCTTAGTGCTTTCTTTTGAAATATTCACCCCATCTAAAACAACCGTACCTGATTGATTAGAAATGATTCTGGTGATCGCTTTCAAAAGTGTCGATTTCCCACACCCATTTGAACCGATGATCGTCGTGATTTTTTTATCTGGAATTTCCACACTGAGATCTTTTACAATTAAACGTTCACCATAACCAATATTCAAATCCTCTGTATATAGGCGAACCATTTTTTAACCTCCATTTACTGAAAAATAGGTAAGTAAAAACTCAAATGAAAATGATTATCATTATCCACTACTTAATTACTATAATTCTATCTAAATATATTGTCAATGGTAATTTCATGGGCATATAAGAAGAAATTCTGACAGGATTTTTTGGGCCTGTCCATATTACCGACTGACAAATGAACACAGTAAAGATCCCGGAAATATTTCCGGGATCTTTACTGCTAGGTCCATACTCAGGACTTTGGAAGATGTCCCTTATGGGAAGGGCAATAAGCCATTACCATCAATCAATGTTTCTTAAATCCTTGCTTCTCAACATAATCTTTCATGTACAACCTGCTTTTCTTTCCAAGCATTCCAGCCATTTGCTCGGTCCAGGTGTCTTTTCGTTTACCTTCAGTCCGACGCTCGTAATAACTGGAAATCGTTTCATTATACTCTTCAAGTTGTCCGATGAACTCTTGCTTATCCTCCTGATATCCATTTTCATGATAAATATTGGACAGCGGCAAACGCGGCTTTTTATCCGAACGGTTTTTCGGATATCCGACCACTAGAGCGAATAATGGTATAACGCGATGCGGTATATTCAATATTGCTGAAACTTCTGGGAGATTATTGCGGATCCCGCCTATATAGCAAATGCCAAGATCCATCGATTCTGCTGCCAATGCCGCATTTTGAGCCGCAAGAGCAGCATCGATACAGGCAACCATGAATTTCTCCGTACTTTCAATTGATTCGGACAGGTCAGTGTTTTCCATTTCGGAAACCATATCATGACGATATAAATCGGCGCAAAAGACGAATAGATGTCCATTCTTCTCTACATATGATTGTGGTCCGGCAAGTTCAGCAAGCTTGGCTTTCTTTTCCGGATCGGTTACCCCTATGATTGAATACGCTTGAATATAACTTGAAGTCGATGCCGCTTGGGCACATTCCACAATCGTATTGATTTGCTCCTCAGACAATAACTTGTCCTCAAAAGAACGTATGGAACGGTGATCTAAAATCTTCTCAATAATGTTATTCAATGCTCCCACCCCTAAAGAATATGTAAAGTATCCATCATCGGGGCTGAAATAATCCCCCCGATGACAGTAATGATGAAACTCAACCTTTTGTTTTCAAATCCAATTCACGGTAATTTTGCTGTCTAAGTGCTTCATAAACCAAGATGGCAGCCGTGTTCGACAGATTAAGTGAACGTACTTTATCCGTCATTGGAATCCGCAGGCACCGATCCATATTTTCTTGGATCAGATCTTTCGGGAGCCCCGTCGTTTCACGGCCAAAAATGAAGAATATCTCACTGTCTTGATCACTGTAATCAAAGCTGGAATGCGGCTGCTCCCCGAATTTCGTCAAGTAATAAAATTCACCGCCGGCATTTTTTTCAAAAAACTCTTCTAACGAATCATAATAATGGATCTTTACATTCTCCCAGTAATCGAGCCCGGCCCGTTTGAGCTGTTTGTCATCCGTCGAGAAACCGAGCGGGCGAATGAGATGTAAAGACGTATCCGTCCCTGCACATGTTCTTGCGATATTTCCTGTATTTGCTGGAATCTGTGGTTGATATAAAACTACATGTATTGACACTTCATTTTCACCTCTAGTTTGAACTTCACCTTAATTATAGCATTAAACAAAAAAGACTAAAAACCAATCACCCTCCATCCAAAATCACAAAGAATTTATAAACGATGTTCGGTGTGTATCTCGTTGAATCCTCATATGTCCAATACCGGTGTCGGCTGTTCATCGTATGTGCATTCACTAGCGGCATCCCGTCCTGATCCTTCGCCGTTACGATCAAGTTATGATCAAACCGTCCGTCCCCTTCGAAATCTATACAAAGGATATCTCCCAAATTCAATTCCTTGGCCGACTCGACCTGCTTTGTCCTGATGGCATTCCCGGCTTTAAGCAGATGATATAAAGAATGGGCCGTCGTCCATGTATAACTCCAGCTTTTCCCTCTTATCCACCAGCCCTTACTTTTATTTGGGGCCCCCCACATCGGTATTCCTCCTGCATGTAAACATTGTGAAATGAAATTCGTACAATCATCAGTGAATTTATGATAAGCGGGATTGAATTCGTTCCACCAACGCTCGGCATATTGGACAGCCTTCATCCGATCATATTTATATGCGAGACGCTCTGCGCCTGGATCACATTTTGGCGGTGCCCCTTCGGTTTCAAAGCTCGGAATCAGCTCACTTTCATCCACTATATAACCATTTCGAAACCGGGCCTCCCTTTCCTCCATTTCTTCTTCTATATAAAATGAATCCTCCTGTTTCAATAAATATTGCAGGTGCACGTGATATGTCAGAACTGTATCATTGTCTTCCTTTCTCTTTGAATGTACCTTGCCTGCCGCATTCACCCGAACAATTTCCGCAGCACGGTTTCTCATCATTTCCTTCTTCAAATGTAACTTCCTTTCACCCCGTTCCAGATCATCGGAAGTATAAAACTCCACTCTTTCTTGTAAAAGGCGTTGCAACTGTTCCCTCAAGTTCATACCCTCCTTCTTACCATCTATGCTAATGTGTATGTATGAGGGCATGGACAAAAACACAATTTCATAAAATGTGGGAGTTTCAACTTTATTTATATAATGATACTTTTAAAAAGGTTTCCTTGAAGGTAACGGAATATTCTAAGCCAAAAAAAGCCGCCCCGTTAATATTTACCGGGCGGCTGCATTTAGATATCATTTTGTTTCCAAGGTAAACTGCAGTCCTTTCTCAATTTCCGCCAATACCTCTTCATCCGTTTCCTTCATTCTTGCATCTTCCAATGCGGAAACAGCCTGCTCCCGGCCAATTTTCCCAACTGCCCAGGCCGCCGTCCCCCTGATGACAGGCCGCGGATCATCCTTCATGACCTGTATCAATTGAGGCAATGCCGTTTCATCTTTGAAATGGGCCAATGCTAAAATGGCATTTCGTTGGATTGGTTTTTTACCGCGCCAAGAGCCAGATACATGGCCGTATGTCTCTTTGAAGTCCCGATTTGAAATCGAAAGCAGCGGTTTTAACAGCGGTTTCGCCAGCTCCGGGTCGGGTTCCATCTCTTCATGAAAATGAAAATCCATTCCTTTATTTTTCGGACAAACGGTCTGGCATGTATCACATCCATACAAACGATTGCCTATTTTCGTCCTGAACTCATCCGGAAGGAAACCTTTTGTCTGCGTCAAGAACGCAATGCAACGCTTGGAATTTAGCTGCCCGCCCTGAACGAGCGCTCCAGTCGGGCAAACATCGACACATTTATTGCATGTCCCGCATTGATCTTCCATCGGTTGATCCGGTTCAAATGGCAGGTTGGTTATCATGTCTCCCAAGTATACATAAGACCCGAATTCCGGTGTGATGATCATACTGTTTTTTGCACTCCAGCCAATACCCGCACGCTCAGCCACTGCCCTATCAGATAACTCGCCCGTATCAACCATGGACTTCATCATTGCTCCTGGCACCTTATCACTAATGAAATCCTCAAGTAACTGCAATTTATTACGAAGAACGGTATGATAATCCGTTCCCCAAGACGCCCGGCAAAAAATCCCCCGGCGCTCACTTTTTGTACTTTGCGGAGCATCCTTCAATTTAGAAGGATAAGCAAGCGCAATCGAAATGATGGATTGCGGTTTATCGAATATCAATTCAGGCCTTACCCTTTTATCAATATCGGCTTCTTCAAACCCTGACTGATAATCCAGCTCCTGTTGACGTATCAACCGACCTTTCAATTCGGTAAAGGCCGTGGCCGATGTAAAGCCGATTTTATCGATGCCGATTTCCTTACTATATATAATCACTTCTTGCTTGAATGTGTTCATATCCATATTAATCACCTACGTTCATTCAGTATTCCCATTGAAAGCTTGAATCTTTTTCAAACCATTGCTATCTATGATAAACTAATTGCAATCATTTTTGGAGGTGAAACCGTTGGAAATTACCGTATCAGCTAATCTTAGCAGTAAAATCCCTCAATTCAAAGTTGGGATCATTACATATGAAAACATCGAAGTAGGTCCCTCCCCGCAAATGGTGAAAGGAAGACTTCAATTATTTCAGGAAGCTCTTTTCTTCGATCTTGAAGAAAAGGAATTGACCGACTTTTCCGGCATTAAAGTGTGGCGGGAGATTTTCAAGGCTACTGGAACAAATCCGTCACGGTACCGCCCCTCCGTGGAAGCCCTTTACCGTCGAGTAAAAAAACAGAATTACTTGACACCCATTCATTCAGCCATCGATTTAAATAACTTCTTCTCGCTGTTATATGAAGTTCCGATTGGCATTTATGATGCGGAAAAATTATCAGGAGACATCTCGATTAAGATCGGAGAGGAGTCAGATGGTTATGAAGGTTTGAACGGCCGCTTGAATTCCATGGAGAATATGATTACATCTGCCGATCATGTGGGCGCATTCGGAAGTCCTTACGTTGATTCAGAACGCTCGAAAGTCACCGAAGAAACGAAAAAAGCTATCCAAATCATTTATTTACAACCCAATACTCCAATCACGGAAGCAGATCAGCTGACGAAATCCCTGATGGACATGTTCCTTGAAATCCATGGTGGTGAAGGGACTTACTCGATTGTAGAAGGATAATTAAAATTTGAACGAAATTAAACCCTTTCCACAATCGGAAGGGGTTTTTATGATTTTTCCAATTAATAAAACCAGTCCTCTAGTATCCTTTTATTCAACCGATCGATCCATACCCTGAAAAAAGCGATAAAATGATTCCTGGATTTTAAGAGCATAAAGGATCACCTAGCTTAAACTTGGTTCGGGATGAGTCTAGCCTACGGACTTTTCTTAAATTACATTCCAGTTGATTCCAGAAATCCGCTCCCTTTCCGCCGACTGTCTGCCAAGCCTCATCAAAGCAAGCGCCTGTCGAGTCCATTAACAGTGTCTAAACAGACCTCAACTACATAACTTGCAAGTTTGGACAAAAAAAAGCACACACTTAGTCAAACTGATTCTACTTACGTAGTTAATCACATTGACTAAGTTAGTGCTGAATCGAAATCCCCACTCTCCAGGATGGAGGATAATATAAAAATAAATGAACAATAAAAAAATCCCACTGTAAACAGTAGAATTCTTGTAATAATATTTAAACGCAAAGCTTCGTTCTCCAGGTAACGAAACCCTACGTTATGAGTATGTATTGGAGCGGGTGAAGGGAATCGAACCCTCATCATCAGCTTGGAAGGCTGAGGTTTTACCACTAAACTACACCCGCATATTCTTGTAGAAGTTTGTCGAATTACCAATCAACAAAATTAATTATATAGTTTAATGTGAAAAAATGCAATAGTTCTTTTTAAAAAAATTAATAATTAACGTATTGTAACGTTAATATATTCATTCACTCTAGTAAAAATGTTAAAAAGTCCTCTGAATCAGAGAACTTTTTCATCCTATATGATGATCTAAGACCAAATGACTTCCATTAACCGCGGATAAACCTGCTGTGCCGTTTCAAGCAGCATGATTAACTTCCTGAACGCCAGATCCGGTACGATGTCCCCCTCAATGGAGTATGAATACCGTATGGAAATGGTCCCATTTTCCTCATACAGCTTAGAATACCTAAAATTAGCATTATATTCATTCAACAGTGTATGTACATCCTGTTTCTTTTCAGGATTCTTCAACTCGGCGACATTAAAGCAAAATAAGTCCGCCACATTTTCATCTTGATTGAAAGCAAATACTAAAAGGACCTTCCAGCCGTCCTTTAACTTTTGCTCAGCCCTAAAAAAGGTGGTGCCATCTTCATTCAACTCATTCATATAGATTTTCTCACTAGTTAAAAAATCACGAAATTTAGCAACGTTTGACATGGTTCATCACCTTTCTCTTTGTAATTACATTTTATAATGAAAACTGGCATTTTTACAGACTTTTCTATAAACCTTCCAATCTCATCCTATTAATAGGGGCGAAGAATCACTCATTTAAAGAAAGGGATTCAAATATGATCTCCCGGATCAATAGATTGATTAGCCAGTTGCTTCTCCGGAAAACTGAAGCGCATCTTGTAGGTCCAAAATTTCCTGACGGATTTTTGAATATCCTTCTATTTCTGGCACTTCTTTATTCGTATGTGATCGACTTTTATCGGCCGCTATCGCCATGTTTTCGAAAACATACAGCAACTGAGCAAGCTCCCGCTCTGAAAGGATTGGCCGTTCAGAGGATTTTAAGCTGGCATTTAGATAATATCCCAACTGTTCTATCGAAAATATAACGGGCCAAAGAGATTCCAATCTAGCCTTGTTTTTGAATATCTCACCAAGGGATGCATTGTACACGGTTAATAGATTCACCATATTTGTTTGCATTTTGTTCCTTTCACTGCTTTCATCAATTGCAAGGTCATTATCTTTTTCAGAGAACGCCATCAATAATAGCTGCCCTTGGCTACGAATCGTTTTGGCTATTAAATGATTGAGAAGACTGGATGCCGAACGACTTCCGAGTAACAGCGACCCAATAAGCCCTATCAAGCTTCCAACGACAATATCGGTTATCCTTACAGTCGCAAAAAAACCGAAATCATAGCTTTGAGATGAATATTCCGCCATGATCAATGCTGAAGGGGTAAAAAACATCGCCGCCAATCCATAATTCCGAACGATGAAAAGCTCTGTAATGAATGTCAAAGATAAAATGATCAGAACGATGATGAATTCGTTATGAACGGCTGCTAGAATTAAACTTGCTATCAGGAGTCCGATTACCGTCCCGAAAGTCCTTTGGACCGCCCGATGGAATGTGGAGATGATGGTCGGACCCGACATAACGGCCGCACAGGATAAGGGAATCCAGTACGAACGGTTAAAATCGGCGGAATAGGCGATGATCGCCGCAATGGTAAGGATTGTTCCATATCGAACGGAAGAGAGGAAAACAATGGAATTCTTATCGAACGCCCCAAGAAAAATGGTCTTTAAAGAAGGCTTGGTGATGGTTGCTGCTTGATCGATTTTCTGTACAGGTTCATTCATGATGGCATCTGCATTGTAAATCATCATGAATAACGCTTCCACCTCATCAGTCATTTGGTCAGGTTGAAGGATCTTTTTTTTATTCTTTTTTCCAGATGCAATGGAACCGGCCAAGGCACGAACGGAATGACCTAATTCTGGCGGCATCACGATCTTTTTGTTCAAGGTAATCTCCAGAGCCTCCAAGAATATGGCATTGGCATGTTCATTCAATAGATATAATCGCTTCAACTCATCTGGACTTCGCCTGTTTGAAACCCCCGCTAACAGTGTATCTTCAGCGTGTTTCATCGCCAATACGGTTCTTTGTCTTGCTTTATTGAATGTCTCGGTGCCCATGGAATCAAAGAATGCCCCCAATTCTCTGTACACCTTTTCTACCGCAAGCGATTCTGGTCCATGAGGGTTGAAAAACCAGCCTAACATACAGATTATCCATGATAGTGCCCCACCCATTAAAACGAGGCCACCACGCAATGGGGCAAGGCTTTGGTCAACGGGCATACCTGTCGCAAGCGCAAAGCTCAAGACGAAGAATACCGCCGAAGGACCGGTTATCTTTAATGCACCAAATACAAAAAAAACACTGGCCCCGATGATACCCATCATTATGGCTGTTCCTAATTGGTATGGAGCCAAAAGCGTCCCTAAAACAACAGATAAAGCAAGACCCACCATCACAAAGAAAATCTTTTTAGCTCTTTGGCGATACGGTTGGTTAAAAACGTATAAATAAGTGAAACCTCCTATCCCTGCAAGTAAACCGTACGATAAATTTCCGAATAATAAGCCAATGAAAACAGGTAGTGCAGCAGCTATACCTGCACTTAGTGCTTTTATCCAAGGAAATGGATTCTTTTTTATTTCAAAAGCCTGTTTAAATGTCGTATGTATCGTATCCAATTTCAGAGATTCCGAAGAGGACCTTTGCTTATTTTCACTCATTTTCAATTTATCCTTTCATTAAAGATTCCAACTCTATAGTGAAGGCTATGTCTGATGAAGTGACTTCTCATAATTAATATCCTTCATATGGATCAAAAGATACTACTTAAGGTAATGAAGGATCATATAACTTGAAAGAAAACGGCCTTTCCCCGATTTAAATCGAAAAAAGGCCGCTTTTGTCATAAGCTGCTTAAAAATCCCAACAAAGGACCTTCCTCAGCTTTATTTCCAGAAAACTTATAGTTGAGCGAATTCAGGCTCCGCAACTTTTACAAGCTGTTTACCGAGGTTCGTTCCTTTAAACAAACCTAAAAATGCATCAGGCGTGTTTTCGAACCCTTCAATAATCGTTTCTTCATACTTCAGCTTTCCTTCTTGAAGCCACTTACCTAAATCCGTAGCACCCTCTTGGAATCTAGAGGCATAATTTCCAACTGTGAAACCTTTCATTAGTGCACTCGTTTTGATCATCGCCGATTGCAGACGCGGTCCTAGATCTTTTCCTTCTGCGTTATACGAGGAAATCGCTCCGCATAATGGTATTCGGGCATTCGCATTCAAAAGTGTGAAAACAGCATCGGACACCTCGCCGCCCACATTATCGAAATAAACATCGACTCCATCGGGAACAGCATTAGCTAAATCTGCCGCAAAACTATCACTTTTATAATTTACGGCTCCATCAAATCCCAGCTCTTTCGTTAAATACTCAAGTTTTTCATCTGAACCAGCGATGCCAACAACCTTCGCACCTTTAATCTTAGCAATTTGTCCGACTACTGAACCAACTGCTCCAGCCGCTCCTGAAACGACTACCGTTTCACCTTCTTGAGGTTTACCAATATCAAGCAAACCAAAGTAAGCAGTTAAACCGGTCATTCCAAGAATCCCTAAATGAGTTGTGACCGGAGCCACCTTGGGATCAATCACGCGGATTTCCTTTTCGGTGACAACTGTGTATTCTGCCCAGTCGATATTCCCAACAACGACATCCCCTTGTTTGAAGGAATTCGATTTGGACTCAACAACTTCAGCAACAACGCCGCCAGTGATGACCTTATTCAATTCAAATGGAGCAATATATGATTTGGTATCTTGCATTCTGCCACGCATATATGGATCGACAGATAAATATAGTGTACGTACTAAAATCTCATTATCCTTTGGTGTGGGAACTTCACTCTCAACAAAGTTGAAATCCCCTTTCGATGGCATACCTTTTGGACGGTTTGCCAGGGTGATTATTTGTTGTTTAGTTTGTGTCATCATTGTTCCTCCTTGGTTTGAATACGTAATTTCGAAAAGAAGCGTATCACTGATGAAGTTCATAGGTCAAAGAATATGATTGGTTTTTGCTTCCATAACACTCTTATGTAGTCTTTCCTATAAACCCCAAACTTGCTACAGCCTATTATGTCCCATGTTTTTCATTTCAATATACGGTTCACTCCCAGAAAAATTTAACGGCCTTTCCCCGATTGGATACCGAGAAAAGGCCGCAGCTTAAAACTCCATTTTTATTGTCTGCTTGGCAGATGATAAACCTCCGCACTATCCCGATTTAAAACATCAGCCTGGACAATTTGTACTGCAATCATTGAGACTATGTTCGCCCATGAAAAAACTACTAGCTTAATGGATAGTCTACATCAATTTTGAAATAAACATCGTGGCAATTCCAAAGTAAATAAGTAACGAGAGGATATCATTTAGTGTTGTAATTAGCGGACCAGAAGCAACTGCAGGATCGATGTTGAATTTATA
Source organism: Peribacillus sp. NPDC055009 (assembly GCF_053608705.1). Classification (NCBI taxonomy): domain Bacteria; kingdom Bacillati; phylum Bacillota; class Bacilli; order Caryophanales; family Bacillaceae; genus Peribacillus; species Peribacillus sp. NPDC055009. The sequence goes on along the minus strand of NZ_JBSGVZ010000016.1, from coordinate 99,480 downwards.
TAATATCAAAGGAATAATGGTCCCAGCTAAAGTCCCGATAATTAGGGTCATCACTAACGAACTTCCAACCACTAATCCCAGAACGGGATTTCCCTGCCAAACATAAGCTATGATGGAAATCAATATTCCACAGGTAACGCCTATTATCAATCCAACTTTCAATTCCCGTATAATAAGTCTGGTCACGACTCCTTTATCCGTATCACTAGTGATTAGGCCCCTTACAACAACAGCTAAAGATTGTGTACCTGTATTTCCAGTCATCCCTGCGATCATCGGCATAAAGAAGGCAAGTGCAACAACTTTGGACAATGTTTCTTCAAAACCGCTTATAATGGTTCCAGACACCAATCCGATAAATAAAAGTAGAATAAGCCAGGGAAGCCGACGATATGCGGCCACGTGCGCCTTCGTATCAAAGTCTATAGCTTTACCGGATGCCGATAATTTTTCAATATCTTCATTCGCTTCCTTAATGACAACATCAATAATATCATCGACGGTTACAATTCCTAATAACTCATTATTTTTTTCAACTACTGGAATTGCTAAAAAATCATATCGCTCAATAACACGAGCTACCTCTTCTTGGTCTTCATAAGCAGTAACCGAGATAACCCGGCTATACATAATATCTTGAATTTTTTCAGATTCATCATTTATTATTAAATCCCGATATGAGACAACACCTACTAATTTTTTATCATTATCTATTACATAAAGATAATTGATCGTTTCCGAAAACTCCGCAAAGATTTTCAGTTTTTCAACTGATTCACGAACTGTATAATGTTGGGGGATCCAGACAAAACGGTTTGTCATTATTCGCCCGGCTGTTTCAGGGGGATAATTCATGATATTTTGAACGATTTTTGATTCTTCTTGTTTCATGCCTGAAAGAAGTTCTTCAATTTTTTCAGGGGATAGGTCCTCTAACAATGAAGCTAGATCATCATTATCCATTAGATCCATTACATGACCGGATTTCTCTATTCCTAATTTACTAAGGATTTTTAATTGATGCACTTTCTCAACTTCTTGAATCAGTTCAGCGATTTGTTCTGAATCAAGTAACAACAAGAAACGTGTATGGTGTTTTTCTGGTAGCCCCTCAAAAATTCGCGCAATGTCATAAGGTTGGAGTTCTTCTAATATTGCTAGAAATTCTTTCTTTTTTCCTTCTTTTAAAACTTTTATGATTTGTAAAGTCATTTGATCTTCCGTCAGGACTTTTATCATTTCGTCACTCACTCCTTTTTAGGGGAGCCAAAAAATATTTCCCTTAAATATTAAGAGTAAAAAAAATATTTATTCCCCTTCCAAAATCTTGTTTTCATTCACGTGTATGTCGTCGTGAATAGTTATCCAAATTCCTCACCCCCACGAAAAAAATAAAAAAACCTCCATTACAAATGAAGGTGTTAAATACGGTATATACGGTATATATGCGTACATTGTCTGGATGACAAATACAAACAGCCTTATAAGACTGAATGACAAATACAAGCATAAATCCAGTTCCTCCATTCGTAGAGCTTTAGCACTGTGTGGCATAGGACAAAGCCAGCTACATTAAAAACCACCTTATGTCGATGGTTTCTGTTGACCCATTGGCGTCTTTCGACATTTTTGGGCAGTAGCGTATCTCCTACACAGGAGCCTCACCTAACGAGGATATTTAATTTACACATCCACTCTAAAAGAGTTTCTTTTAGATGTCAATGTTTGATTCAAATAATTCTAATTTCGACCAAATATCCCGACCTTTAAAAAGGGAACGTGAAAACAGCACCGACTTAGGCGCTCTCGATTAAGACGGTCTGTTCTCTTAATTAAAAAATCCCTCCGCAATTGCCACCTTATTTAAAAAGGTACAACGGAAAAATAAACGCAGCCACAAGGGAAAATATTGGAATTTGATATTAAAACTTACTTATAATGAAGACGGATATGAATGACTGAAACAAAAAAACGTTACATGAAATAGCTTTTATTTCTAATTACTTTAGAAAGGAAATTGCTTGAATGAAAAGACTTTTGACGATTATATGTATTATTGTGAGTGCTTTTGTATTAATGGTAGGTTGCAGAACCAAGGAGGCGGTACAGGTGGAAGAGAATTCAAAGGAAGTGAGCTCATTGAAAGCTATTGAAGGCAGATGGGAGGGAGATATTAAGATTCCAAATCAACCACTTCCAATCATTGTTCATTTTACGAAGAAAGGTGGAACCATAAGTATTCCTGTACAAGGGTTGAACGAATTCCCCTTAACAAGTGTAAAGTTAAGTAAATCAGACTTGTTTTTTGATATGAAGATCCAAAATCAGCAAATAACGTTTGATGGTAAAGTAGATCAGAAAAGGATTTCAGGAACATTTGTTCAAAAAGGGCAAAAGTTCCCCTTTGAATTGGTCAAGAACTCCGATCAGGCAGTTGAAGAAAAAGAATCAGGTGAAATCGTGCAGGCCGACTTAAAGAACGGAACCATTAAAGGCCTTTTAGAAACACCAAAAAATGAAGGGCCTTTCCCTGTGATGATTTTAATTGCGGGTTCTGGTCCGACCGATAAAGATGGTAACACCATTGGAAATCCGGGAAAAAATAATAGTTTGAAAATGTTAGCCGAGGGTCTTGCAGAAAAAGGTATCGCAAGCATTAGATATGATAAGCGCGGAATTGGTGAAAATATACAATTGGCAAGAAGAGAAGCGGACCTGAGATTTGAACAGTATATTGATGATGCAGCTGCCTGGATTCAATTTGCCAAAAAGGATGGCCGTTTTTCCAAAGTCGGCATCATCGGCCATAGCGAAGGCTCTTTAATAGGAATGGAAGCAGCTAAGAAAACAGAAACAGACATATTCATTTCATTGGCAGGTCCAGGCGAACCTATTGACCAGGTACTCATCAAACAGCTTGAAGAGCAACTGACACCGAAGTTATTAACGGAATCGAAAGATATACTGGCAAAGCTTAAACAAGGAAAACAAGTCGAGACTGTCAGTGCAGATTTGCAGAATGTATTCCGCCCTTCTGTTCAACCTTACATGATTTCTTGGATTCAATATAACCCGATAGAATCAGTAAAGGAACTGAATATCCCTGTTCTGATCGTAAACGGCAATAGAGACATTCAAGTGCCGGCAACTAACGCAAAAGCGTTACATACGGAAAAAAGCGATTCTGAATTACTTATACTCGAAAAGATGAATCATGTATTGAAAGAAGCCCCTGCAGATCGAGCGGGAAATTTAGCAACCTATACAAATCCTGAACTACCACTATCCACTGGTTTAATTAATGGAATCATAGAATTTTTAAACAATAATGACTTTACCAGTAATGACGGTCATAAAAATAACAAATGAGAATTGTGTCTCCCCCGGGTTTAGCAAAGATCCAATTAAATGATCCACGTGCCTCCGTTATTAGGGTGAATAATGAATTGAACAATAAATAATTCTATATTGCTAAAAACAAAAGGCAGAATAATTCTGCCTTTTATTTTTTATATTTTCTCCGAGATATTCTGTCCCACTTTTAATTTATAAGCTAATAATCTTTTAGAAAAATAGCAACCAAAAAGCTCCCTCATGTCGAATTAATGGTACAAGTGCTAGTAACTGTGGAGCAAATATTCGACTGACCCTTCATTAAGTACATACCAAAATCAGTTTTTGTCATTCCAAAAATACTCGTAATATATTCCAACGAGGTAATTATTGAAAATATTGTCCACTTAAATTAGCCTTCCATCATTTACATGAGGACTCACCAGTTGTTAATGGTAGATCCTTTTTCAACAAAATCCTACATCCATAAAAACAATGGCAGGTAATCTAACAAAGAGGAAGATTTTGTATAAATTCATTAGTATAATTGATGAAATTACAATAAGAAAGGAAAGATCACTATGAAGATGCTTATACATGCTTTAAAAAAGAATACCACATGTATACTTGAAATCATTTATCTGTATATACTTTTCTTTTTTTCAGAGCTACAAACTACTACTGCTAGCTTATTAAAAATAAAGTAAGAACTATGTAATTTAACCCTCTTGAATGAACTTATGTTAAAAAGATCCTCTAGTTCCCAAACATTCCATAATATTCATTTTATTTCATCTTCATAATTAGAACTTTCAACAGTCATAACAGCCAGTTTGCACACTTTGTCTGTGTAAAATCCCTCAAGGGCGAAATGCAGATCTAGGTCCGACAAGCGTTTTAGGACTTTAACTCAGTCCTCAGTAACTCAATCTAACCAACCTGACTCGATATGCAGCTGAGCCCCTTTTTTCAACAGGTAATGATTATTTTACCTATCCTCCCTACTGAGCTACCTTACTAGCCGTGAATGAAAAATATCACTTGATAAAGATGTTCCTTTCAAGTGAAAAACATAAGTTCACCAAAAAGGGACAAACTGTATTTGAAAAAAGAAAGGAGATGTGAGACATGACAAAAAAATTTAATAAAGGCAGCCGTAATCAAAATTCACCGCAATTACACGGACAAGCTCCTGTTAGTGGGGACAACAGCAAAGGAAATAAAAGAAATAAAGATCAGAGCTCTAAAACAGAGTAACTACTAAATGAAACAAACCGGCCATATCCAGACCGGTTTGTTTCATTTGCAGATAATCTTCTTAGTTATTTGGCAGAAAGAGATCCAAAAGGACAATTCTCAAAGTTACGCCTTCCCCCTTTAATGCAAAAATGGGGACTCGCTGAATTATTCTGTTTCCACAGGACACCTTTGATTCCAAAAATTCCAATTCATTATTAGCGTTATCCGAACTGTAAATGCAGTCCTACAAAACGCACCCAGAAAAGTTTAATTGGAGGGCATTCGCTTTTCATATACATAGTGAGTTAGCTATTTGATTTCTTTTTACATTAGGATCTTGTCTACTGTTGATGTCTCCAAATCATCAGTATCTTGATGAGTATAAGTAAAGTTTTTTGTCATCAGACTGACCACCACTAAAACAACAATGTTAACAAATAGGGCGATAATACCCACATTCAGATCTTTAATTGCTTGAGGAAGATAAGGAAATAGTTGACTGATTTTTATGTTCCCTAGTTCCATAATGGAGACTAGTACTCCTCCTGTTATTATCCCTGCAAATGCTCCATGCTTGGTTACAAAATTCTTTCTCATCAAACTTGCGAAAAAGGCAGGAGCAAGTTGTGTAATAAAATTATAGGCGATTAAAGCGAGACTAAAGAGGGTGTTTCCACCTTTAAAGGTCAAGTAAATCCCTACTAGAGAAATAAGCGGAACCAAATATTTTACCAGTTTTGCAATTTGATTTTCCGTTGCAGATGGAGTGAATACGTTGTATACATTTTTCGCAAGCAATGTTGATATAGACATCAACAGCATGGAACTTGGGACTAGAGCGGCTAACACGCCAGTACCACCGATTAAGCCTACAAACCATGGATCAAATTCTTGTTTAGAAAGCTGCAGCAAGATAAGGTCGGCGTCGCCGCCTTTTAATCCAGGCATCTGTAAGATCGCTGCAAACCCGACAAAAAAGGCAAACAATAAAATCAATTGGTACATTGGCATTAGGATTGCATTTTTTCGCAGTGCTTTCTCGCTAGAGGCAGCATAAATAGGAGAAAACCCGTGCGGCCACATATAAAATCCAATAGAGCTTAATACAACGGTCGATATATACCATGAAACGCTCATTCCCTGATTTGGAAGTATGGTATAGTTCGGCTTTGCCTGTTCAACGGCCTCATACATAGGTTGAAGACCGCCATAATAATGAAGTGGGAAATAAACTCCTAAAAATACAACAACGCCAAGAATCAGAATATCCTTCAAAATAGCTGTCCTGGCAGAACCGTGAATACCGGAAACCATTACAAAAATGGTAACACCAATTGCTCCAACCCAAATGGCAGCTGTAGAAGAAATGACCCCATAGGATGTTGCAGAAACGATATATCCTAAACCCTTCAATTGCAGGACTAAGTAGCAAGTACAAGCTATAACACCTATTACAGCAACAAGCACACCAAGATATGGACTTTGATATTTTTTCACAAAAAAATCAGATTGGGAAACTAATTGGTGTTTCTTTGCATACCTCCAGATTGCCGGAAATGTCCAATAGGAGATGACTGTAGCCAGACAGCCATATGTCACGATACTAAAGATGGAGCCACCTTCCCCATAAGCCGAACCACTTGCACCCAAAAAGGTAAAGGTAGTATACATTTCACCTGCGGATAAGAGGAAAATCAATAGGGCTCCCATTCCGCGACCTCCAACTGACCATTGTTCTAAGTTCATTTCTTTCCCTTTTTTAGCCTGGATACCAATCAAAACGGAAATGACGAAAAAAAACAGGATGAAAAAAACGGCAATGTTCATCTTGAATCTCCCTTCTGATTAGCAGGATCGAGTAGATAAATAATCCCCATTATACCTGTGGTCAGCACAGACCAAAGTACAATCCAAAAATGAAAAAATGGCATACCCAGAACATAGGGAGTTACTTTATTTGTAAACAAAGCGCCCACAATAAAGCCAAGAAACGGGATAATTCCGAGCCAATATATTTTTTTCAAACTCTTAACCCCCTAGTAAGTTAGATTTAACATTTTTAAAGTCCCATGAACAAATAACTTCACCCCATTTTGTAGAGCCTGTTCATCCACTGTAAATTTGGGATGATGGTGAGGATATATAATCCCTTTTTCTTCATTACGAGCTCCTATTCCAATATAAGATCCCGGAACTACTTTTTGAAAAGCAGAGAAGTCTTCACTTCCCATAATTGGCTTTGAAATTTCTCGACTTTCTTCACCAAATATTTCACAGACCGTTTCGTCCATCAATCGGGTAACTTCTTCATCATTAATGGTAGGAGCATAACCAAACTGATAATCGAATTCATAAGTAGCTCCATGCGCTTCAGTAATCCCATTTACTATCCGTTCGATAAAATTCGGGATTTCTTCCCGCAGTTCCGGATTGAAGCTGCGAACTGATCCACCAATGCTTACCTTACTTGGAATAACATTAATCGCACTTCCCGCATGGAACTGAGTCACTGAAATCACCAGGGCTTCCTGGGCATCTCGATACCTCGAAACAATGTGCTGGAGATTTGATACAACCTGAGTTCCAATTGCTATGGGATCGACGGTAAGTTCAGGCTGTGATGCGTGCCCCCCTTTACCCACCACAGTAATGTTAAAAGTATCAGCTCCAGCCATCACTGGACCGTAACCCAAACTAATTTTCCCTAAAGGAAGAGTCGACAAGAGATGGGATCCAATGATCATATCCGCCCCATCCAGCACACCGGCTCTCACCATTTCTTGAGCTCCACCGGGCGGCAGTTCCTCAGCATGTTGAAATAAAAAGCGCACCTCCCCTTTAATTTGATCCTTTAACTGTGTAAGAATTTTTGCTGTGCCAAGCAGCATCGCCGTATGCCCATCATGTCCGCAAGCATGCATAACTCCTGAATTCTGTGACACAAAGTCAAAATCATTCTCTTCTACAATTGGAAGCGCATCCATATCTGCCCGCAGTGCAATAACCTTCCCAGGCTGCTGACCAATCAAACGAGCCATAATACTCGTTTTTGTCGGACGTGAAATTTCCAATTCACCAAAAGTTTGCAGCGTTTCATAAACAAATTGTGCTGTTTTTTCCTCCTGAAAAGAAAGCTCCGGATACTTATGTAAATATCTTCTCCAAGCAATCACTTCATCTTTAACAGCCTCGATCAAATCATGAATCATTATAGTTTGAGACATCCACTACAACTCCTTTTTCATTAAATTTACATAACATTTCTTAATTTAGGATAGTTTAAGGAAAAAATTCCTTAAATAGAGTATAATCTCACACGGTCTTTATTACAATATTTTTTGAAAATTCCAAACTATTTTTCCGCACTAAAAAAGCACCCAAATTTTGGGTGCCTGTAATTATAATAATTGATAAATTTTACTCGGTCTTCCACGGGTGGCGTTAGCCTCTTCACCAACGCATTGTGCCAACTCAACTTCGCACATATCCGCAACAATACGCCGTACATTGCGCTCTGTCATTTCAAGATGTGTCGCTAAGTCCTTTGTAGTAAAATCACTCCAGCCCATTCTTTGAACGAGAGCCGAGATTTTCTTATACGTTTTAACACTGATATTTCCGTTTTTCAACTTTTCTATAAGGGGTTTATTGTGGGTACGGGTATCATATTGCAGTTCTTTCTTTTTGCCTGGTGATTCGATAATTTTGCCATCATCTTGAATAATCACAATTTCTCGCTTCTTCATCTCTTTTGAATGTTGAATAGCACGAAAAGCATTGATTTCCGCCGAATAGGCAGTCTCACCGAAGCCAATTCCAACGGCAACGGTTGTATCTGCTTCAAACGCCAATTTTTGGATAGTATCTTCGAGGGTAATGATTTCTCGTTCAATTGCGCCGCGAGAACTAAAAATCATGTACCTCCCATTCCCTTTATCTGAAAAGGAACCATTTATTTTTTCTCCAAGTTGAATCAACATTTCTTTTAGCCGAAGTTCCAAGTACTGTAAATGATACGGAGTTTTCATTTCCTCTGCCACTTTGTTAAAATATTCGACTTCAATGATTTCAACTCCGATCTGTGTACCCTTAAAGTAGGATGTCTTTACTTTTTCAGAAAGTATTCGAAGCGTTTGCCGGATTTCCATCTTACTCATCGACATACGGTAGGCTGGAATGCCATATTCCCTTAAAGCTTCACACACGGACGGAAAACAAGAAAAAGCACCTTCTGTCTTTCCCGTATTCCATAAATTCAAGTGAAAATGTACCAATTCATCCGTATCAACCTCTGTCTCAAACACTTTCGTATAAATCTTTTTGGTTTTTATATTCAACTGTGACAAAGCTTCTTCGCTAATATTATTTGAGGACATAGTATCGATACTAAGATGCTCAATGATTTTCCCTTGTTCGTAGATCATCTCTAAAAAGGATTTATAAAAACCTGATTCCGTAGCAGGAACATGAACCATTATTTTATCTGTACTTAGTGTTTTTTTGGCAATTTCATAGGGAAGTGGACCTGAAAAGAGCCATGCATGTACGTGAGGATTATGTTCTTTTACAATATTCTCCACTTCTTCGATCTTTACATAGGGCAATGAGATGAATTCCAACACGTGTTTATATTCTTCTGCTAAGACTAAAATTTGTTCTATAGAAGTTTTTAGACCGACTAGTCCGATTTTATACATCCAGTAATCGACTTCCTTTATCATCTTTAATATATTCATGGTTCTTTGTAGAATATCCTGGTTTAACGTAAGTCATATTATCGTAAATTTTAATTCTTTTGCTGTCTAACTTTTGCTCAATTTGTATTGAGTCCTGTTGATTAGTTTTGTATGTTACTCTTGATCCTAACAGCAGCAAAAAGAAAAGAATGATAGAAATGAAATATAAAGCTGTATACACATCAACGTCAACTTTTCCCTTCAGTACCATTTTATCATGCGGCATGAAGGAAAAACACGTTGTATACGTTATTCAAATGATACATAACCACTTTTCCATCTCATTCGATTTTTAGCACAAATAATCCATTTTTATTATAAAACGATACTGATTGAAAATTATTTGGTGAAACACTTATTTTTTGGAAAACTCGTGCTGTAAACTATCGGGGGGATTGTGTTCGGGAAACCTTTGTCTTTTGAAAGAGGGTTTTTTTAGATTACTAAACTGGTTCAAGGAACTAAAACACATGAAAAACCTTGACACAACGATAGTCGGAATGGAACCCTCCGGTCATTATTGGGTGAACCTTTCAAAGTGGCTATTCAAACAAAAGATTGATGTAGTCACGGTCAATCCTCACCATGTCAAAAGAAACAAAGAAATTCGTGATAATACGAAATCCAAAAGTGATAAAAAAAGATGCCCTTGTCATCGCTGATGTAGTGAAGAATGGCTACTATGCCTTCGTTCGTTCCATTTCATAATCATTAGAAAAAACTTCGTGTCCTTATGGTCTAACCGAGATGTGATCGTTAAGCGTCTTGTAAGCTCCATCAACCAAATTAATCGCTGGGTGGATGTTGTTTTCCCGAGCTCCGTCAAGTGTTTAAAGACGTATCATGTAAAGTGGCAATCACAATCCTACCACACTTTCCTACCCCAGCTGAATTATGTTCCTTACAGCCTCAAGATATCGTAACCGGGTGGAAATTATGTATGAAGCGACATTCCAGGCATAAAAGAGCCCGTTCCCTGCTTGCATGCAGGATTGCATCTCGCTGAGGCAAGCTCTGGCACCAGAACCTTCCTTTTAACTAATTTTGGGTACCTATTTCGATAAAAAACCACGTAACATTACAAAGATTACGTGGTTTGCAAACTATGATATATTAAATTTTCACTGATTGTTCTTCTTGATAGATAATTTCACCATCAATAATAGTTGTTTCTACTTTTAAATCTTTAATTTGGTTTGGGCTGACACTTAAAATGCTGTCATTTAATATAACTAAATCCGCCAACTTTCCGACCTCTATGCTTCCTTTTATCTCTTCTTCAAAACTCGCATAAGCGCCATTCCAGGTGTATAGTTTAATAGCTTCCATTACGTTTATAGATTGATTAGCACCAAACTCCATTCCAGACTGGCTTTTTCTATTGACAGCAACATGAATTCCTAATAAAGGATTATAGTCAGTAACTGGCGCGTCCGATCCACCTGCTGCCATGATGCCACGATCAATAAAATCACGAACAGCATACATGTAATTAACACGATCACCATAGTGTTGGACATATATCTCTCCGAATTCATATGGAAATGGAGGATTTGGAATAGGAACCATCTCGAGTTTTTTCATTCTCTCTTGTAAATCTGGTGAAGAAATTCCCGCGTGCTCAATCCGATGACGATGGTTTTTTCTAGGTGATTCCTCCAAAGCCTTTTCCACACAATTCAAATAGATTTCAATGGCTTTATCACCTTGTGCATGTACAGTGATTTGATAGCCTTTTTTATGTGCTTCACCTAAAACCCGATAGATTTCTTCCTCACTATAATAAAGAATGCCATAATTGTTAGAGTCACTGGAGTACGACTCACGAGTTGCAATTGTAGGCCCGGTGCTACTTCCATCTGTAAACAATTTAACTGGTCCAACTTTGAATCTCTCATCTCCGGTACCAGTTACCACACCAGCTTCGACCATTTTATTAACAAATTCATGGGAGTTATTCACCTGACATATCATTGCATATATTCGGACACGAATATCCTTACTCTTCACAGCTTGTTGCAGTAAACGGTAACTCTCAGGACCATTTCCACCTGCCTCATGTATACTTGTTATGCCCGCTGCAACGAAATGATCTGATGCAATTTTCACAGCCTTCATCAGTTCACTTTCTGTATAACTTGCAAACTCGTTCATACTCATATTTACTGCTTCAATTAATTTTCCTGTAAGCCTTCCTGCCTTATTCTTTTCAATAACTCCCCCATTAGGATCCGGGGTGTTCTCGTTAATTTGCGCAATTTCTAATGCTTTGCTGTTCACCACGCTTATATGGCTGCAGGTACGTGATACAATAATGGGGTGTTCATCTGAAATTTCATCTAGCTCAGCGATTGTTGGATAACGCTTTTCTTTCACAGCGGTTTCATTAAAGCCCCAAGCACGTATCCATTCACCTTTAGGAGTTACTAAGGCTTTCTTTTTCAGGTCATCTAACAAAGCCTCGATAGAATCGATATGTTCAGCTTTACAACTTACCGCCAACTGATTCACCCCATAAAAAATGAGGTGAATATGAGAATCAATGAATCCAGGAAGAAGCGTTTTTCCTTTCAAGTCAATTACATCCGTTTTTTCTCCTATATAACTCTTAACCTCCTGATTTGAACCAACAACTGCGATACGATTATCTTTTATTGCTACAGCTTCGACTACTGTATTCTTTTGGTCTACTGTAATAACTTCTCCATTTATCAATACAACATCAGCCTTCATAAACACATCCCTTTCGAAATTACTCTTTTAGAGTGATCAATTCAGTATTTAGCATTCATCTGCTTAAAATTTGCCCACTTCTCATTTCACATTATTTCAGATTGATCTCATGGTTCATTTTATAATTCTTTTTCAAAGATACTGTACACTCCCATTCACAGACAAGGTCCTTAGCCAAGGAAACGACCCAGCCCTTTGTAATATGATACTTTTCTCCATCAACAGTAATAAACACTTCACCGTCTGTCACATAGAAAACTTCCTGTTCTTCTAGATGCCACGTTCCTTTATTCGGTTCTCCTACCCATGGTTCCCACGTGTCAACACCTAGTCCTTGTGCTTCTTCTGCTGTAAGTTTTTTCGCAAAAAACATGATTATCCTCTCTCTTTCTTATAGGTAATTTTGAAGGAATAGGTTTTATAAACGTACTGTCTTAACATTTGTATCTTTTAAACGTTTGAACTCTTTTTTCATAAAGTATATGGCAATGAGAAGGCCTGGAATTTCTGCAGCAGGACCTGCGTACCATATACCTTCTACACCCCAGAATTTCGGGAAAATAAATAAAAACGGGAACATGAACAACAGCATTTTGCTTACACTAATAAACGTTGCGGACCAGTTTCTCTCTTGTGCTTCGAAATAACCGGAGATAAGCAAGCTGACTGCATTAAGCGTAAACAAAGAATTGAATACAACTGTCGTCCAAATGCCCAGTTTCTGCAATTCAGGATTACCAACGGAAAAAAATGACACAATTGGATCTGCAAAAATGATTAGTATGGCTGTCACAATCCCAAAGAAGGCAACCGTAAAAATGAGTCCCATCTTAATTGCTTGTTTAACACGATCAAGGTTGCCCGCACCGTAATTATAACTAATGATCGGTTGAAGTCCTGTCATCCCACCGAGCGCTGCTAAGGCGAGCATATTTGTAATGTAACCGTTTTGAATCGTGAAAGCGGCAACGTGCAGCCCACCACCGTAGCTTTGCAGCATGTTGTTGAAGAAAATAATGGCAATAAACATCATGAACAGACTCGAGAAAGATGCAAAGCCCGTCCAAGTCACTTCACCGATCGTCTTGAGATTAATCATCATATCTTTCATTTTTGGCTTAAGTTTTGTTTTACCAAACCAGAAATAAAAGATCAGGAAAACAGGGATCGATTGAGAAATCGTATTGGCCCATGAGGAACCCATCATCCCCATGTCATACTTCGTTACCATTATCCATTCTGTAATCCCACCAACAACTGCTGCGACTAACCAACTGTTCATTGATAAAACAGGTTTTTCATCGATATTTGTTAAAACACTTAATACAACGGCCAATATCGTTAATGGTAATGAAATCCATAGCAGTCGGCTATATTGCACCGCATATGGAAGCGCTTCATCACTTGCTCCGAATAAGGTCATAATTTGCTTTTCAAAGACCACTCCAATTACAGCTAGCAAAATGGAGAAGAAAAGAGTAAACCATAAGGTTTGTCCCATAATACCTCTAGCTTCTTCGATTTTCCCTTTTCCAAGTCGAAGTGAAATGACCGCTCCGGCTCCCACACCCAAAAGAACTCCAAGCATACGGGTAATAACCATGACCGTAAATCCAATTCCAATCCCTTCGACTTCCACCTCCTGAAAGCCACTGACGAAATAGCCATCGACAACCGCTGCAACCCCTAGAATCGCGTTAGCCATAATTCCTGCCAAAGCAAATCGTAAATATAGTAACGGAATACTTTTAGTTCCCAGCAATGAATCATACGCTGGCTTATTCATTACTTCTACTTGCTCTATCTTCGATGACGGACGGTTGTCTGCTATTTTCATGAGCATGTCCCCCTATAAATAATAGATGTAGTAAGTTAAGCTCAATTAATTCGCATACCAACCTACAGGCTTGGCATGCTGGTGGATATTGATTTGCTTCGTTTCCATAAAGTGTTCCAGCCCAACAGCACCTAACACTCTTCCGATTCCACTTTGCTTATATCCTCCCCAAGGACCTTCAACATAAGCGAGATGATAACTATTAATCCAAGTAATTCCCGCACGCAATTTACTAATGACACATTTTGCTCGATCCATATCTTCAGTAAATACACCACCAGCTAATCCATAAATGGAATCATTCGCTTTTTGGATGGCATCTTCCTCATCTTTAAATTTCTGTACAACAAGGACTGGACCAAAAATCTCTTCCTTTACAATACACATATTCGCATTTACATCAGCAAAGATCGTTGGCGCAATAAAAAATCCTCGATCAAGCCCATTTTCTGTTAAGCGCTTACCACCACAAACTAATTTTGCACCTTCTTCGATTCCGCTCTTGATGTAATGTAAAACTTCATTCATATGAGGCTCGTTTGTGAGGGCTCCCATTTCAATGTTTTCGCTTTCCCCGTTGCCAACTACAATTTTGCTTGCACGCTCGGCTAATCTTTCAACAAACTTATCGTAAATGGTCTCTTGTACAAGCAAACGAGATGCAGCTGAACAAACTTGCCCAGCATTGTGGAAAATACCAAACATCGCATTCTCGACTGCAGCTTCAAAATCCACATCGTCAAACACAATAAGTGGAGATTTACCACCCAGTTCAAGTGTGATTTTTTTCATATTGCCCGCAGCTGCGCGCATAATGCTTTGGCCTGTTTTTGTTCCACCGGTAAAGGCAATCTTGTCAACATCATGGCTCTCGGCAAGCTCATTCCCAACTGTTGATCCAGGTCCCAATAGCAAGTTTGCCACTCCGGCAGGAAGTCCAACCTCTTCGATAATTTCAAATAATTTGAAAACGCTTACAGGAGTGACCTCAGCAGGCTTAAGTACAATTGTATTTCCTGCGGCGAGTGCAGGAGCAATTTGCCAAACAGCTAACATAAGTGGGAAGTTCCAAGGTACAATAAGTCCACAAACACCAATCGGTTCATGAATAATAATTGTTTCTGAAGAATCAGCACGAGTGTAAGATTCCTTTTTCATGCCTTTGATCAAGTCAGCATAATAGCGGAAGCATTGAATCGATACCGGAATATCCACATAGGTGGTTGCACGAATAACCTTACCGTTATTTGCAGTTTCCAAACGTGCAATTTCAGCTGCCTTCTCTTCAAGACGGTCTGCTATCTTATAGAGATAATCAGCTCTTTCATCAGCTGATAAATCCGACCAGATCCCGCTGACAAACGCTTTACGGGCCGCCTTGATTGCTATCTTCGCATCGTCTGCTGATCCATCAGCAGACGTTGCGATCACCTCTCCGGTTGCAGGATTGATAATGTTTCGTCTATCAGCGGATAATGCTTCTACCCATTTCCCGTCAATGAACATGTTTATTTTCATAAACAACTCTCCTTTAAGCAATAATATCTACCAGTTTAAAACCAATATGTGCTAGATTTACCAGCATGGTTTTCTGATTATAGAATGGGAATGATTTGAGGCGTTCCTTTTCAAATCGATATCCACCTGCACTTCCCGTAACGATCCATTGTGCCAATAACTTGCCAAACAATGTCGAGAGAGAAGCGCCGTGGCCCGTATAACCCGTTGCGAAATATGCGCCTTCTTTGGATTTGCCGATAACAGGGAACGTATCAATTGTAACCCCGATAAATCCACCCCAACTGAAATCAATCTTGCTTCCTGCTAGTTTTGGCATTATTTTAACCATGGCATCGTAAACACTTTGATAAACGGCATCGCCTAAGTTTGGACGAATATCGCCACCGCCGAATACGATCCGATTATCTGGTGTACGTCGGAAATAGTAAAGGAAATTGCTTGTATCAAAAACCATGCGATCTTTAGGAATGACGGTATTCACCAGTGATTCTGGAAGCTGTTCAGTAGCAATAATACGTGCCGAAATTGGCAGTACGCCTTTGTTCAGTTCATTCATGATTTTTCCGGAGTAACCATCTGTAGCGACAATAATGTCTTTCGCAATAACAGCTCCTTTTTCTGTTACAACTTTCACTCTGTTTTGACCGTACTCAATAGATAGTGCTTTCGAATGCTCAAAGATTTTTGCACCGATCGATCTAGCTGCTTCTCCCAAACCAATTGCATAATTCAGTGGCTGGAACGAGTAACTCGAATTGTCGACTAAGCAGCCATAATAAAGTGGGGAATCGATCTCTTGATGCAACTGACTTCGATCAAGCACGCTTGAATCGTACCCAAAATTTTTGTTTAAGAATTCGCTTTCATGTTTCAATTCTTCAAAATGCTTGGCTTTGTAAGCCGCCACAATGTGACCTGTCTTTCTAAAGTCACAGTTGATTTGATGCTCGCCAATGATTTTTTTAACCAGTTCAACGCTAAACAAGGAGAGATCGTTAAGCTGTCTTGCCTCGTCGGCACCATACTTTTTGGCAAGCTCCTTCATCGTGGGCTTATAGCCTGGCAATACCATCCCGCCGTTACGACCGCTGGCACCATATCCGATCGTTTCTTGCTCAAGGACAATGACACTATTCCCTAATTTTTGCAAATGATACGCAGAAGAAAGACCTGTGAAACCTGCTCCAATAATGACAACATCCGCCTCTTCATTTCCTTCAAGAAACTTTCCTTTTTCATAGCTGTTTGCAGTCACTGCCCACAGTGATAGAGTATCCATTCGATCCATCTTATCCATGCTTGTTATTCTCCTTATGTGACATGTATGCTATAATACAGTCAAATTTTATTCACAATATTCACACTTATTGAGTCCATCATATGACTTGGAGCTTCCTCCAAGTCAATAGCCATTTAAGAGTTTTTTGAATTCATTTTCGTAAAAAAGTGGAGTAACTCCACTTTCTTCAATGGGGGGCATCTATGAAAATTGGTACATTTGCAAAGCTTTTTCATGTTACCACCGATACCGTTCGTTATTACATTGAACTTGGATTATTAATACCAGACAAAAAAAACACCCAGTATCAAATGAACCAATTGTGTCTCGACGACATGGCTTTTATTACTGAGCTGAAAAAATTTCATTTTTCACTGCTAGAAATTCAACAAATTTTATCGTATCAGCGTGTCACAAACTTCTCGGACCATGAGGATATCGACTACTACAACAACTTTCTCATTGATAAAAAGAACCAGCTGACCAAGAAAAAAGAAGACATATCAAAAGCTATCCAATTGATTGAAAAAGCGGTTCAAACCAACTCGCCTTCATCCAAAGAAGAGAATTTTACAGGGGTCCCACTTTCCTTTGTAAATTTGCTCTATTGTCCGAAGTGCCACATTCCACTTGAAATGAAAGATGTGACGATTAAAAAAGTCTACATTCAAACTGGGAGTTTAACTTGTACCTGTGGATACGAGGCAGCTATCGAGGAAGGTATTATCATTACCGGGAACTTGTACGAGACGTCTCCTTATCCATCTTATTTTTACGATAAAGAAACGATTAAAGAGATCAATCCCAATATGATTAACTTATTTGAAAAAAGTAATTTTTGGTTTCAAAAAGTTCTACAAAATATAGATTTGAAAAACAAGTTAATCGTGGAAACAAACGTTGACGCTTTTGTGTCACTACCCAAATATATCGATGTTCTTGAAACGAGCGCATCCTATGTATTCAGTGGCTATTCGCTTGCGATGCTCAAGAAGGTTAGAAAAAGAATTGAGCGTATGAATCCGAAGCCAAATGTCCTTTATATTTTGAATTCTGATTTAAATCTGCCATTGAAACCGCTTAGCATCGATGTTTTTGTGGATAGTTTTACAGCAAATGATTTTTCACTGCTCAATCCGCAGTTCCCAATTCATGTTCTAAAAAACTATTTACATAGCAGTTCAACAATTGTCGGCGGGTACTCCTATTATGATAGCTCGGCCAAATCCTTGAAAAATATTTCAGCCTTATATCCAAATTCCCACGTGCATATTTTATATCCAAAATACATAGAAGAAAATATATCAGTCAACGGATTTCAAATTACGCAAATTGAAAATATCGGTTACTGTACAGATCCAGGGCCTTTTTTTGATTATCATGTAATAGACGAAAAATTCCATATGCTAATGTATTTGGCTAGTATGAAAAAATAGCACACAAAGAGGCTGGCCGAAAAGTAGGCTAGTTGACGGATGAGACAGCTCCCTTGTAGCAAAAAAAGGTCTGGTGCGAAAACCTCGAGATAATTACAAGTAATCTCTAAATTTTGGACATACTGATACTATTACTCTAATAAAGGTGCTTCAGAATGAAAAGCGAAATTTATTCAAGTGGAAACATTATCATCATGATATTTTTTTGCAAACAGTAAGATGGAAACTTTAGCTTTCGTGATTAGGTAGAAATGATGAAAGAACGGGACTTATCAGTTGCTCATACAACGATTATGCGTTGGGTTCATCAGTATGGTCTTGAATTAAACAAACGAATCCGTCGTCATCTCAAGCAAACCAATGACTCTTGGAGAGTCGATGAAACATAAATCAAAGTGTACCGGTACGATTCGAATGGAAATACCATCGATTTTCACCTAAGCAAAACAAGAAACCAAGACTGCAAAGCAATTCTTTGCAGTCTTTTCATATTTTCTGATTCTAGTGTCGTGACTGTCGATAAAAATCTAGCTTATCCTATTGTAGTTGAAGAATTGAGAAAAAAAAGATGCCATTAGGCATCCAAATAAGGCAAGTGAAATATCTCATTAAAAAGCAGGTTCGTTCGATGTTAGGATTGAAACCCTTTCGCACAGCTACATCCATTATTTCTGGAATACAAGCTATACATATGACAAAAAATGCGAATTATTCACTGGACAAGCCTGTCCAAAATCATGTGTAGTTCATCCATCTATTTGGAATTGTTCCTCTAGGAAACTTTTCGCCGCTTTATATCTTTCCTAAGTATTTGTACCGGAACCCATAGGATTATATAAACAAAATTGGATATACTTCGCCTCTGGTTGCACGGACGCTGGTATTACCCGGGTGCCGCCAGCAAAAAGGAAAGAAACACGCTAAGACAATTTTAATGGAAATAAGCTTTTTCTCCTATGCTAAAGGGAAATCAGCTTTTTTTGAACTCTTGATGACCATAACTCATGACAGAAAGAGCAGCTGTACCTAAGGATATCAAGACGAGCACACCACCAACTGTAGGGTTGAACTCGACAGAGGTTTGCTCAATGACAATTCCACCAATAAATGAACCAAAAGCAATACCGACATGGACCGCCGAATTATTTAAGGTTTGCTGGATATCCGAGGTTTCTGGTGACAACTCAATCAGATAACTTTGCATCGCTGGTGTGATCGCCCAACTTAGCATACTCCATATTACCATCAAGATTAGGAAAAGCGGTAAAGAGAAGGTTGTATAAGGGATTGATAACATAGAAACCGCAAAAAAGATAATGACAGAAATTATAGTACGCTTTGAGCCGAAACGGTCAGCCAGAAAGCCTCCAATTCCCCCGCCAACTACAGCTGCAATTCCAAAAATTAAATAGACAATACTAACCCATGTTCCATCAAGGCCTAGTTTCATTTTTAAAAATGGAGTTAGGTATCCATATAGTGTTAAATGACCTGTCAACATGACAAAGGAAGTTGCCTGGGCAAATAGAATTTTTCGATTTTTCAATGTACGTAATTGTCTTCTAATTGGAATAGAGGGTTTTGGTGCCATCCTTTCCAGAAAGAAAAACACCCCCGCCATCGAAACTAAAGTTAGGATGGAGATCATGATAAAGGGGGCCCGCCAGCCAAAAGCATTTCCAAGCATCAATCCAATTGGTACCCCTAGTACAAGAGAGGCACTGACTCCCATAAAAACAATTCCGATCGCCCTTGCACGGTATTGTTCAGTTACAATATTTGGCACCATCGTTAAACATAAAGCAATAAGCAATGAACCACTAGAAGCTGCAATGATACGCCCAAAAAGTAAAATACTATAATAGGGGCTTAAAATCGCAATGACATTTCCTAATAAAAAAATAACCAAAGTAATTAAAGTTAGCCGTTTTCGTTCCACTCTTTGTGTTACTGATAACAATATGGGCGCTGCTAACGCGAATGCAAGGGAAAAAACAGTCATAAGGAAACCCGCTTGCCCAAGACTCACATCTAAATCATTCGCGACAATATCTAGTAAACCGCCAATGATTAATTCAACCATCCCGACAACAAACGAGACAATCGCCAATAAATACACGCGTTTATCCAAATTTAACTCCTCTCTAAAAAGCAAGATAAATACCCGATAAAAAATAGCCCGCCATGTTTAGCTAGGTCTTTTCTCATTCACTCCCATACTCCTTCTAATTTTTCTCTAAAGAGTTGGCAGAACGACAAAAAAATAATTCGTGGACAGGAATCGATAATGAATCCCGCTTAGAATTTTCAATTACCTCCGGATTGGTACCCATCTTTTTTATGTACATAAATGAATTTTTCAATACTCCTTAGATTATGTTTTCTGTTATAAATATAATAGCACGATTGCTTACAAGGTCTTAACCAGTTCATTTCAACCGATTCTAGTCATTACCATATTTTTTTTGCGTACCAAGAACGTCGAGGTGTTACTTCTTTAACATA
Organism: Peribacillus sp. NPDC055009; assembly: GCF_053608705.1. Classification (NCBI taxonomy): domain Bacteria; kingdom Bacillati; phylum Bacillota; class Bacilli; order Caryophanales; family Bacillaceae; genus Peribacillus; species Peribacillus sp. NPDC055009. Next base: position 78,861 of record NZ_JBSGVZ010000016.1, on the reverse strand, counting down.
TAAATTTTACGAGGTCTTCCCCGAGGTGATTGAAGTTCTTCTCCTTTGTACTCCACTAAACCACTTTCACTCAAACTACTCATAATTCTCTGGGCATTTCGAACGGTCATGGATAAATGAGAAGCTAAGTCTGAGGAAGTGAAGCCGTCCCAGCCCATACGATCAACCAATGCTTCTATCTTTTTATACGTTTTTACACTAATGTTTGCCTGATTCAATTTATCTAGCAGTTCTTTATCATTAGAACGGAAGGTATAGGCCAATTGTTCTTCTTGACCTACGGATTCAATCATTACACCATCTTCTTGGATAACGACAATTCCGGAACTGTCTTGCTTCTTCGAATGACGGATCGCCTTGCGGGCATTGATTTCTGCCGATGCAGCCGTTTCACCAAAACCAATACCAACTGCAACCGGGACATCCATTTCAAGGGCCAGTTGTTGAACAGTACTTTGCAAGCTGCCAATTTCCCGTTCAATTGCCTTTCGTGAACTAAATATTTGATAGCGGCCGTTTCCATTTTCAATGAGGGAGCCATCTAATTTTTCGCAAAATGTAAGTAATGTTTGTTTAATCTTAAGCTCCACATGCTGCAGATGATAACGAATATTAACCTCGTCCACAAATTGATCAAACTGATCAATTTCAATGATCTCTACACCTATCTGACTATCTTTAAAATAGGTGCTTTTTGCTTTTTCAATCAAAATCTTGACCGCTTGCCGAATTTCCATCTTTGTCATATTTATTTTGTAGACAGCAACATTTTCTTTCTTCAATGCCTCATATACAGATTGTAAAACGGTTAGGACAGCATGTATCTCCCCTTCCCTCCACAACTGAAGATGAAATTGAACAATTTCTTGATAATCATATTGTTCATCAAATGTTTTTACATAAATATGTTCGGTGGAAATCCCTAGCTCTTGCAGCGACTCATGCAAAAAAAAGTCTTCCAATCGAATCATATCGATGGATAACTTATCGAAAAAATGTTTTTGATCTGCAGACATTTGTAATAAACATCTATATAAACTAGATCCTACAGGAGGACAATATGTAAAATTGGCCTCTGAATCCAACATTCCTTTTGCTATTCTATAAGGAACTGGTCCAGAGAAAAACCAACCATTTACTGTACTTTGGTGATTTTTTATAATGTCCGTTACCTCACGTGCATCTTCATATGGAAAATCAATAAAATCTATTTCATGTTCAAATTCATTAGTAACATCCCGAATTTTCTTTATAGATGAAAGTGGACCTACAACACCAATTTTATACAAGTTTATTTCACCCCTACATCATACTATTAGTTTTATTATATCAAAATAACCAACCCTAACAGGGAATAAAAAATGAGCTCAAAATATAAAAGCATGTAAAGCACCGTTTGATATAAATAAACGGTGCTACTTAATATGGTTTCTTATCTATCGTGAGTACAAGAGTGACAGGACTTATTGATTTAAAGGTTTCGAATCCCAATGTTTATTTAACAATAATTACCAGAAAATATTTTCCCTTTTTTCTGAAAATTTTATTGAAATAGATTATTCTTAATTATATAATACATTTAACGAAAATAGCGTTAAATATTCGTTAAATAAAAATCAATATTGGAAGGAATTAATGAAGTTCACAAAGGATGAAAGACGGTAATTTGAGTTTATGTTTAGAGAAAAAGTTTATAAATGGAATGGTGCAAAACGCACAAACTACAAATGGAAGAAGGTTTAGGAGGAGAATGTAATGGAACAAAAAGTAATGAAAGATACAACTAATCTTCAAAATCATAAAACGGGTGGTTTTTTCAATCGAGTAGAGCGAATAGGAAACAAGATCCCCCACCCCTTTATCTTATTTATTTATATGATTGCCTTTTTATTTGTTGTAACCTCTCTCTTATCAGTCTTCCATGTTTCGGCATCGGACCCCATAAGTGGAGAGAAAGTGGAAGTTCAAAACCTCTTAAGCCGTGAAGGCATCCAATGGATTTTGCCGAATATGATTAAAAACTTTTCCGGCTTTTTACCACTGGGATCTATTTTAGCTCTTATGCTAGGAGTAGGATTAGCGGAAAAAGTTGGATTGTTAGAGGTTTTGATTCGGAAAATGTCGTTAAAAGTCTCAGGGAAATACGCTAGTTATTTAGTTGTATTTGTTGCCTTTTTTAGTCATGTTTCTTCTGATGCTGCGCTTGTTATTATGCCTCCACTTGGTGCTTTAATTTTCCTTGCTGTAGGACGTCACCCTGTTGCCGGGTTGCTTGCTGCCATCGCTGGGGTTGGTTCAGGTTTCACTGCCAACTTATTAATCGTCACAACAGATGTCTTGCTTTCAGGAATTAGTTCGGAAGTAGCGAAAGGCATGAATGCAAATTTGACCGTTAATGTTACTGATAACTGGTTCTTCATGGCGACTTCCGTTCTCGTACTCACGGTAGTTATATCCTTGATTACAGATAAATTTGTCGAGCCGCGCTTAGGAAAGTATGAAGGTAGCGGTCAGCATAAAAAATTGGAGCAATTAACGAAGCAACAAAACAAAGCACTCCTGGCTACAGGTATTTCAGCATTGATTTTTATAGCTGTTATGGTCGTTCTAGTCGTTCCAGAAGGAGCCCTATTACGAAATCCAGAAACTGGAGCCATTCTCCCCTCTCCATTCATGTCTGGAATTGTCGCAATCATCTTACTCTTCTTTTTTACAGTTTCCATTACTTATGGAGTTAAGGTGGGAGCAATCAAGAAACAAAATGACATTCCGGAATTATTGGTGGACCCAATTAAAGGAATGGCCGGATTTATTATTATGGTTTTCCCGCTTTCCCAGTTTGTCGCTTGCTTTAACTGGAGTAATATGGGTAAATTTTTGGCTTTATCCATCACAGATCTCTTGGAACAGCTAAACATAGAAGGTGCACCTGTCCTAATTGGGCTAATGTTCTTATCTGGACTTCTTTCCATGTTCATTGCTAGCGGATCTGCAATATGGTCTATATTGGCACCCGTTTTTGTCCCAATGTTCATGGTATTAGGCTATCATCCTGCCTTCGCCCAAATGTTGTTCAGGGTAGCAGATTCATCTGTACTGCCATTGGCACCTGTATCTCCATTTGTCCCACTATTCTTAAGTTTCTTACAAGAGTATCGAAAAGATGCAAAACTAGGAACTTATTATTCTCTTATTTTGCCTTATCCGATTATCATCTTCATCATTTGGACGCTATTGGTAGTCGTTTGGTATTTCCTTGGCCTCCCAATTGGTCCCGGAGTATATCCGAAATTACCGTAATTTGAAAAAGTCTCAAGCGCCCCGCATGCCCCTTATCCGACTTGAGGGGCTGGGCTGCTTGGTCTGGACACCAAATCGTATTATATGAATTATCATCTAATAAATTAGGAGTGAAACGAATTGGATATTATTTCTTTAAGACGTGATCTTCATCAACATCCAGAAGTTGGCTTTACGGAATTTCGAACTGCTTCAAAGGTAGTAGAAGCACTAACTTCTCTGAAATATAACGTGATATTTGGAAAAGATGCTTTAGATGGTGATTCTCGCCGCGGAGTCCCCCCTATAGAAGTATTAGAGGAAACATTTAATAGAGCATTACAAGATGGCGCCAACCCTAAAATCCTCCAAGAAATGAAGGGTGGATATACTGCCGTCATTGGTTTATTAAAAGGAAAAACTGATGGCCCAACCGTAGCTTTCCGCTTTGATATGGATGCATTGCCTGTTACGGAAAGTACTGATTCTGACCACTTCCCGCAAATGAACGGTTTTCGTTCCAAATATGAAGGGAATATGCATGCCTGTGCACACGATGGCCATACAGCAATTGGCTTAGGACTTGCTGAAAAATTAGCGGATGGGAATTTTGCAGGAACGGTAAAGCTTATTTTTCAACCTGCTGAAGAGGGAGTACGCGGTGCCTATTCAGTTGTACAAAAAGGGATTTTGGATGATGTGGATTATTTATATTGTCTGCACCTTGGCACAGATGTCCCCCTAGGAGAATTTCATGGTGGTTCTTCCGGCTTTTTAGCAAGTACGAAAATGGCTGCCCATTTTCATGGGGTATCTTCTCACGCAGGTGCTTCTCCGGAAAAAGGGAAAAATGCATTGTTAGGAGCAGCCACCGCATTATTAAATATACATGCTATTCCAAGATTCAGTTCAGGTTCTACCCGCATAAATGTAGGTATTCTTAACGGAGGAACAGCCGCTAACATTATTCCTGCGTATGCAAAAATGGTCATTGAGACCCGGTCTGTATCTGAAGAAACAAATGCTGAAGTGGAGCAACGTGTTCGAAATATCGTGGCTCATAGTGCAGGTATGCATGAGCTTGAACATGAAATTGAAATCATAGGTCAAGCAATTACGATTCGTTGTGATCAAGAACTTGTCGAACTGGCCATGGAAGAAGCCAGGAATGTAGATGGTTTTTCAACAATCAAAGCATGCAGGGAATCCGGTTCTGCTGGTAGCGAAGATGCAAGTTTTATGATTCGAAGAGTACAGGATAATGGCGGGAAAGGGACATATATGATTATTGGGACTGATATTCCTGCACCACATCACCACCCTAAATTCGATATTCAAGAAGAAGTTTTACCAAGGAGTGCAGAACTTTTGAATTTAATTGCAAGACGCCTATTAAAATAATTCTTCAGAATATATATAGGAAGGAAAGAGTGTAAAATGACACATGTAAATAGATTATCGGAAATCATTGAACAAAAAAAAGAAAAATTCATTGAAGTCAGTGACTGTATATGGAATTTTGCGGAAACACGCTTTGAAGAATATCAATCTGCTGAATTGCTATGCAGCACGTTAGAAAACGAAGGATTTTCTGTTGAAAAAGGTGTTGGAAACATAGAAACGGCATTTATCGGTAGCTTTGGAACCGGTAAACCTATTGTGGCAATCATGGGAGAATTTGATGCGCTGTCAGGTATGAGTCAAAAAAAAGCTACAGCTAAACAAGAGCCAATAGTACAAGGTGAAAATGGCCATGGATGTGGTCACAATTTACTTGGTACGGGATCTTTAGCTGCAGCTGTTGCAGTGAAGGATTATATGGAAGAGAATCATATAAATGGGACAGTTCGTTATTATGGATGTCCAGGAGAAGAAGGCGGATCAGGTAAAACCTTCATGGTCAGAGAAGGTTTGTTCGATGACGTTGATTTTGCATTTTGTTGGCACCCACTAGATGTTAACGGCGTTATGTCGATGGATTCGCTTTCCAATTTCCAAGTGTATTATAAGTTTAAAGGCAAAAGCTCTCATGCAGCAGCATCACCACATTTGGGACGGAGTGCTTTAGATGCCGTAGAACTTATGAATGTTGGCGTGAACTATTTAAGAGAGCATATTATTCAAGAAGCAAGAGTCCATTATGCAATAACGAATTCAGGTGGATTATCGCCTAATGTTGTCCAACAAGATGCAGAAGTTCTTTATTTATTACGAGCTCCGGAAGTTTCACAAGTTCAAGATATTTACTTGAGAGTTTGTAATATTGCTAAAGGAGCTGCCCTTATGACAGGAACTGAATTAGAAATCGTTTTCGATAAAGCCTGTTCCAATGTTATCCAAAACAATGTGCTAGAATCCGTCATGTACAAGAATTTTCAAGAATTAGGTATTCCACAACACGATGATAAGGAAAAACAGCTTGCCAAAGAAGTCCGCGCTACCTTAACCGAACAAGAAAGGAACAGTACAATCAATCCTTTTAAAGATAATCAAGATGATGCATTGGCAAATTGGTTAGAACCCATTGAGGGCTTCCAAGCGCCATTAACAGGTTCCTCGGATGTGGGAGATGTTAGTTGGATCGTTCCTACTGCCCAATGCACAACAGCTTGTTTTGTTCTTGGGTCACCTTTGCATAGCTGGCAGTGGGTTACACTGGGATCAACATCCATTGCCCATAATGGAATGCTTCATGCTGGCAAGGTTATTGCGGCAACTGCAGTGGAAGTACTTCAAAATCCGGAATTAATTGAAAAGGCAAAAACGGAGCTAAAAGAACGATTAAAAGGGAAAAGCTATGTCTCCCCTATTCCGCAAGATGTAAAGCCTTTAGTTAAAAGATAGACTAGATTGGTGAGTTGCAGTAATCTTCAATTGTCCGTAGATATATGGTAATTTAGTTCATGGAAACTTATTATGTATAAAAAGGGGTTCGGAAAACATATCTTTCATCAAAAGATGTTCCCAAACCAACACCTTCAACTCCTCAAGTATGGGTTTTATCTATATGTTAGAACAAAGTTGATTGGAGAGAAAGGTGCGAGACTCCTGCGGGAAAAGTGCGTCTAGGGAGACCCCGCAGGCGCAAGCCGAGGAGGCTCGCGGACCGCCCGCGGAAAGCGAGTGCCTGGATCGGAAATCTACGTCCAAATTGTACAAGCCATAAAAAAACTGTGGTAAACTCGATTTCTTCGAATTTGTCTACAGTCTCAGGGATCTTCGATTGGAAGGTCCCTTTTCCATTTTGGCTTTATATTAACTCCCGGAAACCTCTAAGTGTCATAAAAATTTATGGTAAAAAAGCTTATCCCATCACATTCAACAGATATCCTTCAATTTCTTGCTTTCTTTTTAAAATAACTATTACCTTTTCAGGGTCACTCTTTTGAAGATCCGCAAATCTGGCTTTCATTTCTTTCTTGCGAGGAAAGTAGGTGGTCATGATAAATTTAATAAACTGCCAGTCTAATTTTTCATTGCAGCCTTTGCCCATATCCGGCCTTGTTTTACCTATATTAGACAACCAACGTTTTATAACCCGGTAAAGGCAAACACGGAGAGGAAGTTCTAAATAAATAATCGTATCGGCAAGCTCCGAACGTAAATTAAAAGAATTACTATAGTTGCCCTCCATTATCCACTTGTCATGACTCAATACCTTCTTCTGGGCAGAAATAAAAGCCTCTAAAGGAGCCTCCACCCAGCCAGGCCTCCAGTAGAATGTATCCAAATGATATACTTCGATATTCAAATGATCTCCAAGCCTTGTTGCAAAAGTAGATTTTCCGACACCCGCGGACACTCCGATAACCATGATACGTTCCATTGATATACCATCCACTCTCCCCTTTTATGTTCATAAGAAAAGGCGACCCTTCTTGAAGAAGAATCGCATCAGTTTTAGAAAATGAAGTATGGTTGCTGCGGTGTCCTGTCAAAGAACAAGCCAGCCTTACATTTTATCTCTATTAAATCAGATGCCCTAAATGTTTCTTTACCTCGTAATCAACAAGTTTTTCATCTTTCTTAATTCGTGCCAGATAATCCGGGTTGGCTATAAGCGGACGGCCAATCGCCGCAACGTCAATGATGCCTTTTTCCAGTGCTGCTTCTGCTGTTTCAGGATCAAGCCCGCCCACACCGACTATGATTCCATCCCAGTGGCTGCGTACCAATTCATGCATGGTCAATCCTCTTGCAATCGGTTTGGTAAATTCCATCGTGGATGGGTGAATCATTTTGACTCCTGTTTCATTGAACGCTTCAATAAATGTTTGGATCGCTTTTTCAGGGTCTTCCCACATGTAAGACGGCTGGTCAATTTTCAAAGCCGAGAAACGAATAAGGGTACGTTCCACTCCAACCGCATCAATAACTGCTTTTAGCACTTCCTTCATAAATGTCAGACGCTGTTTTAAATCACCACCGTACCGATCGGTCCTTTCATTGGAGGTGTCAGAATTGAACTGGTCTATTAAGTAGCCATGTGCACCATGAATTTCAACGCCGTCAAAACCAGCAACCATTGCATTCTTTGCAGCTTGTTTATATTGGTTCACAACTTCTGCAATATCCGTCTCTGTCATTTCTTCAGGAGTGTCAAAAGGTTTGCCGAATCGTGAAACCTTACCTTCTGCAGCGATAGGTGACGGAGCCTGCGGAGGAAGTCCTCCTGCAATTTCATGGTGACTTGCACGGCCCACATGCCAGATTTGCGCAATAATCGTTCCGCCTTCAGCGTGTACTGCTTCCGTTACTTTTTTCCAGCCGTTGATTTGCTCTTGAGTATATATACCGGGAACTCCAGGATTGCCCTTTGCTCTTGGTGAAATCACTACACCTTCAGTAATGATAAGTCCGATTCCATCTTGAGCCCGTTTTCGGTAATATTCTACGGTCAGGTCATTCACAACACCAGTTTCGTTATCGGCAAACGAACGTGTCATAGGAGCCATAGCCGTTCTTGTTTTTAAGTTCCATGCACCTATTGTTACAGGTTCAAACATTTTGGTTTTTATTGTTTTCATATAAGTTCCTCCCGTTAACCGCTTTACCTGAGCTAAATTTTAGTAACTTTCATTGTGTAAGATTATCCGATAAGTGGTTAATTTTCAAATAATTCACTCTGATTTTAGCGCTTTTGATAAAATATGGTAATAAAGACCAATGAAAAAGCCAGACAGAGAAAATTACTTTCCCTGCTGGCTAATTTATTTTTCTTCATTAATATCTTATTAGTCTCGTGCTCTTCTGATAAAAAAAGACACGATCAAACCAATGATTGCAAGGACAAGACCGAAAATAAAGGCATCTTGAACGCCTGCAGTCAATGAACCGCTAATGGCAGATGGATCGAACGGATCTTCTGCATTTGCCATATAATTTTTTTGGGATGCTGACATGATTGTAATGGCAACGGTTGTACCGATAGCCCCTGATACTTGTTGCAATGTATTCATTAGAGCAGTTCCATCCGGATAAAGATTTTTCGGCAGTTGATTCAGCCCATTTGTCTGGGCCGGCATCATGACCATCGAAACACCAATCATAAGGAGGGAATGCATGACGACTACCATAATGATCGTCGTTTCAGTCGTTACATTCGTCAAGGTCCATAACATGACAATCATGATAATGAAGCCAGGGATCACTAACCCTCTTGGCCCGAACTTATCAAAAATGCGCCCCGTAACCGGAGACATGATACCATTAAGCACTCCACCCGGTAATAGTACCAGCCCAGCAGAAAATGCAGCTAATGCAAGTCCGGTTTGCAGGTATAGCGGTAAGAGAATCATTGATGACATGATGATCATGAAGGTGATGAAGACGGTTATTAAACCAAATGTGAACATCGGGTATTTAAAAACGCGCAAGTCAATCATCGGTTTATCCATGTTGAATTGTCTTACAGCAAACAGGAAGAGCGCTATAAGTCCGACAATGATAGAGGAAAGAACTATCGCATTGCTCCATCCTTGTTCTCCGACAATACTAAAGCCATAAACAATTCCGCCAAAACCAATGGTTGATAAAATAATGGATGGTACGTCAATTTTAGGTTTGGTGATTATTGAAACGTTTTGCATATACTTGAGACCGAATAGTAAAGCGATCACAAAGAACGGCAAAGACACCCAGAAAATGTAATTCCACTTCAGGTTTTCAATAATCAAACCTGAAACTGTCGGCCCGATTGCTGGGGCAAACATGATCACCAGCCCCATCAATCCCATCGTCGCTCCCCTTTTATGGATAGGGAAAATCAATAAAATGGTATTGAACATGAGAGGCAATAAAAGACCCGTTCCGATTGCCTGGATGACACGGGCTAGCATCAAGATGCCGAACCCAGGTGCAATTGCTGCAATTAGCGTCCCAATGATGGAGAATACCATTGAGGCAATGAATAATTGACGAGTATTGAACCACTGAATCAAGAGTCCCGAAACGGGAACCAATATCCCCAATGTTAATAGGTAACCCGTTGTCAGCCATTGCACGGTGGAAGGACTGACATTGAACTCTTGTATTAGATCACCCAGAGCCATGTTTAATGCCGTCTCACTGAATAACCCAATGAACCCTGCAATTAAAAATGCAATTAAAATGGGAGTCGTTCTAATGACTGGTTTTTGTTGCTGTGTTGCATCTGTAGACATAAAATATTTCCTCCAATTACTAACTGTTCGACCTAAGCTTAAGATAATTTTTTCGTATGACTTATTTATTTATCAGCAATAATGGTATCTGTTCGGCAATGGCTTGGAGAGGTTCCCCGCTTTTCGCCGTTAAGGATAAAAGGATACCGCCTTCAATCAAAGCATTAATTACGATACTCAATTCTTTTGCCCGTTTCTCACTGAATTCCGCCTCGAGTAATTTCTTCACATATATGGATTGCCAATCTTCTATCGCTTCTTGGCAGGCCGTTCTTATCTGCTCACTCGTCGTATATGTTTCCGCTGCAATCGTTCCGATTGGCAGTCCTAATAGATTTTCACTATCCCCAAATACCTCGGATAATTGAAAAATATGAGCCTGAATGGCTTTGATGGGGTCATCGATTTCATCAAAGCCTCGTTGAATTTCATCTATCACGAATTCTTTAGTATGAATTATCGCCTCTATCGCCAATTCTTCTTTGCCTTTCGGAAAATAATGATACAGAGAACCTTTTGGGATTCCACTTTCCTCAATAATGTCTTTAAGCCCTACACCATAATATCCACGTATTCGAAAAAGTCGGGAAGCAGCTTCAATAAGAATGTCTTTAGAGTTTCGTTTCTCTGCCATAGCTGGATCACTCCTTGAATTATATCAACCGGTCTATTAGAGACTATACTTGTATATCATTGTTTTGTCAAAGATGATACTTATGTATGCATTGAATATGCGATTGAAACTCATTGGAAACAAAAAAGAACACCTCCTAATGGTGTTCTCTGCAAGTTTAAAAAATCGTGAAAATCAATACCTTCTTAAACAACCCGGCATTTTTTAAAACGCTTCCATTATTAATCAAACACATCGTCCTGCCTCAATATCTTCAAGGATTCTTGTCATGATTTTTGAAATCAAGAATAGCAATTACAAACATGCCAAAGCTTAGCATCAGGGAAATAACTTCGAAAGTACCCATTCATACATCGCCTCCTTATATCCAGCTTTTCCTGATCAGAGATTGTCCTATACAAAAAAAAGATGAAGCAGTGGCTTTTAAACAAAAAATAAGCAAACCCAATAGGGTCTGCCCTTGTACTCCATTCGAATTTCTTTTCAAAAGACCGATTACTGTTAATAACCAAGTTTTTTTTCTACAACGTTCATTAAGGGTTTACCGTCAGAATAAAGCTTTAAATTTTTCAGGAATAATTCCATAACACGATCTAGGTGTTTGGAAGAGTTGTAAGCATTATGTGGGGAAACCATGACATTTTCCAGCTGCCAGAAAGGATGGTCCTTAGGTAAAGGTTCTACTTCAAACACATCTAGAGCCGCTCCTGCTATGTGCCCATTGCTCAAGGAATTAATTAAATCTTCATCAACAATCGTATTACCTCGGCCGACATTAATTACATAGCTGCCCTTTTTCATTTTATTTAAGCGTTCTTTATTAAAAAAGTATGATGTATCTTTTGTAAACGGAAGGGCCAAGACGACAAAGTCGGAACTGGAAAGGACCTCATCCACTTGATCCATTCCCATTATCAAATCAGCAGGTTCATATTCCGTGTTCCTCTTGGAGGGATTCCGGCGGCACCCAATAACGGTCATACCAAGTGCTTTACATCTCTTTGCTATCTCATAGCCAATATCCCCATACCCAATTATCCCCACTGTCGCATTCTCGAGATCTTTCACAGGAATTTCAACCCAAGTTTTGTTTATTTGATTTCTGATCATTGTCGGTACACCTCTTGCTAATGAAGACAGCATCGCAATTGTATGCTCCGCTATTGGGACAGATGTGCAGCCTTTGACATTGGTGATGATGACATCGCTGTTTTGTATATCTTCATTCAGCATGGCCTCCACTCCAGCAGTGTCTGAATGGACCCATTTAATATTTGGAGCTTTTTTTATAATGTTAAGATTATCATGAAGCCCCAGCGTATAAATGACATCAAACTTCGATAGATCATCTGTTGGTTGTGGTTCAGGTTCACCGAACTCCCATGGCTCGACAACAACTTCTGAACAAATCTCCTTAAACTGATTGATGTATTTTTCCGGTATATCGACCCTGATATAGAGTGAAGGTGCTGTTTTCTTAGAATCGGACATTATAAAACCTCCTCAAGAACCTACGATACCCTTTTCCCTCTTTTATGGGAAAACAATCCGTTGCAGATTAGACCATGCCTGCTTTATGGTCACCTCAAGAAATCTGGCTGCTCTTTTCTGATTCTGTCCCAAAGAGGCTGAAAACTCAGCCATCCCTCATATTCCGTTCCCGTTTGTTCTGCCGTTAACTTTGCATACTCTTCTTCTATAAAAATAGGCTTACCTACAGACTCAGCCATTATCTGTGCTTGACATGAACGTTCCATCGTTATGAACCACCACGCAGCTGAATCTACAGACTGGCCTACAGTTAACAATCCATGGTTACGGAGGATGACAGCTTTGCATTGACCTAAAGCCTTAGCAATGCGTTTCCCTTCTTCGGATGCGTAAACCACACCCGTAAAATCATCAAATAATGCATGATCTCTGTAAAATTGGCAGGCATCTTGCGTAATCGGATCTAACAATCTCCCTAAGGAAGACCATGTCTTTCCATAGACTGAATGAGCATGTGCCGCTGCAATGGCATCCGGTCGCGCTTTATGAATTTCAGAATGAATGGCAAAGGCAGCACCATTCACAGAATGTTCACCCTCTACAATATCACCTTTATGATTGACCAATATTAGATCCGAAACGGAAATTTGACTAAAATGCATCCCAAACGGATTAACCCAGAAATGGTCTGTATATTTAGGATCACGGACCGTAATATGGCCGGCTATCCCTTCATCGAAACCAAACTTTGAAAAAAGACGGAAAGAAGCTGCCAACCGTTCCTTCCTGTGAATGCGCTCTTCTTCCAATGTATTGAATGTTGCGGGTTGCAGGGAAATTGTCTTTGTCATTTTTACTTTCCTCCTCAATTTTTCCGTTTTTTTGCCGGACCATCAATTAGCCATTGTGTCCATGTCTGCTTTGCCCTTTATATCTTGCTTCACTTCACTTTTGTTTCTTTGATCATTATTCGGACTTAGGAGAGTGATCGTAGTAATGACGACAAAACTAGTAGCGAGCCCGTACAGGATTGGTTGAGTGGAGGAAGGTCCATTAATCACCAATCCGACAATAATAACGATCATGCTGGCCAGAATCGAGTAAAATGCCGCTGTAGCCGTGACCCTTTTCCAAAAGAAGCCAAGGATGATCGGAAAGAACACAGCACCGGATAAAATTGCGTAAGCTACATCCAATGCAACTAAAATATCTTGAATCCATATCGAAACGATTATGGTCAATACACCAATCGTTAAAGTTGTAATTCGGGATGTTTTTAAAAATTGACGTTCATTCATTCCCGGACCGATATATTTTTTAATGATGTCATTAACAACTAAAGTTGACGAAGCGAGCAAAGTTCCTGAAGCTGTGGACATTAGGGCCGAAACCACACTTGCAATGACAACCCCCAATAGGCCAGCAGGTAAAGTTTCCATCGCTATACTGGTAAATGCATTTTGGGGATCGCCTAAATCAGGAAGGATAATAAAAGCGCACATTCCAATGATACTGATTGCAATCGCATAAAAAACACTATATATTCCCGCTCCAACCGTTCCGCCACGAGAAACAGCTTTGGTTCGTGCGGTAAAAAGACGCTGCCAAATATCTTGGCCAACAACTACCCCTAGAGTAAATAGTAGGAAATATTGAAAAATTGTTTCTCCGCCAATGTTGCCTAATTCGAAATGTGAGGCAGGGAGATTTTCTTTAAGCGAGCCCCACCCTCCTGCCTTAGAGATGCTCATCGGAAGCATGACAAAGAAAATGCCGATCGTCATGATGACGAATTGCACGACATCAGTCATGGTGACTGACCACATACCTCCTAATATTGTATAAAATAATACGATCCCACCCCCGACTATCATGGAAACCGTTAAATTCCAGCCAGCCAAAACATGTAAAATCGTCCCCATCCCAATCACTTGCGTTACAGTCAGCATGAATGTATAGATAACAGAGACAAGTGCACTGATCAATCTTGTCTGAGAGTTGTAGCGCTTCTCAAGCATTTCACTGATCGTCAATACTTTTAAATTAAATATCTTATTTGTTAAAAACAACCCGATAGCGATTATGCCGAGCCCGATCATCACCACTAGCCAAATACCGGATATCCCAAACTGATAACCTAACTTTGCTGTCCCTAGAGTAGAAGCCCCCCCTAATATCACAGCAGCTAAACAGGATAAATACATAAAATGACCAAGATTACGTCCTGCCACAATGAAATCATCTGCTGTTTTTGCCCGTTTGGATCCGATTACTCCCACAATGATTAAAACAGAAAAATATAGAATCATGATCGATATATCCAAAATATGCATTTACACATCTCCTTTTGGGCTTGTATTGTTCTTTCGCTTTGTAAAGAGGGAAGAAAGGACTTCAGCGATTCCTTCCTTCTTTACAGTTAAATGAAGGAACTAATTGTTAAGCTGGGTTTCCAAATCTCCGACTCTCTCTTTTTTCTCCAGTTTCCCTTTTTTTGCGAGGGCGATGAGTGTGATGAATTCATAGACAATATTAGCGGCTGCGGCAGCCGTGATTTGTCCGTGATCGTATGATGGTAAAACCTCAACAAGATCGAATCCAACAAAATCTATATTCGTCAAGCCTCTCACCAAAGCCAAGGCATCATCAATGCTGGCACCGGACACTTCAGGGGTCCCCGTTCCCGGAGCATAGACCGGATCTAAAAAATCAATGTCAAAAGATAAAAACACCGGACCATTCGCAACACGCTCATGAATGACCCCCAGCATCTTTTCAACCCCGAGACGTTTATAATCGTTTGTCGTATAAACGCCCAAACCTAAATCCCGGGCATCTTGAAGATCTTCCGGTCCGTACAGTCCGCCCCTCATACCAATTTGAAGAGATCGCGATACATCGATGAGCCCCTCTTCTATTGCACGGCGAAAAACGGTTCCGTGATTATACTTTTGATCAAAATAACTATCCCAAGTATCAGAGTGAGCATCGAATTGAAGCAGGGCAACAGGTCCATGTTTTTTTACGATCGCACGTAACTCCCCTAGTGTAATGGAATGATCGCCTCCCAATGAAATGGGAATGATCCCTTTTTCAATGACGGGGGTAAGCTCTGCTTCGATTTTTTTATATGTTTCAGAAATATACCCCGGAATGATCGGGATATCCCCATAATCTATTCCTGATATATAGTCAAAAATATTAATATCTTGTTCTGGATTATAAGGACGTAAAAGGATTGAAAAATCGCGAATGGCCTCCGGTCCGAATCTCGCACCCGTTCTAAATGATTGCCCGGAATCAAAAGGAATCCCCGTAATGACAAAATCCATATGTTCATCTACCCGTTCAACAAACGGGAGCCGCATAAACGTACGCACTCCACAAAAACGGGGTGATTTGAATGAGTCTTTCGGTTGATACTTCATCATGTAACATCCTCCTAAATTCTAATTCTGCCATAATTTTTTTCACACCACTGCAATTGCAGCTGCCCTACAAACTTTCATCTTTTCTAATAGAATGGCTATGGAATTTCTATTTCTATCTATTACATAAGCAAGATTCAGGCCAACTATTTTGCTGTGGTATATGGGGCTTTTCGTCATTTTGTTTCATTCAACTGATTAAAAACTTAATCATTTTCTTGTTTTTTGATTTATTTTTTGATTATTTGGACTTTTTGATTTATATTTTAATTAAACAGCATCCCAAAACCCAAAGGAGCGGAACTTATGTACGATGATATGCTGGAGGAAGAACTAAATAAGATTATTGAAACATCGAATAATAACATTCTCATTACCGATCAAGATGGGATCATTTTATATTCCAACCCAAAACTTTGGGAGATTTATGGTATGAAAAGTGACTCTTATATCGGTACCTCCGTCTATCAATTAGAAAGTGAAGGCCTTCTCACGCCTTCCATCAATGCGATCGTTTTAAAAGAAAAGAAAGCGAAGCGCATAATGCAAGAAACGAAAACGGGTCATGTTGTCATGTCGACAGGCTATCCCATTTTTAATAAGGAAGGACTTCTCGTTAGGGTAATCAGCTATGGTCAGGATCAAACCGAGATTTTGCAATTGCAGGATCAATTTGAGCAATTACAACGAAAAATAAAAGGCTATCAAACGGAAGTCGAGGATTTAAGAGAGAAGGAACTGGATTACCATTATTTGATTGCCAGAAGTAATGAAACGAAGCATATTTTAAAAACGATCCATAATGTTTCAAAAACCGATGCCACGATTCTCTTATTAGGACCTTCCGGTGTAGGGAAAAGCACTTTTGCCCGTGCTGTTCATGACCAAAGCAACCGAAAGAAAGAGCCTTTTATCGAAGTGAATTGCAGCACGATACCTGAAAGTTTGTTTGAATCAGAAATATTCGGCTATGAGCCGGGATCATTTACAGGGGCAAATAAACAAGGGAGGCAAGGCCTGATTGAGCAGGCTGACAGCGGGACGCTTTTCTTAGATGAAATCGGGGAACTCCCACTTGCCATGCAAGCTAAATTACTGAAAGTATTACAGGAAAAAAAGATAAAGCGCATCGGCGGAAAAAAAGAAAACCATATTAACTTCCGCCTGGTTGCAGCAACTAATCAAGATTTGAAGGAGATGGTAAGTCAAGGTAAGTTCAGATTGGACTTATTTTATCGTTTGAATGTGATTCCCATCCAAATACCGGCATTACATGAACGTAAAGAAGATATCCCTCTCTTAATTCAGCATTACTTACAGAAAACCAATGATAAATACCAGAAATTCAAAAAAATCCATCCATCGACTTATGAAATTTTGACTCATTATCATTGGCCCGGAAATATACGGGAATTAGAAAACTTAATTGAACGGCTAATCCTGACCATCGAAGAGCCCATTATATTTCCCGAACACCTTCCCCAATCCATCACAGGGCAAATAGAACAGCCTGAAGATTCCACCTTCCTGGCAATCGAACAGGAAGGTGAAGAGAATTTCGATTTAAAGAAGACACTGGAAAAGGTTGAAATGCAACTGATTGCAAAAGCATGGAAACAATGTAAAACCACATACGAAATGGCAGAACATTTAGGCATCAGCCAGCCAACAGTCATCTATAAATTAAAGAAATACAAAGAGTATTTGTAAATGCATCTGACTAAAATCCCTGTAAACCATGAATGGCCCTTAGCTAATTAAAGCTAAGGGCGCATTTTGAAGCCTTATATGACAGCAATTCGAAGTGAAACTATGAAGATTATCGACAATAATACCAATAAAAAGTCCCTCAAAAAAAATCCACATTCAAGTTGAATGGGATTCAAAATATCACGTTTCCAAATTATTAAAGTTACATCTCACATTAATTCAAACGGATGATCGTCAGTGAAGCCCCTCACCAACTGTTAGCGACCAGTCACAACGGTAAACACAGTGTTGGTTCCATTCACTGTGAATGACCTGAATTTTGGTTACTTGGAAGCGTAAACCGATTGCCCCCACTTCTCCTGTTGTACCGGTTGATCCAGTAGCTCATTATTCCCTTTGTACGGTTGCACCTGTTACTTCCTGCTCCCTTTTCTTCACATTTCCATGATTGTCTCCATTTTAATGAAAATAAAAGATATTTTACTATATCAACAGAATTGGAATTACATATATCCTATTTTGAGTTGAATAAAAAAGAGGCACCCATAATGGGAGCCTGAATTTTTAGTGAAGGTAAGCCATTATATGTAAACGGTAACCATTCCGCATCCTTATGCTAACACGATGATTGAGAAATGGGATATTCCACCCAGTAACTTAGGAATATCTTTTCTATTGTACCGAATTTAACAGGCTAGCTTATAGTCGGTTATTTCACGGCCTTTTTTATAGCTTTCACTTCATATAATGATCCTTCCGAACTGACGATATATTCAGGCTTTGGTTTCCCAAGGTTCGCTTTATGGCCTGCGATATGGGCTTCACTCTTTTCCCACTGCTTCCAATGCGCCTCCGACTCCCAATTGATCATAATGATGACCTCTTCATCCCCGCGACGCACTTTTTTCACCATCACACTTAAATCGATGAACCCTTCCTGCTTTTCTATGATCCCTTCCCCACTGAACCGTTTTACTACTTGTTCTGCATTACCTTCTTTTACCACCATTTTTCTCATCTGGACGAACAATCTGAACAACTCCAATCGATATACTTATAATGAATCATTTTATTCGATAACGATTCTCATTGTCAATTATTGAGACTTCGACTTAAGTGCACTACTTAAAACTCCAAATCCAAAAACAAAATAAAAAATGGATCAGGAAGTTATGGCATATCTTCCTGACCCACTTTTTATTGTCATTCACCTTTTATCTTTAAGACTTTTAGGAACATAGTCATTCAGTTTATTAAATAAAGAAGTAATGTAGGAGCTGAGTTCGAAACGATCCTCCTGAACAAATTCAACTAACGACACTCCATTCTTTTTCATAACTTTTCCCCCTTTAGTTTTTATCCCGGTGCATAAACCTTTTCAGGGCACTAATACCAGTGAATTCTGCCATTTGCCGAAATCCATAACTTCTCTCCATTGTTTTCTTTATTTGATTATACAAGAAAGCGCTTACAATGTAAAATATTATAATACTAAAGATTGCTATTTAATTAGAATGTTCCAGTTATATAAAGCTACATATTTATATTTTTAAACTATGCTGGCCTTTTAGGTGCACTTTCTTAATCAATTACTACTTGTCTTGTTCACAGTGTATAAAATTTCATGAAATGCCCTTCAATATTTCAGTTAATCGCAGGAACTCTTCCTTATCACGATTTCTTAATGAGTGATCGATTTCTTTTTCGATTTGTGCTTTCCGGTAATCACTAAGGGCCTTTTTCAAAACCATTTCAGCCATCTCTTCAGGTTCAAGCGATGTTCCTGGCAATTGCTTCTCCATACGAAACCAACTCCTTAACCTTTTTTCTATTATACTAAATAACTTGGAGATTATTATTATTTATTAACTTCTCCTTTCCTCTTTTTTATTTCCTTATCCACATGATTTCCACTTTGCCACTCTTCCATACATAAAAAATACTAAATGATTTGAATTTAAAACTTTTCATTTTATCCGGGAATATCGAATCGTTTATTTCCATTACTTTAGAATTAATTATATTCCATTACAGGTGATTGGAGCTAAGTTATTCGCTTCATTTTTTTCAGAAAAGTCAGAAATATGTTGACCGGTATGGATAAGCCCTCTAAAATAATCTAAATAATCCAGTTTTTTACTTATATTCATTAACCATCATTTTTGTTCTTTTCGGCTTTATTATTGTTGAAAACAATTTTGATGAAAAACTTAGCATTAAAGGAGCATTTATCATGAAAAAAAGTCGAGTTCTTTTCGCAAGTTTAGCCGGTTCCGTTATTGAGTGGTATGATTTCTATTTATACGGGACAGCTACTGGCCTGGTTTTTACAACTCTATTCTTCCCCAATCATGATCCTGCCATTTCACTTCTTCTCGCCTTTGTCACTTTCGGGGCTGGTT
This sequence comes from Peribacillus sp. NPDC055009, assembly GCF_053608705.1. Taxonomy (NCBI): domain Bacteria; kingdom Bacillati; phylum Bacillota; class Bacilli; order Caryophanales; family Bacillaceae; genus Peribacillus; species Peribacillus sp. NPDC055009. The sequence continues at coordinate 59,255 of NZ_JBSGVZ010000016.1, read as the reverse complement.
ACGCAGCCCGACCAATCGGGAGTATCCTATTCGGTCATATGGGTGATCGCATCGGACGGAAGGCAGCACTCATGTTCACCCTTATTGGTATGGGAGGGAGTTCAATGCTTATCGGTGTTCTGCCCACTTATGCCCAGGTTGGGTTGGCAGCCCCCGCCATCTTGGTGGTGCTGAGGTTAATTCAAGGGATTTCCTTGGGAGGTGAATGGGGCGGAGCCATCCTATTGGCAACGGAATCTGCTCCAAAGGGTGTCCGTGGGTTATATGGATCAATTCCCCAACTAGGGGTCCCCATCGGTTTGGTTGCCGGTTCGTTCAGCCTGACCCTTATCAGTTCCTTGACAACCGATGCCCAATTTTTATCTTGGGGTTGGCGGATTCCATTCCTTTTAAGCGGTGTACTGATTGCATTGGCAATCTGGGTAAGGAGTGGCATTGAAGAAACGCCGGAATTCCAACAGCAGAAAGATAGCGGCGATCTTGCGAAAGTTCCCATTATTGAAACGTTGAAACACGATTGGAGAAGTGTGCTGCAAGTGATCGGACTAAAAATTGGGGATGGGTTCTTCAATGTATTCATCATGTCCTATGTTCTCGTCTTTACTACACTGTATTTTGGTTATTCCCAAGAGTCAGCCTTGACCGGTTTAACGATTGGCTGCGCTACAATGCTAGTAACCATTCCTGTCATTGGTTACATTTCCGATTTTATCGACCGAAAAATCATCTATTTTGGGGGCCTGATTCTCCTTTTCATCTTGGCCATCCCATATTTCACAATGATCGGGCAAGGAGCCGGCTGGTTCTACTTTATGCAGGCAGTTGTACTCGGCGTCATCTGGGGAGCCATTTTTTCTACACAAGGGACGTTATTCTCGGAGCTCTTTCCAGCCAAGGTGCGTTATACAGGACTATCTGTCGGTTATCAGGTCGCGGCAGCCATTGCAGGTTTCGGTCCGCTGATCTGGACCACGATGGCGGAATCATATGGCCCATCCCCTCTGGTATTTGGCGGATTCATGATGGCAGGTCTCGCAATTTCCCTGGCGCTTTGTATATTATCACCGCATTTCAGCAGAAGGATCAAAAGTGATCAAACACTCAATCCACAAGAGCTGGATTTGAACTGATTCTAAAATCTAATAACAGAGGCTGCACGTCCTTTCACTTGGACAACCGGCCTCTGTTTTTTAGAAAGCACATACCTGTCTAAACTTCCTTAATTCCCACAATCTCCAAAAGATCGGTCAACGTCCGGATTTCATAGGTGGGGCTGATTCCCAGATTATTATCCTTTTGATGGGGATTGTACCAGCATGTATCCATTCCATAATTCAAGCCGCCCTGTATATCTGATGTCAAGGAGTCGCCCACTATCAACGCTTTCGATTTATCTGTAATCTTTAACTTCGTAAATGCATAATCAAAAATCCCTCTATCAGGCTTCTGAAACCCAGCCTCTTGGGAAACTATCAAAGTCTCAAACGTATTGCAAAGGCGTGACCCCCCTATTCTTGCTGTCTGCACTGTCGTGAAGCCATTAGTTATAATCGCCAGCCTGCATCCTCCAAGCTTCTCGCAAACCTCCAAAGCCCCGGGCAGAAGATGTATTTCCTTTCCCAAATGTCTTAGGTACACACGGCCGAACGCATCCGCATCGATATCAAGCCCATGCTTCAGGAACAACCGCTTGAACCTTTCCACTCCCAGATTTGCTAAATCAATAATCCCCTGTTCCAAATCCCTCCATAATACCTTACTGATTTCTTGGTAGCATCCCGCATAATCCTCCGCCCCTGTAGGCAAACCGAACTCTAAGAAAGCTTCATGCAGTGCATTTTTTTCCGATATTCCAAAGTCTAGCAATGTATCATCAACATCAAATAAGATAATCTCGTATTTCATCGCTGCCTCCATTATCATTTTAGTCCAACTTAACACATTTCCTTTAATTACGTATAACTTATTAGATACATGCTAAATAAATACTGCAAGCTTGGAAAACTACAAAAAGGACAGCTTCAAAGGCTATCCTTTTTTGTATGGTTCTTTATGGAGGATGACTCCTAATGGCAAACTGTTATCATATTTACTCTGTCATGACCATGGCGTTTATTCTATGACGCACAGCTATCATTTTAAATACCAACAGAAAATAAGAGACTTCCCTTTGCGGGCAAGTCTCTTATTTTTATGAAGAGCCAACTATTTTCTCTCCTCTCGGCTTTGTACTATTTGAGTCTGGTTCTCTTGTGATGCCAATTTGATTGAATTTATCATTAATGGACAGTTTGTATGTCAATGATCCTGTGCCTGCATCATCAGGCTTGAAAGTTCCTGCATTAGTCCGCTTTCCATCTTTCAGCAACCAAACCTGATACACCTCGGACTCTTGAAGGCTAGGCAAATTCTGAATTTGCACGATTAACCGTCTTTCTTCTCCTTGCTGCAAAATGTATGCAGAACCGTCCGTATTCATATTTACAGCCGTCTTATCGAAAGGCTGCAAAGATAGCGACGTTTTAACCTCCATTGGCAGATTGATGGCCGCAAGTTCTTTTTTCAGTTGAATATTGGAATATAACAGCACAAACGCAAAAACTAGCGCTGCCAACAAAAGACCTGAAGTTACTGGTGTAAACTGCTTAAAGAAAAAACGCCTCCAATTCTTTTCCCTTCTCACCGGAACTTCATCATCCGTCTCAAAGACAAAATTCATAACCTCTGATTTCAGGGAAGAAGAGGGTTCTTTTTCTTCGAAATCCCATTTCAATGACTTCCAGGCTTCCGTCATTTGTTCATACTCCCTAGTGCATTCAGAGCATTGTGTTAAGTGTTCCGCGAATGCTTTTTTTTCTTTTTCACCCAGTTCACCCGATAAAAATGAAAGCAGGTTAGCGCACTCTGTATTCATTTACAAACCACCTACTTCCAAATGCTTTTTCAATAATTTAAGCGACTGGTGAAGTCTGCTCTTGATGGTACCAACCGGTTCATTTTCAATTTTGGCAATTTCGGTTAACGAGTACCCTTTCCAATACAGTAAATCAATCAGTCTTTTTTGCGGCTTGCTTAACTTACTTTTTGCATTGGCAATTTCACTGTGTAATAGCCCATTTTCTATATCATTATTCGGATCTTCTATGTCAATTGGACGACTCATGTCCATGTGTTTATTATTCCGAATATGAACGCTGTCTTTACGGACATAATCCACACACACATTTCGTGTAACGGTCAAAAGCCAGCTTACAAAGTGCCCCTTTTCGGAATTGTAGCTGCTTTTTGTGGTCCAGAGCTTTAAAAAGACCAACTGCACAATCTCTTTGGTTTTATCAGGATTTCCATTTGTGAACTTAAAAATAAAACCATAGATTAATTTAATATGCCTGTCATAAAGTTCTTCCAGAGCAGGACGATGCTTTTTCATTACTAATGCCATCAATTCCTTATCAAGTTTTTCTTTCAATCGCACCTGCAACTCCTCACCAGTAAATTTGGAAAAAACGTGTAACAGGAACGACCATCAATGATCGTCCCTTTTTCTTATTTTGGAAAAACCGTCTTGTTATTTACAATATACCAAACATTTTTCACGCCTTCGCCATTGACATCTCCCGCTGCCTTATCATTCACAAAATAGTAGAGCGGAAAACCTTTGTACGTTACCTGCTCTTCCCCTGTATCTTCCCTTTCAATGGTTCCAAAGTCTTTTTCCTCAAATCCTTTTGGAACAGCAAAATCCCTTTCCATGAACGGCGGCCATTTTTTCAGACAATCACCGATGCAATTGCTTTTTCCTGATTTATCATTCTTGAAAAAGTAAAGTGACATTCCCTTCGAATCAGCCAAGTATTCGCCTGTTGTTTCACTTTCCATTAATTTTAGGGTTTCTGCTTTTTCATCGGCAGTACCACTAACCACTTGATCATTTTGGGATGAATCATTAGCTTCATTTCCACATGCCGCCAAAGCTAGAACCATCATAAAAACTGTAAATACCATCCACTTTTTCATATACTCTCACTCCTCGTCAATTTACTTCCATCCCCATTTTTGAAATACTTGATGGGATTCTTCCGTTTTAAGATAATCAATGAATTGTTTTGCCTTTTTCTTGTTTTCACTCTTACTCGTTATGCTTATCGGGGTTCCTCTATAGAGCTTGTCTTCCTCAGGGAGCCGAACCAGGTCCGTCACATCCGCCAGACGGTAATGCCAGGATTCATATGTGATCCAAGCGTCCAATTTTGAATTTGCCTTCCATAGATTGATAGCTTCAGCACTGGACTTCACTGAAATGTCAATATTCCTGCTAATTCCAGGAATCAATCCTTTCCTTCCAGCCAAATCTTCCCATAGCCCCAGTTGCCCAGCTCCATTAACATCCACAATCTTTACGCCCTTCTTCGTTAAATCCTCCAGGGACTGTATATTCTTTGGGTTTCCTTTTCTAACCAGGATGCCAGCTGACCGTGTATACAATTCTGTACGATTTTTTTCTTCAAGGACCTCCGGATGATCATGCATAAAATCTGTTAGCATATACTCCGATCCTCCATAAATGATATCCGCATCCCGTTTGGCTTGATCAATCCATTTTTCTTCGGGTCCCGCTGTTACTTCAACTTTTATCCCGGTTTCTTTGGTGAATTGTTCCGCCACTTCCTTGATTGGTCCAAGAGGTCCACCTGGTCCATATACTTTTACGACGTCGTTGACAGCTTGCCCCCGTTTCGCACCCATTTCCGGTGAAAATCCTAACAGTACTAGCATCAATGATATCCACCCGATAAAAATGACCTTTTTCAAGTCTATTCTCTCTCCCTTCTAAAAAGCCTTTGTACTATAGATAACGGGACAAACTTCAAAACGGTTTGAAAAAAATTGTTAATTATTTATAACTTGCAGCAAAGCACACTGATGATTTCTAGTTTTTCACTTTTTCTCTCAACAAAAAAACCATTCGAAAACGGAATGGTTGCAGACTGTGGACAAACTCCTTAGTAATTGAGTTTGTCTACTATTTGGCTTATAAAAATTTGACGTTTTGGAATGTAGAGCCCTGCTTTCCACGGGCGCCCCTCCCCACTCAGGTGTCTCGAACACCCGCTCAAATCACCTTTGTTTCAAAATTAAAATAGAGCTCTTTCTACCAGCTTTCATGCACATACTCTTTCAAGTCTCTTAAAACAAGTGGCAGAAAAGGTTAGTTTGAATTGCTTCCCTTTCTCTGTCTTTTTCTTTTCCTCACAACAGCAATCACCAACAATAACAGAGGAATAATCGTTTGCATCAAAATTCCATGAAACGGGAAGGCGATGACATCATATCGACTGACAGCCATAGAGCTAGGATACGACCAAAAGCTGAATTCTACAATCAATATCCCTATAGGCCATACAACAGAACGATAGTCGGAGAGATTCAGCCACTGCGCGGTACCTAAAGCAGCCGCATAATAAAACACGGAAATTTTGACAAACGCTCCTACTATCCATACGGCCATGATGGCGGACTCCAAATGTTCAAAAAAGTCGGCCAAACTGATGTACCGAGATACATTCATCACGGGATAATTCTTTGTGGATGTTGTTGACCCGAGTATAAAAAGAACCATAAGATTCACCACAATCAACGTAATCATCACGGCAAAAACAGACATCATCCCGGATTTCATCCCTTTTTTCATATCGGTTAAAAAAGGGAGGAAAAAAATCATCAGAAAAAATTCACTGAACCATCCACCCGGTACAATCGAGCCCTTGATTGGAGGCATAATTCCATTCCCCAATATCGGGAATATATTCTTAAATTCAAGATCAGGGCCCAGGAGGACGATTAAAATTAGGATTGGAAAGATAAAAACGGGAACCAACAATTGGGCAGCTCTCCCCATCACCTCTATCCCTCCGCGTACGATAAAGGCACAAAGGAGTACCATCGTTGCCATGATCACGCTAATCGGGGTTTTGACCAAAAAAGAGTCGACAATGAATTCTCCGTAACTTCTTAGGATTTGCCCTGTGATCGGGATATAAAAAAACAAGAATAAAAAGCCGAGAATTTTCCCCGGAATCCGACCAATGATCTGTTCACTGAATTGGATAACCGTTTGTTTCGGATAAAGTTTGTGCAGTTTATAAGTGATATAAACCGTCGCATACCCGATGAGAGACGCCAAAATGGGGGAAAGCCATAAATCAGTTTTAGCATATTTCGCTGTGATGCTTGGAACACCGAGAACAGCCGTTGCCACAATCGTTGGATACATCATGAATGCCATCTGTAAAGATGAAATTTTTCCTTTCTCCATCATCTTCCTCCTTTCCGTGATAGTATGTAAATTTGAAATCACAAAGCCCACTGATAGTTTTACTTTTTCATAAACTCTTCAATCGGCTTAAAAAAGAGTTTCAATCCATTCGACTGGTTTCGGTTCCTTTACGATTTCTTTTCCTTACAACAGCAATCGCCAACAATAACAGAGGAATAATCGTTTGCATCAAAATTCCTTGTAACGGAAAGACGTTGACATCATTACGAATGACTTCCATGGAGCTTGGCAACGACCACAAACTGAATATGACAATAAAAATCCCAACCGGCCATACAATAGGTCGATAGCTGGAGAGATTCAGCCACTGCGCTGTACCTAAAGCACATGCATAATAAAAAACGGAAATTTTCACAAACGCCCCTACGATCCATACCGCCATGACGGCGGACTCTACATGTTCAAAAAAGTCGGCCAAACTGATGTATCGAGATACACTCATCACCGGGTAAAGTTTTGTGGATGTGGTTGCCCCGAGTATAAAAATAACTGTCAGATTCACCACACTTAACGTCATCATCACGGCAAACACAGTCATCATCCCGGATTTCATCCCTTTTTTCATATCCTTCAAAAAAGGAAGAAGAAAAATGATCAGGAAAAACTCGCTGAACCATCCACCCGGTACAATCGCACCCTTGATTGGAGGGATTATACCATCCGCCAATACCGGAAATATATTCTTGAATTCAAGATCAGGAATCAGCAAGAGGATTAAGATACAGATTGGAAAAATGAAAACAGGTACAAACAATTCAGCAGCTCTCCCCAACACTTCTATTCCCCCACGTACAATGAAAGCACACAGAAGCACCATCGATGCCATGATCACACCAATCGGGGTACGTACAAGAAAAGAGCCTACAAGAAATTCTGCGTAGCCTCTAACGAGTAGCCCCGTGTTCTGGATATAAAAAAATAAGAGTGAAAAACCGAGAATTTTACCCGGAATCCGACCAATGATCTTTTCAGTGAATTGGAAAACCGTTTGTTTTGGATAAAGTTTGTGAAGTTTATAAGCGATATACACCGTCAGATACCCTATGAGCGCAGCAAAAATGGGGGAAAGCCATAAATCAGTTTTGGCATATTTGGCGGTGATGCTTGGAACTCCGAGAATAGCCGTTGCCACAATCGTCGGGTACATCATGAATGCCATCTGCAGAGATGTAATTTTTCCTTTCTCCATCATCTTTCTCCTTTCTGTGATAGTATGAAAAATTGAAATCACGTAACCTTCTGCTAGATTCACTTTTCCATAAACTCTCCAAACGGCTTAAAAAGAGTTTGAATCCATTCAGTGGGTCCTGACATCTGTGGGAGATTGAACATGGACAAAGCCAAGCCAGTGAGGAGCAGTGTAAGAAATGCCACTTTATCTTTTTTAGGATTTTGTTTCATTTTCGGCCATTCATACAAAATGATTAGCGTTACAATCGCAGCTGTAAACAAAAATGCCCCCCATCTCACTTGTCCTTCACCTCTTTCTCAGACAAACCCGCCGGTTTGTTTATATAGCCCTGTCTTCGAATATGGGCCGCAACATCGATTTCCACTTCCATTTCCGCGAATATCTCATCCCAGTGGTTTTCGATTTTATTAAACTGTTTAGGATATTTCCTATAGAAATCTTTACCTAACCCTAAAATGTCCGCTTTCTTATGCTGAATATGCAGAAAAGCCATCTCGATGCGTTTCTCTATATCTTTTTGATATACTCGTTCTGCAGCTTTTAGAGACTTAGGATTTGAAAGGTTTAAATTCGTTCCATTTTGTATGACAGCTCCATCTGTATTTATCTTTACCAATAATTTCCATTTACCACTGATAATTTGCGGAATGATCTTGACTTTGGCTGACACTGGACTTAAAGATATCTCCCCTTTCTCCTCTTTGGGTTTTATGGTCACGGTATATGATTCCACTTCATCCCTTAACCACAATAGCCCTCTAGTTTCCTTTTCAGTCATCGTTCCAGTCATTTTATCTTTTTTGAACACGGCCGTTCCGAAAATGTAAGGAATCCCCTGTAATTTCGTTTGCCCTTTACCTGGAGGAGATATTTTAATGAATGGAAGTGCTGCCGCTTGAGGCCTACCCGTTAACATTTCATCCAAATCCTGCAGTGTGACCAGCATGCCAATATGTAAATCGGATAGTTCTCTAAGCACTTCCCCTGAATAGTTTTCCAGGGGTGGCAAAGATTCAAGGATAGGCTTTGCTTCCCCTTTGCTGACATACACATTTGCTTTCTCTCTTGGCTGCGGATGGCGCAGCAAAAAATCCAGCTGCTCTTTAATTCCTTCCTTCGCTAACTTTTCACCGAATACAAAAACTTTACAATGTCCCCAAAATACTTTTCGCGGAAGCTTGCTTTGCAGCTTAGACAATGCATCTGAAATATTGGAGCCTTTTTCAAATCTCACCATTGTCGTAGCCCCACTCCCCCCCTGACTGCTCCCTCCTTGACCGCCTCCACTGCTTATTGAACTTGGAATAAAGACTTGGACGGATAGTTCGATTTGATCATTACCCTTCTTATCGATGGCGGCGGCTGTGACAATCGCCAAGTCAGTGATTTCTATTCGATCCCAACAACCGCTTAGAAAAGTCGTTGTTCCACAAATAAAGAGCAAAAGAAGGACATGTTTCATGAAATGACGCCTCTTTCCTTTCTCTAATATGCTTTTTCGCCTCCAGCCATTATTCACTCCGCTTCACTCCCCCTTTTTGGATTTGGACTCTGTTCCGGGGCTTGACGGTATACATTAGAATCCCCTGTTAGATGCGGGCGTGTATCCATCTTCCACCAAGGAGCTCTCCACAGCACATCTTTCAGCTCTTGACCTTTTAACGGCGCCAGTGGCGCTAAGTATGGAACGCCAAAGGACCGCAAACTGCATAAGTGAATGACTATGGCGATGATTCCCATCATGATGCCAAGCAGTCCTAAAGTACCGGCAAGCAGCATCATTGGGAAACGCAGCATCCGGAAAGCAATTCCGGCAATATAGCGAGGCATCATAAAAGAAGCGATTCCCGTAATTGCAACCACAATGACCATTGGGGCTGAAACCAATCCCGCTTGTACGGAAGCTTGACCAATAACTAGCGCTCCAACAATGCTGACAGCGGAACCTACCTGCTTCGGCAATCGAACCCCTGCCTCTCTTAGTGCTTCAAACGTAATTTCCATAGCCAATGCCTCTACTATTGCAGGAAAAGGGACCGATTCCCGGGATGCCGCTACGCTTAACAGGAGTGCGGTTGGGACCGCCTCATGATGGAATGTCAAAATAGCAACATAAAGTGATGGAAGCAAAAGGGATAATCCCATAAAAAAATATCGTAACCAACGGATAAAAGTGCCTGCCATAAAACGTTGAGCATAATCCTCTTGTGATTGAATCAAAGAAAAGAAGGTTATTGGTGCAATTAATGTAAAAGGGGTTCCTTCAACAAGAATGACAGCTCGTCCCTCCAGCAAGCTGGCACAGGCTACATCCGGACGTTCTGTTGACATGATTTGAGGGAAAGGTGAATACGGATTGTCCTCGATCATTTCCTCGATGTACTCGCTTTCTAAAATTCCGTCTATTTTAATTCGTTCCAACCGAGTTGTAATCTCTTCAATCAGTGTTTTATCCGCAAGTCCATCAATATAAGCAATCGAAACATTCGTCCTGGTATAAGTTCCGATCTTCATCGATTGTATTTTAAGGGCAGGACTTTTAATAATACGTCGCAATTGGGATGTATTTACCTCTAGGGATTCAATAAACCCCTCTCGTGATCCCCTAACTCCTCCCTCTGCCACAGGTTCTTCAATGGCCCGCTTTTCCCATTTGGACAATCCTAAAGAAAATCCATCGCTATCCCCTTCATATAGAAGGATCGGGTTTCCAGAGGAAATCGATTCAATGCAATCCGCCAACATATTTACTTTCACCACTTTAGGAACGGGCATTTTATGTTCAATAAATTCATTTAATTGTTGTGGTTCTTTTGATGACTCCTGCATGAGTGGAGATAGCACATATTGCTCTATTGCCTCGATGTCCGAGAGTCCCGCAATGTAAATAAGCATCGCCCGCGTCTTTCCGAAAAGTAAGAACGAACGGAACATGACATCCGAGCAATTATCATAAACAGAACGAAGTGTTTCTACATTTAGACTGAAATTCGCATCAAGTGCATCTGCAGGCTTGGAATCTAGGTAATTATTTTGCATCAGGGATTTTTTTACTTTCTTATTTCTTAATAATTTGCCTATATTACGAATCAAGCTGGTTACCCCCATTTTTTTGCAGGTCGCTCTAACTCCATTTTTCTATGTTTCTTCATTTAGGGTATTTTATACAGAAAATCCTGTGCCCGGCATGAACTTAATTTTCTTTAGCAGAATTGAAAAGCTATGTTATTAGTTGATTTTGAATAAACCGTAAACTCTTGTGATATCCTGTTTGTAATTAATAACTAAGGGGTATATCAAAAATCGAGGCTACATATTAAAATACTGTCTCTGGCTAAATATTGTTTTTTGAACAAGCTACACAAGACCATAAAATAGGGGTTATTAAAGATGGATATTCGCTTTAAAATACCTCTTTTTTTCTTTTTAAATAAGTTTCATGGGCAAGCAGACTAAAACGATAAGGGAGATTCTATGTCATTCTTAATCACATTGCTCGGATTATTGGTGTCCACAATAATCGCTACAATATTAAATGCCATATGGCCCCGTATTCCACTACCGATATATCAGATATCCATGGGTGCAGTGCTTTCATTATTGCCATTTCAATTATCGTTGGATTTTCATTCAGAATTATTCATGATCTGTGTTATTGCTCCGTTACTCTTTACAGAAGGAAAAAATACGTCCCGAAAAGAAATGCTTGAATTGCGTAAGCCTATTCTGTTATTGGCCTTTGGGTTAGTATTTGTGACTGTTTTTGCAGGAGGTTTTTTCATCCACTGGTTAATACCTGAAATGCCGATGGCTGTTGCCTTTGCTTTAGCAGCTACAATTACCCCTACGGATGCTGTAGCGGTACAATCGATTACAAAAGGATTGAAATTGCCCGGTAATATGATGCCCATCCTTGAAGGTGAATCACTTTTCAATGATGCTGCTGGAATCGTGGCTTTTAAAGTTGCCCTGGCAGCTGCCTTAACTGGAGCATTTTCTATAAAAGATGCTTCGCTTAATTTTATATTTGTAGCTATAGGCGGTATTTTCATAGGTATCCTATTGGGCTACTTAATCGTTAAATTACGATTATTTTTACGGGTTCATGGACTTGAAGAAATCTCCATGTCTATTGTTATTGAGCTAATTACGCCTTTTGTCATATATATGGTAGCTGAAGAATTCCATGTTTCCGGAATCTTGGCAGTGGTTGCCGCAGGTGTTATTCATGGCATCGAGCGGGATCGCCTTCAGAATTCCACAACTAAATTGCAAATTGTATCATCTAATACATGGTCTGTATTAGGTTATGTTTTGAATGGACTTGTATTTGCTTTATTAGGATTTATGTTGCCGAGTGTTTATCAGGAAATTGAGTCGAACATAAGTAGGGGTAATCTTTTTGGGATTAGTGTTTTGATTGTTCTTTTATTATTGGTGATCCGTTTTATTTGGGTATACATTCTGCATGATACTTTTACGAAAAACAGAGTGAATCCATTAGAGCAATTCATTATGTCCAGGGTCCACCCAGAAGATAGCGAGGACACTGATGAGGAGAATGTTTCAAGACCACGATTTGCATTTTTGACATCCGTTAGCGGCATTCATGGAACCATTACATTAGCTACAGCTTTATCCATACCATATTTTATGCCAGATGACACTTTATTCCCGATGCGTAATACAGTCTTGTTCATCGCAGCTTGCGTTATATTGTTAAGCGTCACATTGGCTACGGTTCTCTTGCCATTACTGGTAAAGACACCGATTGAATTCAAAGATGAACGCCTAACCTCTGAGGAGGCTTATGAAATTGTTTTAAATAAAACGATCGATCAGCTAAGCAAAGAAGCAACCATGGATAATCAGAAAGCTATCAATCAAGTGATAGAAGATTTGAATGAACAACTGATTGATTTGGAACGGGGAATCACGAACAGACCCGATAATCGGACAATACGCGATTTAGTGGAGCAAGGGACCAAAAAGGAATTGGAAGTCGTTTCTGGATTAGTCGAAAAAGGAACTATATCTGAAACAGCCTTAGAACTTTATAAAGTGTATCTTTCAAGAACCATAAATTATATGCAAAAATCTTCGCTGAAAAGGGCTTGGATCAATTTGCAGGCGATTCTTTTCAAGAAAAAGATCAATGTCAAATGGGATAAGAAATGGGAAGCGAAATTAGAGGACTCCTTCGTTAAAAATGCGGACCTGATCCGGGAGTTTCGTAAAGCCCAAAAAGAAGCTTCAAAGGAAGCCATTTCATTGCTCAAACAACAAACTACACCTGAAAACCGTCATGAAGTGATGCTTGTCATTCAAAGATATAATCGTTATTTGAATCCATTCGGAACATTAAGTGAAAAAGAAGCACATCGCTTTGAAGAGATGGTGAGTCATTTTCAGTTGATTGCAATGCAACTCGAACGTGATATCATTCAACAAATGGTTGAAGATGATCAAATATCCATGCAAACAGCAACTGAGCTTAGACAAAACTTAATCTATGATGAAATGATAATGATACAAAGTTAAGAAATGTTAGAGACACCGTTACGACAGGGAGCGGTGTCTCTTTATTTAAATCCACAACCGCTCTCAATTCCTTCTTTTATCAAGTCCATCATTCAATATTTTCACTTGGAAGCGAAAGTAGAGATAGAATACGGTCCAGATGAACATATAGAAAGGTATGAAAATCCCAATTCCTATAGCCAATCCTTTTAAGCTGAATGGAATCCAACCAACAAAGAAAGATAATAGGAAGTAAAGAATGCTGACAGTAAGGAAGTGCAGAATGGTTTGAGATAACAAACTCCATTTTTCATTTTCAAAGAAGATTGTTGCCGTGCTGAAGAACCAGCCACATAATATGCAGCCTATCGCGTTTTTTACAAATATTCCACTGTCTAATGCAGTGACCTCCCCAAAAGCGATCACTCCAAAACACGTCAGCACCATCACGAGTGCCCCAAAGCAAATCCCAACAAAGCTACGGAATAATAGTGTTTTCATCATAATCCCTTCCTTTTCCATTGAAATGCTTTCTTGATTCCTTGAACATAGTGCCGAGAAACATATTCTTTTTCCCCTGATCGGAAATACACACATAAGGTCCCGTTGAAAGATGCCTCGAATCTGCTTAACTCATCTAAATTGGCAATCACTGACTTGGACAATCGCACGAATTGATTACCAGGAAGGTCCCTTTCCAGTTCATATAACCTTTCTTTCATTTCGAAAGTCCCCTGTTTCGTCCGCACCATTATGGAATCTTGCTCTGTAAATAAACAGATAATTTCCTCTGCCCGAAATACGTGCTGCATTTCTTCTTTCCTGCCAACAAAATACGGTCTTTTCTTTTCCTTCAAACGCTCCATCAGTTCCTGGACTTCCTCATTCCATTCGTGATTTCTGATAAGCACCTCTATCGCCTTGATCTCCTTATCTATCTCTACGTTTATTTTCAACTCTGCGACCTCCCTTTGCTTATAATGTAAGTATATTGATATTTTTGACAATTCGCTTGTGATTTCCGGTTACATGTAACTTTACAGTGATAACATGCTTGAAATGGATACTCAGATACACTAAATAACCGTCCAAATAATTGGACGGCCCTTTAATACAAAAAATCTTGTTCTGCTTTTGAATCCGTTTTTATCAGTCAGCTTACTATTGACCTGTTCCAAGGGTCCGGATCACTCTTTGCTTGTAAAAGTGCTTGGCATCACCACAGCGATTACCTCTCCACGAGCACAAAGTTTATCGATGGCAAATACCTCTGTTTCGATTCTCCATTTCTTTGGATGAACCTCATGAATGGTCCCAACGGCTGTTAATGGCACTTCATTTGGGGTTGGCTTTACGAATTCCACTTTCAGTGATGCAGTCACAAACCTGGGAGGCTCCACTCCATCTCCAACTTCATGCCCATTTTTACGATGCATTGCCAATGCAGCGGAGCCTGTTCCATGACAATCAATTAAAGAAGCAATCAAGCCTCCATAAACAAATCCAGGAATTGCGATATGCTCTGGACGTGGTGTATAAATTGTCCTTGTTTGCTCGCCTTGCCAACTGGTTCGAAAGTGATGACCCTCTTCGTTTAAACGACCGCATCCATAACACCATGCAAATGCATCTGGATAATCATCTTGAATCGCTTTTATCACAATCTCCTCCATCATCTCTCCTCCTTTTTCAGAATATTATAACATCAATAAAGAGAATTCCCAGATAGTTTATTGAGCTTTCAGCTTTATATATACTGCAGAAATCGATAACATCATAAAAAGTTTGCAAGAATCCTTGCTCCTTTTCTCGATAAATGACAAAAGCCCCTGTTAGCAAGCAGCTTTCATGGGCTTTCATTTGAAAATATATATAGTTAAGAAGTGTATCTATTATTTTGTTGCAGGTTTACCTTCTTAAAAGTTAAGCCTTTTTCTTAAATCCCAATACTTGAATGTCATTTTACCCATTTTCGACTTCGAAAGTGAATTATATTTACGTTCAAGTGCCAGGTTTTGTTTTTCTAGCTTAGTAATTTGTTTCAGTTGAACCGTGTTCAGTTTTTTTAATTGCTTTACTTCTTTAGCTAATTCTTTATTTTTCCCTTTCATATCATATTTTTCTTTATCAGCAGTAGCCTGTCCCTTCATTGAAATTTCCACATCTTTTGGCTTTAATTTAGGATTTCCATAGGTTTCAAATCCTATAGTTTTTAAATATGGCATGTTATTTTGAAAATTTTGTTCAAAGTTTCCATAATTTTTATGGATGTGGAGAAATGAATAACATCCGGCTTTTTCTGCTGAAATGATTTGCCCATATCCAGACAGTTTAAACAGTTTTTCGACTCGTTTTATTTCTTCAGGTATGTTTTTGACGATATAGGTGAAAACTTCGTCAGCACTTAACTCTGCAGGCAATCTTTTCACTTTATTTGATGGTGCATGCTTAGTCAGTTCATCAAAGTCATCTACATCAATATAAAACATATTTGTGCTTTGCTCTACAAAATCTGTAATACGCTTGCTCCATAATAGTACTTGCAGTTTTTTTATTGCTTCCGAAAATAAAAACTGCCTGCTGACCTGATACATTCGTTTTGCCGCAAACTCATATATATCCTTATTGCATAGTGCTAATTTGACAGCGTCACGAAAATCCTTCTCTGTAACAGCATATAACGGGTAATCTTCGCCAAAAAGCTTTATATGCATTTTGGTTGGATTCATTATTACAGCCTTCCTTAAAATCCCATACTCCAATAGCTTTGTAGACAGTTCAAGACTGCTGTCCATTTCCTCGCTTCTCCAGGTTATCCCAATATCACTGTTCACGATTAATTGTTGGGCATTCTCCCTTGTCAATGCACCGTACCATGTAAGACCATCTGTATTTTTAAGAAGGTATGCCGCTTCTTCCTTAAACTGAGAATCATCCTTAACCCATTTGAATTTATCCCCCGCAACATCAAGTGAAAGATTCGGAATTTCGTGCTTTAATTCTTTAAAAGCAGTAATGATCGGAATGGTCTTCCAATCAGGGTCGAACTTCCCTGTATATACAAGTTTGTTTTTTAACCGGGTCTGCCCTTCTGCTGATTCAATGTTTGGTATCATCGGGGTAAGCAGGGAAACTTTGTTTTTTTCTTTATTCAAATTAAGAATCTCAATGACAAATTCGCACATCTCTTCTGTTTGACATAAGAAATACGCACACTGATCATATATATTTTTGATGCTCTCAAATTTTTTTTCATCAACATCCTGGCCTATGTGAGTCAATCCTGTAGCATATACTAAAGTATTCTTTATGATATGCTTATGCTTTGCTATTTTTTCAACAGTCTCAATGCTTCTAACAAATAGCCAATCATATCCCTTTTGACTCCAATAGTGAGTAATGAGCATTTCAGCTATATCAAAATCAATGACACCTTTTTTTACCCATTCATCATCGGTGGCACTGAAAAAAGGATCAACAAAAGGATTGAGAATGGTTATATTATCAAATTTCTCAAGAGGCTGAATTAAGATATCACGTTTGATCGGGCTAGCTAGAAGTAAGTCAACTTCGATGTTGGAATCTAGCGCAATGGTCGATGCTAAGGAAGATAAAAATACTGCAGATCCATCCATTGAATTCATGTCAATAAAGCCAAATAGAAGTACCTTCATTTTTCTGTTTTCAACTAGTTCATGTGAATTCAAAGTTTTCACTCCAATGACTGAAATCTGATATGAATCTTTATTTTTTTATTTGTTCTTTAATAGATGATTTAAGCGCAAGATATTTTAACGTGAATTTTCCTGCATATGTAACGTTGAATTTGTGTTCTAATAGCTTAAGTCTTCGTATTTCTTTGTTAAGCTTAATATTTTCTTTTTGGGCGACCTTACTTTTTTCTAATTCTTCTCGCAGCATATTATTTTCTTTTGTAATGTTCTCAATGATTTTTTGTTTTTCAGTGCCATTGCCCTCTATGAGCTCCAATGTCATGGACATCATGTCTTTCATTTGTAATTCGAGTTCCTCGTACATAGTTTTCCAATATTCGTTTCGTTCTTCCATATTGAAAAAACTCCCTTCGATTAACCTTGGATAATCTCCAATTCTCTTTTAATAACAACATCTACTGCGCATTTTTCTCGAATCGACTGAGAAGCTTGTTTTGACACTCTTAAAAATACGTCCGGATTGTAATATAAGCGCTCTATTGCATCGGCAATTTCGATAGGAGACTCAGGTTTTGTTAGAAGGCCAGAAACGTCATGTTTAACGAATTCCGGGATTGCCGTAATATCTGTTGAAATCGGCACTAGCCCGCTCGACATTGCCTCACACATTGAAACCCCTTGAGAATCCAAACGGGTCGGGCAAAGGAAAATTCCATACTCCTTATGTAATGCAGCGATTTGATCCTGAGATAGGAAACCTTTATGAATCGTTACATTTTCAAAATCCCTGATTGGCTCAACGGTTTGATCGAATAATTTTCCATCACCATAAAATGCAAATTCCAACTTATCGAAGTATGGTCGCTTCGATAGTTCAAGAACTGCTTTCACCGATAAATCATTGGCGTATTTTCGCGAAGCGTATGGCCTGATTGAAAGGACTTTTGTCCGCATTTCAACTGGCTTTTCAATAAAGGTAAAGAGATTGTCATCTATTACATTAGGAATGATTACTGAGTTTTCCGATTCTGCTCTTGCATCACATTCCGCTATATGTTCTTTGAACCATTTGGAAATATGAACAAAGGTTGTATTCAACTCATTCGTTTGATAAAACCAATTCATGAAAGAAAGCTGAGCTACATAGTAGTCGTCCGACATTTCAAGTATCTTCCGCAAGCTTTCAGGGCTCTCAAGAAAATTAAACCACCTTCTATGCCATGCCTCCGTTTCAAATCCATGTATCCAGGTAATAATCGGTAAATCTGTGTTCGTTTCTTTTATCGCTTGTACCATTTTTGGATTAACAAAATGAATGAGCGCTTTTTTATGTACTTTATGATTTAAGAAAATACGCAGATGCTGTTCAGTTCCACGATAAACAGGCACATCTTCATACGTATACTTTTCTGCTTTTTTATAGGCAGGATGCAAAACAAAAACATCAACTTTCAAACCCTCATCCAGATAAGCCTTGACTCTTCGGTGGATAAACCCATTCCGATATAACTGATCTTCATGTGGATAAGCATTCGTAATGATTACATATCTATCTTTTTCACTAAATGTAAGCTCATATAGATTTATAGATTCCTCCATTTTTGTTCACTCCTACTATTCAGTCATCTTCAATCGGCCTGCTACTTATCTGTAAATGAAGGATTTTTAAGAGACTCTTTTCCAATCACCTTTAAAACCGTCAACCGATTATAACAAACATGTATTACTGAATATTGACATCAATATGAGAATTCTGTAAATAAAAGTAAAGTTTTCATGAACTTTTATAGGCTATTGTGAAGCTTCATTAATCTCATGACTGGGAGCATCAGTAATAGCATGAAGGTGGATGGTAAATAAACAGCAACTTAGAGAAGGAGGGCGTTCCATTTAGCGGAAACGCCCTCCTGCATTAATCAGTTATAAAGTGTCCACTATTCCCCCCCATAACTTGTCTACACCATTACAATAAAAATTCATATTATACAAAAAAAGGAATTGTCTAAAAAAAGAGGTGCGATCTTACATGATACCCATAGATGATTGTAAATTATTAATTTCATGCTGCAATCATAAAGGCGGTCTATATTTAGTCCAATTTAAACAACAACATGAAATAAAAAAGATTTTAAATGTTGGATGCACAGGCATTACAAAATACGGCAGCTCTTTTGTCGTAATTTCCAATTCTCATGGAATCTTCATTTTGGATGAAGGCTTAAAGGTTATAAAGAATAAGGCTTTATCTACAGAATTAGATTTACATGGTGTAGCAGTAGATAAAGATAAAGCTTATATTATTGAAACCAAAACTAACTCAATTGGTGTTTATGATTTGGAAAACGATTTGGAAAGAATTGATGAAATTAGATTTTCACCTAAAAATGACGATGTTTGCCACGTCAACGATTTGTATATAGCAAATGATAAGTTATATGTATCGATGTTTTCATATCCTCCAAGGAAAAGTTTCCTCTCTTTAGCAAGTTATTTCCCTAATAAAACAATCCACAAGGGTGTGATCCTTGAATATTCTTTACAGGAAAGAAAAGTGGTTAAGATTTGTCATGATAAATTACTTCAACCTCACAGCGTACTTCATTATGATAATAAGATGTATTATTGTGTTTCAGGTGAATTCCTAGTAAAAAGAAATGAGGAAGATATTTTTAAATGCCTTGGTTATACTCGCGGTTTAGCAGTTAGAAATCAAACGATGTTCATTGGTCAAAGTGAGAGTAGGCACATACCGGTTTTACTAAAAAAACATACGAACATATTACTGGATTGCGGGATTTATGTTCATGACATCTCTACGAAACTTTCATCTTTCATCCATATACCTTCTGAAGAAATTTATGGAATATTGGTTATTTAAAACAGTGAAATCGTATTTTTCAGTTGTTGAAATTTTTCTATCCTTAATGTAAGTTATTCGTTTAGTTACCAGATCATAAGGATATCTTTCTTTATTCACTTGAACAGTCAGTGAACTTTTTTCTACCTTCAAGAATTATTCAAGCATGTTTTTGTAAGAATAGAATAGAATCGAAAAAAGACCAATTTGCTGAAGAGAGTGATATAGATGGAACCAATTACCTTTAAAGCATTTGCAATCACTAATGAAATCGATTTGAATAAAATCGCCATTCATTGCGGCATACCGAAAAAATTCACCTGGGAAGAGCCTTTAATCCTTAAAGGCGATTTTCTAAGTTCCATCCTAAATAAAAATGTGGACGAATCGCAGCAGGTGCTGGTTTTTTCCTTTGGCAGCATTGTCTTCATCAATTACTCACACGCAAATGAGATTAAGGAATTTTCATCCTTTATCCATTCTTTCGAGCCGGTTATTGATCTCGACAATTTAGATAGATATACAGACGATTACAGCCTTCACTTCAGTGAAACCGGAAACATCAATTTGACAGACGAATATGTAGTTGTACCTAAATATGAATTTTTCTACCCTGAATTAATTTCCACCATTCTCGCAAAATCGGTGGCACTTGAAAAAACTGAGGAACAGCTCGGAAAAATCCACGACAAGCTCGAAGCCATGATAGACCGACTGGAAAAAGGCAAGCTGAGAATCGGTAATAAGGAACTAGCGAGGACGACTGCCAAAATCGTACGTCACGAGTATAATACCCTAGCGTACATCATGATTCTGGACAAACCTGATATTACATGGACAAGCAGCATTGCCGGCGAATTTTATGACAGAATGCTTGATTTTTTTGAATTGAATGATCGGTATAAAATCCTGAAAAGTAAAACCGAAATTTTATATAACATTATGGATGGGTTTTCTAACATCAGCCATTCGATCAGGGGACTATTCGTTGAATGGATCATTGTAATCCTCATTGTCTTTGAGATCGTTCTGACGTTATTAGAAATTGCAGGATGGATTCCATGAATTCTGAATCATATCGTATGGAATACCTTCCAATAAAATAAGCATCGTTTAAGTGCTTCAGACTGTAGACAAATTCGAAAAACGGGTTTGCCTACAGTTTTTTCTTTGAAAAACGTTCCCATTGATTTCAGTAATCCGCTCCCTTTCCGTGGACTGTCCATTTCCTAAGTTTTCTGATGATCGTCTCATGGGTGCCTGTTTTTCTTTTATCTTACTCTCCCGAAGTATTTCATTTGTTTAATCCAGGGCAAAGTGGAAAATAAATTCCTCCCCTTCTTCCCCATTGAATCTGTATCCTTTATCAATGAATCCAGCTTTTTTATATAAATTAATCGCTGGAACATTCGAATGATGCACTGTTAGAATAATCTCATCTTTATCTGGATGACTTAGTTTGATCATATCGGGCAACACTTTTAAAGTCTCAAAAGCTAGCCCCTTTTTTTGATGGCGCAAATCCAAGGAGAATGATTTTAGAAGAATCGCATTCTCATTACTTGTATATTGATTTCCCGCTTTATCCGTATATAAGGCAAAACAACCAATCAAATCCTTATCTAAATAAATGACCATGGGGAGGTTATATTTATCCTTCCTGAAGTCTTCAATAACTTTCAAAGGTAAGGAAGTATAGATTGCTTGTTCTATAGGTAAACAATAATTGCTCAGCGCCTCATAGTCATTTTCCATAAAAGGTCTGATAGTTAATCCAGTCATCATACTTGCACCCCATTTTTACCTTTCTATAAATCCATATTAACAGATACTAAAGTTTTACAATTCACTGCAAAATACTTTTCAGGATAATTCAATCACAAAAAAGGAATGGTTTGTTTACCATTCCTTCAGACTGTAGACGAACTTGAGGGAAAGCGGCGAGAATCCGCTCCCTTTCCGCCGACAGTCTGCCAAACCTCATCAAAGCAAGCGGCTATGGGTATTGGCAGACCAGTTATTCGGCAGGTGTATCGCAAATTTCTTCAACCTATTAAGAGTTTCATAACCATGAAGATGTTAAATTATTCAGACGCTGATAATTCACTTTCCGTTACCCATTTATGATTCTTCACTTTTTCTCCTCCCGCAGTCGGTGTGAAGTCGACCATATAAACAGTCGTTTTTTCAGCAGATTCAACTTCAGCGACAGCCCCGTTCATTCCTTCCATATGAGAAGCATTTACTGTGACCTCCGCTCCGGGTTCATATGCTTTCTCACCTGCATCTTTGATTTCTTCGTGAATGATCCATTTATGATTTTCAACTCTTTCTCCGCCAGTTGCAGGCGTATACGAAATTGCATAAGCAGTCGTATCAAAGGCACCCACTATTGTTGCTTCCGCCCCCTTCATGCTTTCCATATGACCTGATTCGATAATCGCTTGACTTCCAACTTCATAGGTTGGATTTTCTGCAGCTTTTAATCCTTCTGGAACTTCACCCGTGCTAGAATGGTTCATGTCCATTTCACTATGTTCCTTTTCTTTTTTTTCTTCTTTGTTTTTATCATCGCTGTTGGAACATGCGCCAAGGACTAAAAACAGGGCTGCTAATAATGATAAGATGATAGGCAATTTTGTTCTTTTTTTCATATTAATAAAACCTCCCTTATGATTACATCCATCTTACCAATTAAATATGCAGAAAATATGGAGTTCACTCGTGGCAAAAGAAAGAAGCCTCATACTTTTTTAGGAATAGTCCTGCCTCAATTTAAGCGTTCATTAGCCACCACAATCGCTACTTTTATTGCTATTCGATTTTTCTTGAAGAAACTTTTTGAATTGCTCTTTTGTAACATCCGATTTCATTGCCAATATTACTAGTTCCAGCCATTCGTCAGGAAGGTTTTCATCAAAATCCTTCATATCGTCAACTCTTTCTTTTTATCTTTAGTTGGTTTAACTGTATGGGGTAAGGTTCAATATTGAGGCTATTTTTCCACGTGAAACTATATTCGGAATATCATTATAAATTATCTCAAGCGTCCATAGCTGGATTTTAGTGTAAATTTAATAAGTCTTTACATTTACATATAAGGCCTCAATGTTTGTTTGTTATCTAATCAAGGAATTCCCCATTCTTCTATATACCTTTAATAAAGTGAACAGCATGCTATCGGGAGTGTTTTAACAGAAGTAAAAAGAGATGGTTTATTGATAGAGGTTATATGAGGGGTATTCAATCCAAACGGGTATTGCTTGGAAACCAAGCAAGAAGGACTTTGGTAAAAGTCCTTCTTATGTTTAGTCTCCCAAAGCTGATTGTTCGATTTTTTGCATGATATGTGAAAGGTTCATGGAGGCATGTCTTTTATAATCCCTGCCTATGGATTTGAATAATCCTTTTGCTATTCCTCTTAACATGATTTTGGTATGACCATCCGAAATAATGGACTTATTAGGGAAACTTGATTCAGCTTGTGCACCGCCAATCTTATTAGCTGTTTCCTTAATAAAATCAATGATTTTAATTTCCTGTATTTTACCTTCGATATCGGTTTTATAGATAATTTGATTTCTCCAAAGCTTTAGCTCAATCCTCTGTTTAGTATAATCGAAGATGTCTTCCGTAATTTGAACATTGCTCATTTGAATGGAGTCCTTAATAGGATACAATCTTGGGTTAGGATTGATTTTCTTTATTAAGGATTGATCAATCGTGACCTTTTCCCGCTTTATGCGCGTATTCTTCGTTTCACATAAAATCAGCCTTAACTGTCCGGCAATTATATTATTGAACTCTTCTAATCCAAAGAGCTCAACGAGCATTACGCTATATTCCAAAATGGTGATAGCTTCATCGAATTTTCGTTTAGCAGCAGCATTCGATCTAGTGAAAACCAATCGATTCTTCCTCTCCATATCCTTCTCACCCCACTGAATTCATATCTATTTAGTGAATAGTAAAAACATCCAGTTGATTTCATCCGGAGCCTTTTTTGGCCGTTCTCGATTTTTTTCGTCCTTAACAGCACTTTATCCGGCCATTCTCGAACTTATTCGACCTTCATCGCACTTTATTCGACCGTTCTCGAACTTATTCGACCTTCAACGCACTTTATTCGACCGTTCTCGGACTTATTCGACCTTCAACGCACTTTATTCGACCGTTCTCAATTGTTTCGTCCTTCACCTCAGTATACCTGCGCGGTCTCGACAATCATTTTATTCATAAAAAGACTGTCGAGAATGGACAGTCTTTCGGTATGGACGCCTTTAATATTCAGTCCTTTTCCACTATCTATCGAAGTGCTGTTTCATTAACTCTTTAAATCGTGTTCCATCTATTTCTTCTTTCGTCACTTCCCCATCTTCCCACCGGGTAAAGGATGTATCAGTTAAAGTGATGTTCCCGTTGTTTGTCAAACGGGTGATTAATGGATGCTTATTGAATGGCGATTGGGGATGTTCCCTGATGATCGTTTGGACCTCATTAAGTTCCGCTACATTTCCTACGGGTTTTGAAGAATCGAAAGCATACCCTATTCTCCAATCGCGATCTTTATGTTTCAGTTTTAATTCAAGGACATGATCTCCATGGTCGGTACTTTCTTTTTTTATTCGGAATTCACCATTTTGGGAAACGACCGTTTCTCCGTTCAGCGGAACTGGTTTTAAAGGCAGATTCCCGCCAAAACCCGTATCGATCAGATAGGTTTGGCCCACATGGTTCAATAGAATGGTAACATGGGTCCTTCCTATGGTCATCCACCCTTCATTATAGATGACACCTCGAACCAAGAATACATCAAAGTCATTTTCCTTCAGGAAAAAATAAAGAGCTGCATTCAATTCATAGCATAATCCACCCTCATTCCTCACGAGGACTTTGTTCATGATATTGGCTTTATTGATATCACTTAGATGGGAGGCCATGATTGATAAGTTTTCAAACGGAATGGTTTTCGCAGTTTTATCCAGAATTTCATCTAATTTTCCAAATGTCAGTTTCACATCTTCCTGGAGCCCTATTCTTTTCCTGAATAATGCATTCAGTTCATTCATTACGATTCCCCCATTTTAACAGATACCAATGAAGAGCATCTTGACTTTGTATATATTCATTATACTTTGCCCATATTTCATTCTTCAACGATATGCCATTAACAAAACCCACATTCCACCTATTCCTTATCAAGCACCATGAAAAATAGGCCGCCAAATAATGTCGTAATTTTGGGTAACTGTCTCCAAACTTGCTTCAAAGCTGCTTTAGTCATTCATTTACTTGTAAAATGATTTTACCCAAATTCTTATTTGCTTCCATATGTTCATGCGCCCTTTGTACCTCTTCAAAAGGGAAGACATGATCGACGATTGCCTTGATTTCATGTTGGAGGAATAACGGCATGGCTTTTGTAATGAATTCTTCCGTTAACTCTTTTTTATATTCATCACTCCGAGGAGTTAAAAGAGTGCCTTTTAATTGAACTCTTTTTAAGAGAAGTTCCATCAAGTTCACCTTCTCGACTACTGTTCCTCCTAGAATCCCTATCAGTACCCAGCGTCCATCAGTTTTTATGCTTTTAAGGTTTTTCTCCCAGTAAGAAGCACCGATGAAATCCAGGATAACATCCACTCCTTGATTATTTGTAACTTTCATTACTTCCTCATCAAAAGATTGTTCTTTATAATTGATACAGATATCCGCCCCTAATGAGTGACAGAAATCCAATTTTTCCTTTGAGCCGGCTGTAGTGATGATCTTCGCTTTTGTCAGTTTTTTTGCCAGTTGGATAGCTGCTGTGCCTACACCGCTTCCGCCAGCATGAATCAATACCGTATCTTGATCCGTCAATTCACCTAACCAAAACAAGGTTTGGTACGCCGTCAAGAATACTTCAGGAATCGCAGCCGCTTCTTCAAATGACAAGTTATCCGGGATCTTCATTGCTCTATCAGCCGGCATCAAGGCATATTGAGCATAACCGCCGCCGTTTACAAGGCCCATCACCCTTGTCCCTAATAGTAAATTTGTACCTTCCCCTGTTTCCACAACTTCCCCAGAAACTTCAATCCCCAATATTGGATTGGCCATATAACCGGATTTCCCTTCTCGTGAAACAATATCCGTTCTATTTATAGCAGAGGCTTTCACCTTAATTAATATTTCCCCTTTTCCGGGCATGGGCTTGGAAAAATCCTTAAATAGTAATTGTTCTGCTCCACCCGGTTCTTTAACTACCACTGCTTTCATTTGTCCCACTCCTTACTATTAAATTAGTGACCACACTTTTAAAATGTTTTGTCTTGAAGATGGAAACTATGCTACTCCAAAAAATATCCACAAGCAAATAATTAGGTTTTGTAAACATGTTGATAGAATAAAAAAAGCCGATGTCCCATTAGGGGCCATCGAGCTTTTTTTGAAAAGTTTCCTATTATTATCTTTTATTAAGCGTTTGACTTCTATCCAGGTCATGATGCAATTGCGCTGCCGGAAACTTAGGGTTAGGAATCTGCCCTTTTGCAACTGGTTCAGCTACATAAACAAAATCTCCTGTACCATCTGGGGCGCTTCCTGTTGCCCATAGTCCGTCTGCTGATTCATTACCTTCTGACAAGTTCCAGAATTCGTACGCTTCCGGTTGAGATTCCATTTCCGCTTCCGGTGGGAATGACGCGGGAACGACAACGCCATTTTTTTCTTCAAGTTCTGCAATGGCCGCCATCCATTGATATTGGTGGTAACGATCACGGGCTAACATTTTACGGAAGGTGGCACGTACCCCCTCATCTTTGGTCATATGATATAAACGGGCCACTTGAAGGCGTCCTTGGCTTTCAGCATGAAGATTC
This sequence comes from Peribacillus sp. NPDC055009, assembly GCF_053608705.1. Lineage (NCBI taxonomy): Bacteria > Bacillati > Bacillota > Bacilli > Caryophanales > Bacillaceae > Peribacillus > Peribacillus sp. NPDC055009. The sequence goes on along the minus strand of NZ_JBSGVZ010000016.1, from coordinate 32,812 downwards.
GATCGCATGTCCGCTAATAGATTTCCGCTGGCTACAATATAAGATCCGTTCCAAGGCACCCCATTCGAGTTGGTTGGCAGTCCCCCAAGACCGCTTACGAGCAAATGCTGGGGATTGATTCCACCCATGATGGCTGCTGTAGCAGGATCTTTTGCGGCTTCTGCTTGATCTTCCGGAGAAGCGCCATCAAGCAATTGACTAATGAGCGAACAAAGCATCTCTACATGTCCAATTTCCTCTGTACCAATATCCATCAGCATATCTTTGTATTTTTCTTCTCCACGGCAGTTAAAACCCTGAAAAAGATATTGCATCATGACAGTCATTTCCCCAAACTGTCCACCTAACACTTCCTGAATTTGACGGGCAAGCATCGGATCTGGTCGATCTACCTTAACTTCAAATTGCAATTCTTTTTGATGGCGAAACATATTAACTCCTCCTTTTTTTATATGATGTACGGTTTTTTATTACCCGCCTGTCCATGCTTGAAACCTGAATTTAGTTATAACGAACAGTAATTAGAAAAAATTTACATGCCATTAACAATGATTACTGAACTAAAAAGCCAAGGACTATCTTTGGGCTATGAATCGCTCAATAAATAAGATTTATAAAAGGTCCATTTACTGTCTATAACTTTACAATACAGGGTAAAGTAGAAAGAACCATATATAGGAAATTTAAAAAGGAGGATGGAAAATGGATTTCAAGCCCCGAAATCAAAAAGATCAATCTATTTCACAATTACGTTATACTTATACCGCTCGTAATCTATGGTCCGGTTTTCTATTCGGGATTGGATTGGTGGCATTCATCGATGAGTCCATCTTTCATCAACTATTGCATTGGCACCATTTCTATGACAAGTCCACATCCAATATTGGGCTGGTCTCGGATGGTTTATTTCATGCCCTTAGCTGGTTCGCAACGGTCGGGTCGTTATTCATGTTCGCTGACCTTCGCCGTCGAAAGGGATTATGGCTGAAAAGGTGGATAGGGGGAGTTTTGCTCGGGGCAGGTTCTTTCCAGTTATATGACGGAATCATCCAGCACAAGCTCATGCGTCTCCATCAAATCCGTTACAATGTCGATATTCTCCCATACGACTTGATTTGGAACATTGCAGCCACAATCATGATCTTGATCGGCATTATCCTTGTCATTCAAACAAGGCGCAGCGTACTTAAAATGAAAGAAGATACCAGCAATGCACAGTAATGGACATATTCATGATAATGGGGCTGGTTTTGAACCGATTTTATTGATTCTTCTGGCGCTTGTGATAGTGATTTATATCGCAGCTGCCGTAATTTCAAACCGCCGCTATAAAAAATGGCCCTTATACCGTACGCTCTTTTGGATTCTTGGCACCATCTGTGCAGCCTCTGCAATTATAGGTCCCATAGCCAATCGCGCGAATATGGATTTCACGGCGCATATGGTTGGTCACTTACTGCTTGGAATGATTGCACCCATCCTACTCGTGTTTGCCGCACCTATTACTCTTGCACTGCGAACACTTGATGTACAATCAGCAAGACGCCTTTCAAAGGTGTTGAAAAGTTGGCCGCTGCGCATTATAAGCAATCCAATCACTGCCTCTGTGCTTAATATCGGGGGGCTTTGGATTCTTTATACGACTGAGTTATATGGGTTGATGCATCAGAATGCCCTTCTACATGCATTAGTGCATTTTCACGTGTTCATGGCGGGCTATCTATTCACTGCGTCTATGATTTATATGGACCCGACGCCCCACAGGTTCAGCTTCATGTTTCGTGCTGTCGTATTTACAATTTCACTGGCCGGCCATGATATCCTTTCTAAGTATATTTTTGCCCATCCTCCAAGCGGAGTCACAAAGGAACAAGCGGAAAATGGAGGAATGTTAATGTACTATGCCGGCGATGCCATTGACGTTGCACTTATTTTCATCCTTTGCTATCAATGGTTCAAAGCCACCCGGCCTAAGGAATCACTTGCCTTGTAGGAAGGAAGGCTACTTATTACTTAGTTAAACTCCTATGTTTCTGTTTAATCGTCCAACATTTAGCTCATACTAATTTTTGATGAAAAAAATTTAGGATGGAGCTGAATGGAAAATGGAATTTGAAGCTAACAATTCTACTGAAAATGCTCTTCGTGATTATAAAGCTGGAATCGGTGCCTTTACGCATAAAATGCCTGTTCTCGCAGAGAAATTCAATTCGTTTACGGAAGAGTGCTTTAAAGAAGGTCAATTATCCCAGAAAGAAAAACAGCTTATCGCATTAGGAATAAGCTTATATTCACAAGATGAATACTGTATTATCTACCATACAAAAGGATGTCTTGATCAAGGCTGTTCCGAACAGGAAATTCTTGAAGCCATTGGTGTGACCGCAGCATTTGGCGGAGGAGCCGCCATGAGTCAGGCTGTAACACTCGTCCAGGAATGCATCCAAGATATAAATCAGATGAAACAGTAAGAAAGAAGGGATAGGACAAATAGTCCTATCCCTTCTTTCTGTTGTTGACAAATGCTTTTAATGACTCATGTTGTTGTTATTGTTATTTCCTTGTGCTGGTGCATATGAATTCAACATTTGCTGCATATCCTGCTGTGCAAGCTGCGGAACTTGATAGTAATGATGTTTGTTTTGATATATCGAAATCTCATATGCCATTTCAATGCAGTTCGGAACGGAATCTGCAAATACGCGGCGAACCACTGGATTCGTTATTTCAAGCGCTGCCATCGCTTTCATGGATGCAGCAGACTTAACAGCTCCAAGCATCAAACCTGAAATGCATTCATCCGTAATTTCCGATACGGATTGCAAAGGTTTCTTTGGCTGAGTTGGTGTCAATCCATATATAAAATCGTTACCTTGATTCATTTTGTAGCTCTCAGTCCGTTTAGAAGGATCCTGGCCCGATTGGAAGCACTCCAGTGAAATATTATATTCATCTTGGATGAACTGATATTGACGATCCAGAATATCAAGTAATTCCTGATCCTGGATATGCTGACGCAAAAGAGTATACGTGTTTAAAGTACCAATCGTTCCCGACAACACTTCATGTACATCGAATACTTCGTGACCACCGTGATTCATTTGTGGGGGAATGGCACCCGTTTGCATGTTCTGGTGTACTTGACCTTGTTGATATTGGTTTTGCATTGTATTTCCCTCCTCCTTTTCAATGATGCGAACAAGTTTAGTATGTTAAACCCCAACTGGATTATTCAATCTAAACTCTTCCAAGAAGACCAATAAGCTGCTACATCATGTTTTCTGTATAAAAAAAACGTGGCGTTTTAAACTATAGACACTTTATATGTATGGGAGGATTTCCAATGACACATCAATGCTTCTATTGTAGTGATGTTACGGAAGAAAAAAAAATCCATGTGGTAACGTTTCAAGTTTCTGACATGGATAGAAATGAAATGCTCTGTGATGAATGTTATCAAGAATGGCTACAAGGAATAAAAGGTTAAGCGTTAAAGCCCTCTAACATTTCACAAACATCAACAATGCATACGTGGATGAACTCAGGGTAACTTAAATCCGTTAAATAGTGAATTTCAAGGAGGAGGGTATGGGAATTTTAAGCGGTAATCCGAAAGAAGAGCCTATCCATTACGGAGAGGTATTTGGAACATGGGCATTTCTAACAACTACAAAAGGACTGATTTGCCTGTCATCAAACTATGCTTAATCATACTGGCGACAAGGACCTGCATAAATTACTTGTTGAAGTGATCAATCAAGGGAAACAGGAACATGACCAACTTGAATCATTATTAAAAGAAAATAACGTAGGACTGCCTCCGTCACCACCTAAAAGGCCTAAAGCTAATTTGGAGGATATTCCAGTCGGGGCACGTTTTCAAGATCCTGAAATCTCTGCTTCAGTATCAATCGATATTAATGCAGGATTAGTTGCTTGCAGCCAAATCATGGGTCAATGCATCAGAGAAGATATTGCACAGATGTTCGCACAATTCCATACGAATAAAGCTGCATTGGGTGCTGAATTCCTAAGATTGAATAAGGAAAAAGGCTGGCTGTCCCTCCTCCACTTCATATTAATAAAACAAGCATGTAAATATAATGAAATATCCCCTAATCATGTTGACATCGTGATTGGATGCCCAACATGATTAAGGGGTTAATTCCGATAATGAAAGGACGATTAAGGAATCATTACCATTGCAGACTTTCGATTAAGTGGCACTTTGTGCATTGTTGACTATAATCAGTTTTTACAAATTCATGATTACACTTCTCGCGAAAAATGTTCAGCTCCCTTTTCAGCTGTTCCAATTGAGTTTCCAACTGTTTCATTTCAACTTTTATTTGGATTACCCGATTCATCGAATTCTCCCTCTCATCGGAATCATAAATAGATTTCCCCGTCCGTTTTCCTAAATTCATTCGCTTTTTCTTTAAGACCTTCATCGATTACCGACTCAAAGCCCAGACCCTTTTCCTTCGCCAAATCACGGATGTCTTGAGAAATCCTCATACTGCAGAATTTGGGTCCGCACATTGAACAGAAATGGGCTGTCTTGGCACCTTCAGCCGGTAGTGTTTCATCGTGATATTCAACTGCCCTTTCAGGATCGAGGGAAAGATTGAATTGATCTCTCCAACGAAATTCGAATCTAGCCTTCGAAAGGGCATCATCCCGTTTTCGTGCCTGGGGGTGGCCTTTAGCAAGATCAGCTGCGTGGGCTGCAATTTTATAAGTAATGACCCCTACACGAACATCCTCTTTATTCGGAAGCCCCAAATGCTCTTTCGGTGTCACATAACAAAGCATGGCCGTTCCAAACCATCCAATCATGGCAGCACCAATCGCAGAAGTGATATGATCGTATCCAGGAGCTATATCCGTTGTCAATGGTCCCAGGGTATAGAATGGTGCTTCTTGACAGACTTCCAGCTGCTTATCCATATTTTCTTTAATCAAATGCATCGGTACGTGACCGGGTCCCTCCACCATGACTTGAACATCGTGCTTCCAAGCAATCTTCGTCAGTTCCCCAAGTGTTTCCAATTCAGCGAATTGAGCCTCATCGTTTGCATCTGCAATGGAGCCAGGACGGAGGCCGTCACCTAATGAGAAAGAGACATCATACGCCTTCATGATTTCACAAATCTCTTCAAAGTGAGTATAGAGAAAACTTTCTTGGTGGTGGGCCAAGCACCATTGTGCCATGATGGAGCCCCCCCGGGAAACGATTCCCGTAACTCGCTTTGCTGTCATGGGAATGTATCGCAAAAGCACTCCGGCGTGTATCGTGAAGTAATCCACACCTTGCTCAGCCTGCTCGATTAATGTATCCCGGAAAACTTCCCAATTTAAATCTTCCGCGACTCCATTCACTTTTTCCAATGCTTGATATATCGGAACCGTCCCAACTGGCACAGGAGAATTCCTGATAATCCATTCCCGGGTCGTGTGAATATTCTTACCGGTGGAAAGATCCATTATGTTGTCTGCACCCCAACGTGTAGCCCAAGTCATTTTCTCCACTTCTGCTTCAATCGATGAACTAACAGCGGAATTTCCAATATTCGCATTTATTTTCACATGAAAATTACGTCCAATGATCATGGGCTCACTTTCAGGATGGTTAATATTTGCCGGAATGATCGCCCTCCCGCTAGCTACCTCATCTCTTACAAAATCAGGGGCTACATTTTCCCTGATCGAGATGAATTCCATCTCAGGAGTTATGATACCTTTTCGGGCATAATGGAGCTGGGTTACGTTTTGCCCTTTTGCTGCACGCAATGGTTTTCTTTTCAATCCCGGAAAAATTTCTGCTTTCGTTTGTGACTCTTTTTTATACCCGTTATCTTCGGGCTTTATTTCACGCCCTTCATACTCTTCAACATCTTCCCTTTCCAGAACCCAGCTGCGTCTAATCGGGGCAAGACCTTTATGAATATCAATGGGATATTCTGAATCCGTATAAAAGCCGCTTGTGTCATATACTCGTAAAGGCGGATTCTCCTCTTCGCCGAATGAACCTGTAGTCGGACTTAGCTTAATTTCACGCATGGGCACCCTAATATCGGGTCTAGATCCCTCAACATACACTTTTTTACTCCCGGCAAAACTGGACATAATTGAAACGTTCATGTCATTTACTGAATTACTCATCATGATTTCATTTCTCCTTTTTAAGTTCATTTAAAAAGGACAAAATCCAATCCATTTCGCACGAAAAAGCCAGATCTCATATTTAAGACCTGGCTAACGTTAGTATGGCTACAGAAATGACCAATTGAAATGTCATTGTTTAGTAGATTCTAACTTCCCCACGCTGGTATGAACCAGATCAGGTCCTGAGGGTTAAGAAGCTTAAGCGCTTCTCTCTCAGCCCAACTTTTATTGGACACCCCTAGTCTGAATAATTTAATTGATTACAGGGTAACTATATCTCACCCATTTCATTCTGTAAATAATTTGAAAGACCTAATATTTTCATTACAACTATCAAAAATTTATTATTTGAAGAAGAGCCGTTAATTAATTTCCCAGGCTCTCAAGGATAGGGTAAAGCTCCTCTAAATGCTTGATTTCATAGGTTGGAATCACTTCATTCCGTTCCTTATCATGGCGATTTATCCAAACCGACTTTATGCCTACCCGTGATGCTCCAAGGATATCCGTCATTAAATTATCGCCGACCATCAATACTTCATCCTTATCAAGCTCCATGATCCCCAAAGCATGCTCAAAAATGGAGGCATCCGGTTTACCTCTTCCAAATGCGCCTGAAATCACGATTTGGTCGAAATAAGGAACCAGTTCAGGCGTAATTTCAAGTTTGGTATTTTGCAGCTCAGGAGATCCGTTCGTAAGCAATAGCAACTTATACTTCCCTTTTAATTCATCCAGAACACGGAATGTTTCTTCATAGATAAATGGCTTTTTGCGTCTCTCCGCAGGGAAACGTTCTGCCAGTTCAAGTCCAAATTCCGGGTCATCGATCCCTAATGCCAATAACCCTCTCGTCCACGCTTCTTTCCGATAAGCCGGTGCAATCCCGGCCATCTTCCTGAATTCATCATGATCATCCTGAAAATTTCCCCATAGCCCCTCAAATGGGTTGATTCCGATCATTTGGGTGAATGCATATGTATCGTAAGAAGAATAAAGCTCACGCGCTTCCTTTCGCACAGCTTCTTCAAAATCGTCGACATTCAGATCATATTTCTCCTTGGCCACTTCACATGTGGCCACAAAAGCCTCTTTTACACTTTTCTGATCCCATAGTAATGTATCATCTAAATCAAAAAAAACTGCCTTCAGCAAAATGTCCACCCCTCTTTCCCTATTATTGAATTCGTAAAAATTACACTATTACAATAATAAACCACAACCAATAAAAAAAGAATAACTATTCGGAAAATGACTTACCTTTTCTAGTGGGAAACCCTTATCCACTTATCATCTTTCAAATACATACAGCTTTCCATTACTGGCAATCTTGAATTTGGGACCGGTGAACCCCCGTCGGATCAGCTCTTTCCTCATATATACCATGAGGGCGGCATGACTCACGATCAAAACATCCCTTTCCCCCTTTGCAAAGACTTCATCCAATACTTTATTGATCCTTCGCTCTGCGATCTTAATTTCCGCCCTTGTCTGCTTGTTTAACACCGAGCAGCAGCGAATCCAGATAGCCCAAAGGATGAATGGCAGCTTTACCCTTCCTTTAAGAGGCGGGGAAGGTATTTCCCGCAGCTCCTCCATCCGGTGAACCGGACCTGGATAGATATGTTCCGCTGTCTTGACAGCTCTCGACATATCACTGCAATAACACTCCTCCCATTCCTCCGCGCCAAATAAAGTCGTTCCATAAATAATATCCGCTGCATCATAGTCCTTAAACCATTGCTTCATATCATCCGCCGTCACAGATCTCCCAGTAGGAAATTCATGTGCCACCTTAAAATGCCGTACCAAACCAATTTTCATATCTTCTCCTTTTTATCTTTTAAAATATACGTTTCTTTTTCTTGTAAACAGCCCTTATCAATATATTACCCTAAGTAAAACTATAAAAAAAAGTATGTTAAAACCATTAAAACCTTACTAAACTCTCCTTAACACTGTGTATATATTTAAAAGTTTTTAAAGATCCAGCGTTTAATTATGATAGCATCGAAAAAAGAGAAAGCATCTCGCCTTCTCCATTTATCGTTTAATCTATGATTTGTAGTTCTGTTATCGTACATCTTTTCCTGAATTTATATTTTCCGCTCAAATCACTGAATTGATAATCATTGAGAGATTTCCCCAGTTGTTCCCTCAGCTTCTCTACAGTGATGGATTCCTCAACTGTCTCTTTCCAATTTTCATTTCCGCTCAACTCATCGAACGGAATGGTAGTCAGGACTTCATCATATATCTGGATGCTTTGATCGATGCCGAAGCTGCCATAGATACTGCCATTTTCATCAGCAAAGATATGATCCGATTCCAATTCCTCCACCAATACTTCCAGATATTCCTTTGACTTAACAGGCTTGATGGCAATCTCTGCTTCCGCCTTTACAGGTCCCAATCTCTTATCGACGATCTCTATCGTCAATTTAACATGAACGGGCGGATACCCAAACCCTTCACAAAGTTCTGTTGCCGAATTATATACCATCTGTACGTCCTCCTTTTGACACTATCATTATATAATAAAAATAGTACATTTCATTACCAAAAACCCTTATTCAAGTTCACTTGCATCTTATTTTTATAGCGACTCTTTTTCAATTCATACGCTCCTTCAACACTGAAGTGTCAATCGTCATATTTCGAGGATTTCCCTGATACGAAAGCCACGAATCCTAATTTTCTCAGTTCACGGGCATAATTATCATTCATATTTCACACCTCATTTATACGTTTATCGATAATACACCATTAATTTTGATCCATTTATGAACTCAACTAAAAATCCAATGCCGCTCAGGGCATTGGACTTTTTATAAGCTTCACATTATGGCTTTAGCACCACTTTAATACATTCATCCTCGTGATCGTTAAAGATTTGATAAGCCTCACTCGCTTTTTCTAGAGGGACTTTATGGGATATGATTTCCGTGGGGTCGAACTCTCCAGCCGTGATCTTATCAAAAAGCTTGGGCATGTAGTGAATGACCGGTGCTTGTCCCATTTTAAGATTAATGTTCCGCTCAAATAAATTGCCTAATGGGAACATATTATATTTGGATCCGTATACGCCAGTCAGTTGGATCGTGCCGAATTTACGTACGGCGTTAAGTGCAATCTCGATCGCACTTAACGTTCCACCCTGAAGTTTCAGCTTTTGTTCAATCGCTTCTATCGTTGATTTCTTGCCGTCCATTCCTACACAATCTATGACCACATCTGCCCCGCCAGAAGTGATTTCCTTAATGTAGCTGCCCATATCGTTATATTCATCGAAGTTATACGCCTCAACCTTATTCATTTGTTTAGCCTTATTGAGTCTATAAGGAAGATTGTCGATGGCAATGACCCTTTTTGCTCCTTTCATCCAAGCGAACTTCTGAGCCATCAACCCAATCGGCCCACAGCCCAATACCACTACCGTATCATCTTTCTTGACGCCAGCGTTCTCTACACTCCAATATGCGGTTGGCAGCACATCGGACATGAACAAAAGCGCTTCATCTTCAAGTTCACATGACTCTGGGATGACAAACGGCATGAAGTTTCCATATGGGACCCTTAAATATTCTGCCTGCCCGCCTGGATAGTTCCCATATCGTTCCGTAAAACCAAAGTACCCGCCTGTATCCACCGCTTCATTGGGGTTGGAATTATCACATTGACTCTCCATATCATGTTCACAATAATAACAGTGCCCACAAGAAATGTTGAAAGGCAGGACAACCCTGTCCCCTTTTTTCACCTTTGTTACTTCCGGACCCACTTCTTCGACGATGCCCATCGGTTCATGGCCAATGACATAATCTTTATGCGTCGGCAAAGCACCCTGATATATATGGAGGTCGGACCCGCAAATAGCCGTTGAAGTCACTCGGACGATGATATCATCCTTTTGCTGAAGTTTCGGATCTTCAACTTGTTTTACCTGTATATCTTTTGCTCCTTGAAAAGTTACAGCCTTCATATTCAACCTCCTAAAATATTCTTTATACATCTGATATACCCGTCAAAAAAGGCTACTAAGCCTATGAACATCTAATTTCCCAAGAATCTCTTCATCATGCTGCACCAAGATGACAAAAAAAGCCCCGGAAACCGGGACTCACCTATGAAACCATTTATTTAGGAACTTTATTATTGTGCTTATACTCACTTAGTACCTCGTTGAATACATCGGGATAATTCGTAAACAGCCCCGTTGCACCCCATTCAAGAGCCTTTTTCATATCCGCTCTTTCATTTACTGTATATGGATGGAATTGGAGGTCATGGTCGCGAACCATCTTCACATATTGTCCGTCCACCTTATTGAAGTTCGGCCCAACGCCAATTGCATATTCCTTAATGGACTCCAATTCTTCATCGGAAATGGTTGCTGGGTTTTTATAAGAAAAAAGTTGCACAAGCGGTAACTTTGGATTCATGTCATGAACCTTCATAAGGCTTTCTTTACTGAACGATTGAATTAATACATTCTTGGTTCGGCCTTTTGAATCCACCATTTTATATTCTTCCAGAACCTGCAGAAGTTCTTCTTCCATTCCCGGATATACTTCAGGAGACTTTGTTTCGATATAGTAATTGGCCTGCTTTCCGAACTTCTTAAAGACTTCTTCAAGAGTGGGAACCGTTAACCCTTCATATACCTCTTTTGCCAATTGCGGATATTTTTCATTGAACCATGTACCGGCATCCAGTTTCTTGATTTCTGTCAGCGTTAAATCCTTCACCAGACCAGTACCATTCGTTGTACGATCCACCTTTTCATCATGCATTGCTATCAATCTACCATCCTTGGTCATTTGAAGATCGATTTCTATGTAGTCGCCTTTCATTTGTTCTCCCATTTGATAAGCTGGAATGGTATGTTCAGGTGCATAACCAGAAGCTCCCCGATGTGCAATATTCACGATTTTCTTCTCATAAATAGATGAATTGGAATGATTTCCATTTGCAGCTAGGGTCCCGATGGAAGTAGCCTGCAATATAAAAGCCGCACTCATCATACAAAAACTGAATTTCTTTATATTCGTTTTCATTTTCCCTCTCTCCCTCCTACTATTACCATCATTTTAGAAGGGGAATGTGAACTTACAGCAAATATAATGTAAAGAAATAATATATTATCTAAAATGGTTAAAATAACCTATCAAATACAAGGCATTCATGTAGTTTGTTCTACCTAATTAACCGTTTCATTGACACTTTAAGCGTTCCAGACCCATATTAAATCAAACTTAAAGCCGATAAATTCCAGATATTAGATCAGATATTCCAATGTTGACATACCAAGAGGACCTGTACAGAATTGCCCCTTAACTCCTTGCCCTGACCTTCAGGTACTGAATTCCACCCGACCCATGCCTGGAGTGTGGTCTTTTCTAAAATATAGATACAAAGACTATCAATGACAAAATCTATCTTTTTCTGATTTACAAAAAACTAGTATCATATTACTATTAAACAAACAGAATATTAATCCTAAGGGGAATTATGTTAAAAAATTATCAATATTATCAAAACAAACACCGATTTATACTGAAAGCATTCATGGCAATGATATCCTTTTTACTATTAGTTGGGATTTCTGTATCACCTATAAGTTGGAAAGATAATCCCTACGAGATGACATTACAGGTCATTTTAATATCGGGGATGATAATTTCTCTGTTATTTTTCTTAAAAACAGAAGTCAATTTTTATAAGACCCTATTCATTTTCTTAATTACTGTTTATTTATATAGCAAATTTTGGATATTCCCAGATACAGCAATCATGCTTTCTTTATTTGCTATAGCACCCTTGTTTCCCATTTTTCTCTTTGATAAAATCGGGTTTTATGTTGTGGCCACTTTAAATATCATATTAGGTCCCGCTTCCATCATGATCATTTCAAAAACGGATCTTCAATACACTTATGAATATGTCGCTTTGGATAGTTTCGGCAACACGCTTAATTTCATCGCCATTCAAATCATATTGGTATTCGTGTTCATAGGCACCAATAATAGGATGGAATCCACTAATGCATTCCACAAGGAAATACAGCAGGCCAAACAATTGAACTCAGTCGGACAGCTAGCTGCCACCATTGCACATGAGATACGTAATCCGATTACAGTCGTTAAAGGGTTTGCCCAGTTATTAGATCAAGAGAAGGAACTGAATGAAACGGAAAAATTTTATGTACAGACCATGCTTACGGAACTTGAATATACACAAGTGATAATCAATGACTATTTGTCTTTGGCAAAACCGCATACGGATAATGTACAGGTCATACCTTTAAATTATGAAATCCAAAAGATTTCCGATTTATTAACCAGTTTCGCCAATAATCGTAACATAGGCTTTCTCCTGGACTTCCGTGACGACCTGCACATTAACATGAATCCCATCGAACTTAAACAGATACTGGTCAATATCATGAAAAATGGAATTGAGTCAATGAACAAACCTGGATTCATCAAGGTGGAAACAGAGCAGGAACGCACTATGGCAAAAATACGAATAACGGATACAGGAATAGGTCTCTCAAAAGAACAGCTTGATATTCTAGGTACCCCATTTTATTCACTTAAAGATAGGGGAACCGGTATCGGCCTGACCGTTTGTTATTCCATCGTTCAAAAATACAAAGGGAAAATCGTGGTACAGAGCGAAGTGAACAGAGGAACATCGTTCACCATTTATTTGCCCTTATATAAAAAAATAGATTAAATATATATCCCTAATAAGAAAAAGGATGACCACCCTTCACCGGGCGGTCATCCTTTTTCAATTAGGCTTTAAAACTATCTTGCCATTTCAGCAAATAATTTTCTAAAAAGCGGACAAACGAGTCTGAGATTTTACCAGCGAGGGCAAAAATGATGATGCCTACGAATACGACGTCCGTTTGCATGAATGAACGGGCATCCTGGATCATGAAGCCCACCCCTCTATCCGCACCCAGCAATTCAGCCACGACCAGGCACATCCAAGCCGCACTTAAGGCTAAACGGATACCAAGTAATATGTTTGGCAAAGCTGCAGGAATCATGAGCTTCGTTATTTGTTCCCGTCGGCTAAACTCCAATATTAGGGCAACATCGTACAGTTTTTTATCCACATTCCGAAGTCCCAAAAAAGTTTGTAAATATAAAGGAAAAAAAGCACCTAAAGCGATAAGCAGCACTTTGGATAGTTCACCAAATCCGAACCACATAATGAATAAAGGGGTAATAGCAAGTAAAGGGACCGTTCGTAACATTTGAATGCTCGGGTTTAAATATTCCTCGGATTTTTTTTGCATGCCAACGATGACTCCAAACAATAATCCTAAAAAACCACCTAATGCAAAGCCTAGAATAGCCCGCGTTAAACTGATTTGTAAATGCATGCCCATTTCCCCCGACTGAACGAGATCAATGAAAGTCGTGACGATCAATAAAGGTGATGAGAATAATTGGGCAGGCAGGATGCCAACCGATCCTAATGTTTGCCATGCAATCAACACGACAACGGGAAGGACCGAACCCCGCAATGCCGATTTGGCGAGTTTGGATTGTTTTGTCGTTCCCCTAATGACAAGCGGCTTGTTTTGAGCAACGGTCTGTGTAGACATAATTTTCATCCTTCCTTTTTCAAAAATTTAATTAAATGCTCCAATCTTCCACTTCTACTGGATGATGATCAAGTTGGGTTAATATGACGGACCTGAATTCCTGAAACACTTTGCTTGTTCGAGTTCTTGGATATGGCAAATCAATTGGAACGATAGCTTTAATCCGTCCAGGCTTTGCATCCATGACGACCACTTTCCTCGATAAAAAGATGGATTCATCTATATCATGGGTGACAAGCACCATCGTTGTCTTATTCCTCTCCCATATTTCTAGTAAAGCCTCTTGAAGATGCGTTCGCGTGAATGCATCCAACGCACCGAATGGCTCATCCAGTAATAATACTTCCGGATTACGTAATAAAGCCCTGGCAATGGCAACACGCTGCGACATTCCACCGGATAATTGGCGTGGATACGCCGTTTCAAATCCTTTTAGTTTAACAAGTGAAATCAAATCATCCACCCTTTTTCGAATGTCAGGTTTCTTTAATGGAAGGTTACCTGCAATATTCTTCTCCACGTTTAGCCATGGAAATAAGCGATGCTCCTGAAAAATGAAACCACGGTCTTTAGAAGGGCCGCTAACCGGATGATCACCTGCCATGATTGCTCCGTCAAAGTCTGAATCAAGTCCTGCGATCAACTTTAATAATGTGCTTTTCCCGCAGCCGCTCGGACCAATGATGGTGACGAATTCACCATTGTTGACGGTCAGATTTAAATTATCCAAAACATGGACACTTTCATTCTCATTCTTAAATGTTTTGCTTACTTGATTAATTTCTAACGTCGCAACCAATACCCTCACCCTTTCTCAAATAAAAAAATAGAGATCCAGCAATAAGGCACATATTGTCCCTTTGCTGAATCTCTAGTTAACTAGTCGATTCAATATTTCATTTTATATTAACTTATCGATTATTTATAATCAACACCTAATACCAATTTATTTTATCGGATTAATAGTGAAAAAGTAATTGACAGATAATTCTAACAGCTGTTAAGATGCATTCATACACAAATCCGCTTCACACAGGAGCCAATTAAATAAAGGTCATGTGAATCAACTGGACTACCGGAGATTCAATGAAGAGTAACCCCGGCATACTCTTCGTTGAATCTCTTTTTTGTCATTAATCTGACTATCCAGATGTGGTAAGTGTATTAGTGAAGGAGGGAATTCATGAAGGAATATCGTAACAAGTTAACTGCATTACTACTTGCCATCATTAGCATCGCTGTATTGGCAGGCTGTAATTCCGATGCCGGCAAAGCTTCCGGGAAAAGTGATCCACTGAAAGTTCATATTGCCTTAAATGGCAAGATGGGACCATTGGTCATTGCAAAGGAAAAGGGATTGTTCAACGAAGAGTTTTCTAAACTGGATGCCCAAATCGAGTGGAGTGAATTCTCGAGTGGTCCTCCGCTTTTGGAATCCCTTGCTTCCAATCGGGTTGACCTGTCTTTTTTAGGGGATGGTGCACTGATTGCCGGCATTGATAAGAATCTGCCATTCGAAGTGATTGCACAAACAGGACGGGGTGAGTCATCTGTCCGGATCCTGGCTCAAGCAGAAGGTAACATAAAGAAGATTGAAGACTTAAAAGGAAAAACGGTCGGTGTTGCCTCGGGGACAACGGGTCATGTGTATTTAATCAAGGCATTGAAAGCCCATGGCTTAACGACTGATGACATTAAACTGATCAATTTACAACCGGATGATGCTCAAGCAGCTTTTGAAACCAAACAATTGGACGCCTGGGCGATATGGAACCCTTATTACCTTAATAATATTGAAAAAGGGAATGCTGTCGCACTTAAAGTAAAAGGAAAAATATTAGCACCTGGAGCTATCATTGCACGTAAAGGCTTTGCCGAAGAGCATCCTGAAATTGTAGAAGCATATTTAAAGGTTTATAAAAAAGCTGCCGACTGGCAAATTGAAAATCCAGATGAAGCATCTGAAATTTATTCCAAAGAAACTAAATTGCCTGTGGGTACGGTCAAGACAATAATAACGGCCGAAGAACCAAATATCTTCTTTACCGAAGATGCCATCAAAGCACAACAAGAATCCATCGATACTTTAGCTGGTGTGGGTTATATCAAGAAATCATTTAATTTTAAAAATCAGATCCACAATGAATACATTGATGAAGCCTTTTAAAAATAAAAAAACATACCTTACAGGAGGAGATTGATTATGACGGAAACTAAAACACAACAATTAAAAGTGGTACCGGTAGCAGGAAGGATTGGAGCGGAAATTCAAGGAGTCCAATTAAGCGGAGACTTGGATTTAGCTATTTTCAGTGAAATCAAACAAGCGTTAAACGATCATAAAGTCGTATTCTTCAAAGGTCAAAACCATTTGGACGATGCCAGCCAAGAAGCATTTGCCAAACTATTGGGTGAGCCTTATGCACATCCTACAGTACCGGTCAAAGACAATACTAACTATATTTTCGAACTTGATTCCGAACGGGGTGCTAAAGCAAACCATTGGCATACTGATGTCACTTTTGTTCCAGAAGTTCCTAAATACTCTGTTTTAAGAGGTGTAACCATCCCTGATGTTGGCGGCGATACAGTCTGGGCAAATACCAATAAAGCATATGAGGACCTGCCGGATGGATTGAAGAAATTAGCTGACGGACTATGGGCAATCCATACAAATGAATATGATTATGCACAATTCAAACCAGCCGAAAACATTGATGATGAGGTTAAAAAGAAATATCGTGATATATTCGAATCAACCATTTATAAAACAAGGCATCCAGTCGTTCACGTGCACGCAGAAACAGGAAAAAAGCATTTGTTATTAGGTGGCTTTGCTGGAAGAGTGGAAGGATATACAACAAGTGAATCTGAAAGATTATTAAGTATCTTCGATTCATACGTCACACGCTTAGAAAATACCGTCCGTTGGCAATGGAGTGAAGGGGACGTGGTCATTTGGGATAACCTGGCCACGCAGCATTATGCTATTGCCGATTACGGGGAACAGCATCGCGTCGTTCGCAGGGTCACTGTAGGTAAAGACGTTCCCGTAAACAAGGAGAACGAGTCAAGCAAACTAATTATTAAAAAATAAACTCCTGTATCGATTGAAAGGTTCGAAAATACTCAAACCTCCTGAGGAACTGGCCTTAGTGCAGGAGGTTTGAGTATTTTCTTTTTGAACAGGTCTTTCCACTCGCCCTTTGGCATTTCCAGTACTTTCTATCCCCTCATTTAAAATTAACTTCAATGAATTCAACCTCTTCTGCCCGACTTAATGTTCCATGGGCTTTTCCAACGGTGCCTTCTTTGTCTTCCCAAAAGAAGTTATGGTCCTGAACGATCGTGCTAAAATCAAAGTCTCGCCACCGGGCAGCGATGGCCAGCAATCTATCTCTATGCTGAAAATCACTTGAATCCACTATTTTATAAACTTCTTCTATAATCTTAGGGGACATCGGTATAGCTCCCCATTTATCTTGCGAGCGAACCTTTTGATGAGTCATTTTATGCATGACGTCCATGACTTCCGTTTCGGTTGAGCCTTCATCAAGTCCTGTTTCAAATTCGATCCCATCATATATCGCAGTTTTGGCCTCAAGTTCCGCAGCTTTCGCTTTTGCTTCCCTTTGGGCTTCGATTTTTTCATCTTCTCTTTCTCTTTCAATTTGTTCTTTGGCTTCCCTGGCTTCAATTACCAGTTGAGCTTTTTCGTACTCATTGGAGTTCTCCATGATTTTAAAGGAAGCAGCCCCCACTCCGAATAATGCAACAGCAGAGATTCCACTAACAAGTAAAACCTTTTGCGTTTTCTTCATAAAACTTCCTCCAAGATTGATAATGTCAGATAATATTTATTTTAACATATTAAATGGATGTACTATCCAGAAAAGGTAGACATCCAACCTTCTCATCCCTTCAAGAAGAATTACAGTAGTTTCAGATATCGATAATTCCCCAAGGTACCATTCTATTTGTTCAAGAAGATTCATTCGTCACTTATTCCATGCTGGATGACATATTTAATGCAGCAAAAGTAGACAAAGAAAAATTGATAATACCGGGTGCCGGGCATTGTGAAGCCGAGGTAGTGGATCCGGAATAGTATTGGAACAAGGTATGGGGTTTGTGGATAAATATATGGAGTAATGTAAGAGGGTAAAAAGAAACTGCCGATATGCAATCGGCAGTTTCCTTTCGTTTTCGTCCAGAATATTTTGAGCTTACATCGCGTTTTTATCAGGATTAATTAGCCTGAACGATTATTTCATCGATTATACCGTAATCCTTCGCCTCATTTGCGCTTAAGAAATAATCACGATCTGTGTCCTTCGCCACCTTTTCGATAGGCTGGCCGGTCCTTTCCGAGATGATTTGATTGATATGATCCTTTAGCTTTAAAATCCTTCGGGCAGAAATTTCAATCTCCGTGGCTTGCCCCCTCGCCCCACCTAGCGGTTGATGAAGCATGATTTCACTATTTGGCAAAGCGCACCTTTTCCCTTTCGTACCCGCCAATAAAAGCATGGCACCGAATGATGCAGCCATCCCCGTACATACAGTCCGGACATCAGGCTTAATATATTGCATCGTATCATAAATGGCGAAACCGGCACTGGTCGATCCCCCTGGACTGTTTATGAAGATGGTAATTTCTTTATCAGGTGCATCCGCTGCCAAGAATAACAATTGGGCAACCACGCTATTGGCTAAATGATCGGTGATCTCTTCCCCAATCATGATGATACGGTCTTTTAGAAGTCTGGAATAAATATCGTACGAGCGCTCACCCTTGCTTGATTGCTCAATTACATATGGAATGGTGGTCATATCTCTTCTTCCTCCTAACAATATAATTGGCTATGCAGCCATTGAGAGTGTGTTTGAAGGAGTGAAGCTTGATTTGGAAAGAATCGGACGATTCATCAGTTTAGGAATCATCGATTCACTGTTCAGCGATTTGAAAGATGGGATGCTTCTAATGAGGATATCAGGATTTTGGGCTTTTAAAGCCTGTGTCATCAGGGACATGAGCCGCTGTTCCTCCTCATCCTGCCAATCTTCCACACAAGACAACATACGCTCATCAACGTCATTGTCAAAACGCTTTTTCACACGGTTCAAGATGGCTTTTACTGCTGTTTCCGTGGTGTTCAAATAATCCGAGATTTCTTTTGACCGATAGAGGAACCCTTCCTTTAATATGAACACTACAGCTTGTTTCGGGGTAAGGGATTTAATTATATATTCTACCGTTTCAAAAACATTTTCCCCTCCTGCCCCCTGCTGTTCGGTATCCAACAGATCGTCTAAGGATTCTTTTTTCCTTTTTCTAATCGTATCAATCCAGGAATGGCGGGCAATCGTCTTCAATAGAGCAGTTGTTATCTCCGTTTTCTTTCCATAGCCCTGCATTGCCCTCAATATCGTTTCCTGTGCCAAATCATCCCCATCCCAATTATTTTGGGTCAGGAATCGGCAAAACCGCAGCAATTCAGGATAGACTTCACGCAAAATCGCATCGTTATCATTTTCTTCAGAAATATCTTCCCTTAACTTATTTATCATTTTTTCTCACTCCTTCAACACCCTCTATCCTATAAACGTTTCAGAAAGAGAAAAAGATATGGGGGTGAAAAATTTTCCTTCATTCTTCTTTATATCCTATTCCATTTTTTCCATTGGATTTCCTTTCATACTAAAAACCTGTTTGGTTAAGCTCCAAACAGGCTAATATCAATGTTCTGTATGCAGCAAATAAGGCCTCCCCCGCTGTGTACCCGGTTCGTCACCAAGCATTTCAGTGAAGACCTTATTTACCAAACCAATTATTATTCTCCGTACACTCCATTAAGCCAATCAGCCAAATCTTTGGAAGTGACTTTCAGGTGTTTCGTATATATCCAAACCTTTTCCCAATTCTCAACTTGTTCCGATATCCCTGACCTCCCCGAGTGTCCTTGTAGTGAATCCTGAATTTCAAATTTCCGGATGATCCATAGGAACTCAGCTGCTATTCCAAGTGTTCAATGCATTCGACCGTGTATTCGCTAGGTTCCATTTCGTTTTCTTCGATACCAAACCAACTGGAGGTGCGACCTTCATTAGCGCTATCTTTACAATAGTTCACCATAGAACCTGCTGGATTATCTTCAGATTCAGACTCTTGATCGCCCATCTCTTCAAAATTCACCGATCGCTCGTTATGACGCTCTCTGTCTACCTTTTCATTCTCCAGGTCTGCGAACATGAACATGCAGTAAAAAACGGCTATCATAATTGCCATAGTAATCAACCTTGAGCTTAAAGGCAGTACCTTTTTCAATATAGCTAAAACTCTCTTCATGGCGGTTTCCCCAATCCTGCTAAAGCATAATAAATTCAGAATGAATTAATTCATCTATTAAATATCCATCAATAACACTAGTTTAGAAAAATATTACTATTTTCAGTATATCAAGTTCCAGAAGTTTTTTATTGCTATTATTCAATAGACAACTAAAATACTCTGAACCCTATAAAAAGGACAGTCCAAAAATATCAGTATACCCCTCAAATTGACTTCCATCCTTTTTCAGTGTTACTCTTAAAAGTATACATTCAAAATACTGATTCCATTAGTGTGAATTAAGGGTGAACACATTTGCCGAAAGAACATTTAATAGACGTTCAACCAATCAGATCATTGGAAAAATTAGATGATATGAAATGGTCATTGAAAAGACATTGCAGCGAGAGAGACTACATATTGTTCTTGTTAGGCATCAATACCGGATTGCGTGTAACTGATTTATTATCGCTGAAGATAAAGGACATTAAAGGCAAGATGGAGGTCATCATCAAGGAAGGGAAAGCAAAAAAGCCAAGAATGATACAACTTAACAATGTATGTAATGAATTGGCAGCCTATATAGCCACCATTGATGGTGAATGGCTATTCCCCTCACGCAAGGGCGATAAGCCAATAAGTAAGATACAAGCTTACAGACAGCTTAATAAAGCAGCGGACATGGTGGACATCGTGGGCGTCGGTACCCATACCATGCGGAAAACATTCGGGTACTGGCACTATAAACGAAGTAATAACCTTGCTGAGTTACAAATGATCCTTAACCATTCACATCCTGAAATAACACTAAAGTACATTGGGATTGCTGATGAAGTAACAGAGGACAGTTTAAATGACTTTGCACTATGGGAGGACGGAAGAAATGTCACTGACTGAATACAATGCAAAATATGAATCTATCATTCGCAGCAATATTTCCGACAGACAGAAGGCATTGAAATTAGCTGATTTAATGACCGATATGGAAGGCAAGCTAAGAAATGAAATCGGGGAACATCGAAATAAAGAGGTAAATGCTTTATATAAAAAAGTATCTCTTTTCTCCAACTTGTTATAACCAGCTTAAGACCTTGCCCTTATGTGCAGAGGTCTTTTTTTCCTAGAAAGTTAAAGCTTTAAAACTGAACCTCATTTATAATGCATCTGATAGGCACTTTTCATCTTCCTGTAACACCACAACATAACAAAATGAAAAAGCTCTATTCCAAACTTCATTCCCTCTCTTCTCTGACTCTCCTAAGCCGTATGCTTAAGATTTAATTCCAGAGAACTTTCGAATAAAAAAATTAATTAATATCATCCGGTACACTCGGTAATGGTTTCAATGTTTACAAATTAAACATACTTAAGGAATACTTTTTCGCCATCATTTCCAGGATTTTTATCCCGGCAACGCTGTTCCCCTTCTCATCCAGCGCCGCACCATAAATTCCAATCCCACATTTTCCGGGGACGGCTCCCATGATTCCGCCTGACACACCGCTTTTAGCCGGTATGCCAACATTAATGGCAAATTCACCTGATGCGTTATACATGCCGCAAGTAACCATGAATGTCTTGCAAATACGGGCAATGTCCCCGGGGATGATTTGCTTTCCCGTCAACAAATCTTTCCCATTCATGGCAAGCACACAGCCTATCCTCGCTAAATCCTGACTGTCCATTTCAATGGCACACTGCTTCGAATACAATTCAATTAAATCCTCCACATCCTCATTTATTACATTATGCTGCTTTAAAAAATAGCTTAACGACCTATTCAAGTCTGCTGTATTGTATTCTGACCGGGCAACATCTTCATTAAAACCGATAGTAGGATTTTGCGTCAACTCCCTGATAAAATGTAAAATACGCTGAAATCGCTCATTTACACTGTTACCTGCAATCATATGGGTCACAGTCAATGCTCCTGCATTGATCATCGGATTTAACGGCTTGGATGGCTTGTTTGTCTCTAACTTGGCAATCGAGTTAAAAGGGTCGCCGGTAGGTTCTTTTCCTACAAAGGAAAAGACATACTCCTCTCCCTTTTCCATTAATACCAAAGCAAGTGTCAAAACTTTTGATATGCTTTGCAGGGTCATTTTACCTCTTACATCCCCAGCACAATATCCTTTTCCGTCAGGATAGTAAATTGCAACAGACAAATCCCCAGGATTCGCCTTCTCAAGAGCCGGTATATAGTCTGCCACTGTTCCCATATTTGTATATTTTTTTGCCTCGTCAACCAGTTGCTGTAATTCGTCATTGGACCTGCATTGACATCCCATATTGTTCACAATTTTCCGCCCCTTAGAAAATATGTTTTGTGAAGTGTTCCTAGATAGTATTTTTTATTTATTACCATATTCCATCGATATTATTTAAAAAACTGTGAAGCGGCTTCTTTCCTGGTCTTGGTTTTCTTAAATAATAATTATTGATAGAAATTTTTAAATGCTTCTTATTGATACTAATTAGCCCTTTGTAAGGTCTAACCATACTTCCCTAATCTGGTTCTGAATTATTTTCGTCGTGTTTAAGATAAAGAAAAAAGACCTCACATAATCGTTGAGATCTTGATTTTAATGCTGCGTTGGAATCAAATAGGGTTCATCTTTTTTTGTTATGTGTATATATTCAAAGACATATCATTGGTTAATCATCCAATTCTTCAAGTCTTAAACCTTCAATACCCATAATTTTTGAAGCTTTGGTTTCATTCTCAGGGAAAATGAAGCATTATTTTTCATCAGAAGAAATAGCCATCCAGATCTTTCCTTGTTTAAAAAATGACAAATGAGAAGCGAATCAACATGGGCTAGTACAACCCTTGGTGATGATCAAACTGCAAATGTTTATTATTTTTATGCTGACTATGTATTGGTTACCAATAAAAAAAATTTATCTATATATGGTTACTTAATAGTTTAAGATTATTTGTTAATATTATATGTTAATATCATAATGGTTAGCTTATCCATAAAAGGATGTAACCGAAGTCAGTGAATAATCGAACTATTACTTGGAGGAACTTATCATGAATAAATTTAGATGGTCAATGGTTTCAATTATAACTGCTGCAGCAGTTCTTGCAGTGATAATAACATTACAGCAGAATGCCAAAAAGTATGAAGCAACGCATAATGAACCAAATACCGATATTGCTGTTATGGATGTTACGGGGAAAATTAAGAAAGATAAAGATTTGGAAGAGCAAACTTCAGAGAATGAACAAGTTCTATATGAACTAGGCCTTGGCCCAGCTTCAACTGCAGAGGACGTTATGAAAACTATGCATAGTATGACTCATCAAAAAGTAATTTCTGAAGAAAAATGGTACAACCTTGAGATGGCCCCTGAAAACATCAATGCAGTTTATGAATTTATTAAAGACAGCGACATTGGCTTCACACTAAAAAGAGAGTTGCTGAAAATCGCAGGAAACTGGAAAGAAGGGAACTTCGACAATATAGTGGAAGATCACAACTACCTTTGGGGTGCTCAAAATGGAAATGTTGGTAAAGCTACCGGAGTTCTTACTCCTGAACAAGAAGCAGAATTTGTAAAAGAAAACTTTTAAGAGTCATTAAATATCGAGCCCATCGAGTATTTTTATTAATCAAAACAATTGGGCCAATTTTCGCCAACAGGAAAAATTTGATTCGCGATTTTTTAGTACAGCAGAAGAGAGGATTTATGAGGATACGCTTGGGGTAATACGGGTATACTCCAGCTGCCTCTTCCGTATACACACGTGTAAGTCTTTGTTGGCAGCGAGTTGCTTTAATCGTTTTATTCATTTCATTTCATTGCATGAACAACGCAATTATTTCCGACATCTTTAAGCGCTCCACTTCGTAATCTTCCCCGCATAGTTTTATTCTATCGCATAGCAAATCCGTTGGTCGAATTTTTCAGATTGGAACTCGTCTATTATCGGCTTTTATTTTCGGTATACTCCCTATCTAAGTCACGCAGCATATTAATGCTTTCCGTTAAAAAGGCCGCTAGCGTTATTATGTTCTAATGCGTTTTAACACATTCGATACATAAACCCTTATGAAGGATATTAAAAAGTCGTGTCAGTGCGTTTAAATGGGGCGTTTTCATTTAATATGGTTAAAGATGGATATACAAACCAATATCAACCATCCCCCCGCCATTTAGGCAGAGCTCCTCCTCATAGTTTGATGAAAACGAGGAAAATTACCCCTTGTAAAAATCGGAGCATCTTCACTGTTCTTTAAAGAAGATTTAATTTTAAAAAAAGAAGGAATTAGAAGCGCTTAGGCGGAAATATATATTATCGCATAAGCTTTCATATTGTATTTCACACTTGATGGAAAGTAGGAAAAGCCTTGGGAAAATCGAAGAGTTTACAAGAAATCTATAACGCCAACCGTCCAGAAAATAATGAACTTTTCCGAGCGATACAACAGCGTCTACAAATAAAGTATCCAGACAAACGAATGACAGCTACGAGAACATTGCAAATAATTGTGGCTGATAGTGTTTCATCTGGAGAGCTGCGTAACGTGGAAGCCCGCCTTCTTCACAGTTTATAACGACCTGTTGTTTCATAAGCCCTTGTAAGACCACAGAAAGGATCTTCGCTTCGTAACTCAGCAATTCATTCTTTTGCTTACGTAGTGTGCTTCGGTGCAATCACATTGCCTCTGGAAAAGTGTCTGTATTCTATTTACTTAATTAGAGTACAGATTTACTTTCAAATGGTGAGTAAAAATGCTCAAAAGATAAAGATTGACAACATTTTTAGAGTGACTCATACTAATGGGGACTCAAATGACAGAATATTACGAATAGTGGAGGGGTAATTATGAATAAGATTTTCGTTCCTAACGCAATCGCCACATTAACAAGACTTTTCTACAGTTCGACTACAATGAATGAGTATTTAGCGATGAGAACCGCCCAATTCTACATTGAAGACCTGAAATTACTGCAGGACGTTGAAGCTGTTGCCTTGGCAATCGAAAATCAAAATGCTTTCGCATTAATGTCTAAATTTAAATTATTTGATTATAAGGCTGCTGAAAAAATTGAAATCGCACTATCCTCCTCTGGCTATACGGAAGCAGACCTAAGTGCTATGAATATTGAAATATAAATTTATTATTTTAAAACGAATGGTAGAGTTAATACTCTTTGACCCATTCGTTTTTATTTTTAATCGTAAGAACAAACATTGATAAAATAAACGATTTCAGTGCATAAGATTCTATCACCTTTTAAACTCCGATAATCTGCCAAACAGTTTGATTCGATTTTGTATGCTCCTTGGTTTCAATTCCCTTCATTCTAGAGTGATTAAAAACCATTGCATAATACCCCCGCACATTATTTGTACATATTCTATAATGCGTCATGAACATAAAAAAGCTTCACACAATTAAGTGTGAAGCTTGATGTAATAGCGATTATTCGCTATTGGTGATACCGGTGGCCGGGGTCGAACCGGCACTCCAGAAGAACACGATTTCGAGTCCCATTATATTCCATAAAAGCTATATAATCAGTAATATCAACGGTTGTTGAAAAAACTCATTTTTTTAGTAACACGATTACTGATAATTATGCCTTTACTTCTTATAATCGTCAAGAATCAACGCATTTTCTTATTGAATTTTGCTTGTCCTAATTGTTTATATTTTTGAATGAGCCTAGCTTCGTACTTCCTTGCATCCTCTACTTTTTCGTATTCACCCACTATACGATATTCAAGTTTTCCATCTTCCATTAGATGCACATGTTCCGAATTTCTTCTATTTTTATATCTTCTGCATCTATACCAAACACCGCTTCCAACATAAACGACTTTTCCATTGTACCAATGTTCATATACAATAAATTTTACCTTTCTTAATTCAATTGGATTGAGATCATTTTTCTTTATTAATTGGATGATTTTTTGAAAAGTTGTCTCATAAATTATTGCAATATCTTTGTTCGTCATTTTGTCAGTTAAATGTTGTATTAGTTGCTCTTTTGTTGGCAACATAAAAAATCACCTCGATATTCTTATATCTAGGTGATTGAAAATGTAAATCTATTTAAATATTTTATTTGTTAGGTTCTTTTTTATAAATTATCGAACTTTATTTCAATGCCACCCTCTATAGCCATTTAGCGTTCTAATGCTAACATAATACACCATTTATTAGGATTCCTTCACCGTTGTCTTGTTGAACTAACGCACCCGTTACTTTAAGTACAATACTTCACAATCTCATCGTACTATGAAACAACCTCAAATTTCAGGGTGTTTCGTTTTACTATGATATATTCACCTGTTGATTTATTCATTACTTGAGACACTTCCTTCGTATGCGTTATCTCAAACCAATCATTTTGTATATCCACCAGTAATTTTACTTCCACATCTCTTTCCCCATATTTTAAACCACTATAAGATAATTTTGTCATCGTAATCATCCCTTTCTTAATGAATAATATTCGTCTGATGAGACATAAGACATATTCTTCTTATTGTATTATCCTGCACCGTTAGTTCTATAACAAAAAAGGCTCTCCGCAGCGATACCCGTTCTTTCACTATCGCCCCCATTAGTTGAAGAAGGACGATCACCATTTATGTGGAAATCGTCCTTTTTTATTTCCTGCTGAACAGTATCGTTGTACTGTGCAGCTGGAAAGTTGTTCTTCTTAAAGATAAGCGCCCTACAGACCAAAAAGAGATAGTGGGTTAATCCTTACATCTTCCTTGCATATTTCACTAACTAGCTGCCATAACGCGTTGTTTTCTTTATTTTTCGGTCCAAGCCTATTACAATTTTCATATTGAGGCTTTGAATTCCTTTATTTTTTGCATTAAACCCTAATAAATTTTTCAGAGGTAACTAATTATTATGTCGTTTGTTAACTTCAATTGTAATGAACTCCGGCAAATAGCTGGGAGTACATCCTTTTGCTACTATTTCATCTTTGTAAAGACCCGTTTTCTCACCAAGTTTAATACAACGTGCACGATTCTTTTCATCATAAACGCCTATCCAGCCTGCGGTGAAATTCATAGCCCATTGAACTTCCGGTTCTTCCTGCATAATATAAGCTTCTAATGCAGATAGCAAGTATGCGGTGTTATCAGGCGGTGTTTGTCCAGTCCATCTCAATCGCCCTTGATAATACCAGAAAGCTCGCCTTTGAAGAGCAGAAGGACTATTTTCCCATGACTCCATCAATGCAATTTTCTTCTTGTCTTTGGTGAGCTGATTAGCCATTAACCAATCCATTAAGTTATTTCGCTCATCAAAAGTGTGAGTCTGCATATCCTTATCAAGCTTATTTAGCACATCTTGTGAAAGAAGTTTTTTGTCCATAATTAAGATTGCTAATAGTCTGGGCAAAAACTCTTCGGTTGACCAAAGTTCCATAGCTAGTTCGTGATCTTTTTTAATGTCCTTCGCGATTTTTCGTAAGTCGCCTAGCTTAGTTTTACTATTGATCTGAGGTAGAATGTTTTCTGCTTTTGAAAAGCGTTCTATTTCTGTACCTTTATTTTCATTCATTTTATACAACTCCTTTATTAAAGCACTGTTTCATAATATGTCCTTGACGGGATATATCAAGAACTTAATTTCGTTATAAGTCTTATTGCAGTGGTGTGCCTCCAAAGTTAATATTGTAGTATATATCGTATTAAAGCTTTCTCCACCTATAATAGAAGAGCAACCATCTTTAATATAATAATAACATTTACTTCCTTTTAATTGGATACGAAAAGAGCATTCCTTTTTAAAGAAACGCTACCCTTTAGTTTAAACAAGCATTTATATCAAATCATGGTATTTATAAATAAAAAGCCCCTCAAATTGCTCTGAAGGACTTTATAGGAGAAATATCCGTAATTGAAATAAAAGCATAATATATCCCTGCTTTCAGTATTGACAACAAATTTATGAATCAGTCAGTTTAATAGTTATCTTAGGCGATTATTTCAAACCAAGCCTCGAAATTAGGACTGCCAAAATCACACGCGAAACTACCATTTACAATTACCCCTTCTTTTTCTGAGGCTTTGAAAAGTTCCCCTTTTTTAACGTTATATCCATTCGTTCTTTATATGGATTCCTCTCTTAATCATTCCTATATGTGCTTTTCCAAAATTCTTCGCAGTAGTCTTTACTGGGATTGGCATTCTGATTGTTTATAAAATCGTAAAGAGATATTGGGGGAGAAGTAATGACTGAAACAAAGATTTCATATCAGATGAATGGATTTACATACATATTGGAAACCTTCAAAGACTTGTTGAAAATTACACGTAACGGTGAAGTTATTCATGTTCAATTTAAAGAAGCTAAAGAAAACAAAGTAGGCTTGAAAAGCTTAAATGATATCATTGGTAATCTTTCTGAATATATATCATCTTGTGAAACAGGGCGAAAATGGTCTATTGAATTTAGAGAAGATGACTGGTCAAAGAAAACTCTTATCTATGCGGATATTTTATATGCATTCCCCTTTGGAATTAAGGAAATACATTGTAAAGATATTGACAGCTTTCAAGGAGAGATGAGCGGAAATAGCAGTGCTTGTGTGAGTAAAGTAGAGGACTATTGGGGCTTCGTAAGTAACGCTCGCACAGAAATTCTTCCAGAGCCTACTGAGTCTACACCTTGGTCAAAGGAACAGCTTCTCACGTATTTGAACAGAAAATCTGGTGCAGAAATAATTAATTACTAAATACTAGTGCCAGTAGCCTTCTAGGGAGGGATGGTTACCCTCCAGAGAGTTAGTTCATAGTAATTCTCCTTCTGCAACAGGGTAGGGCAGTGTGGTAGGGCATACTGCCTCTGCCTAGAGGGCTACTGAACACTTATTAAAATTTTTCTCTGACATCCTCCACCTCAACCCCAACCAATTCAGACAATCGTACTCCAGTATCTAGAAATACAAGCAAAATTACTTCATCCCTAAATCCTACAAACGTTTTTTATTTTTGTATTGTCTTTAGTAACAACTCCAATTCTTTACTATCTAAAGTATTGTTTTCAATCTGTCTCTTAACAACTTGATGTTTTTCATCGGATTTTTATCAATTAACTTATTTTTATAAAGATAATTGTAAAATGATCGGAGAGCACATAACCGAGTATTTATAGTAGTTACTTTTATTAACTTTTTGCTTTCTATAATCAAATTTTCTATATCTTGCTGATCACATTCAACCAGTGTATTATTAATAAACTTCTTAGCAGCATGAAATTCATTTTTATAATAATCAATTGTTGCTGGTCTTAGATTTCTTAAAAAACAATCTCTAAAGAAATTTTCAAATGCTTCTTCATCTGTTATTTTCTTTTTAATGATTTTTAATTCATCCTTTGTAAGGTCACCACGTCTTGCCATACTCTCCTCCTGTCTAATTCAAGGCACACGATTCTTAGTTATTTTTGTCGTGTAAAAGACAAAGAAAAAAGGCCTCAACATTTAAGTTGAGACCTTGATTCTATAAGCATTTTTGATACCGGTGGCCGGGGTCGAACCGGCACTCCAGAGGAACACGATTTTGAGTCGTGCTATAAAGAGTCTCCGTTTCCCTAACGAGTAGAGATCGGTGACGTCAGCGTTCATATATTATCGTTCAGTATTTACGAGTATTACGATGCGTACGATTGTATCACTTAAACGTAATTGTACACGGACAGGCTTCGGAAAGCAATAACAACTATTACACTCGTCCTTCGTTTTCACACCTATATATAATAGGAAGAAACACGGAAATATCAGCGGAATTTATTCGATAACTTCCACGGCAATTATGTCGGCCATCTTTTATTCGCTCCACTTCGTCCGCTTCCGTTTTCAGCCGCACTTCCTTATGTATAGGATCGACGTAATGTATGCCTCCAACTATTTCGTAATTAAAACCGTCGGCCCACTTCGTAATCTCCACCGCAAAATTATATTCCATCGCAAGGCAAATCCGCTGGTCGAACTCTTCTAATTGAAACTCGTCTATAATCGGTTTTTGTTATCGGTGGTAATTCGGATTCAAGTCACGTAGCATCTACTTATATTCAGGTAGAAAGGCAGCGGGTGCCGACTTTAATTTACTGCGGTCAAGTAATGCCATTTTTGTCAGTCCCCTCGTTCATTTATCGTATCTCATTACGAACTAACGTTCTGTTAACAACAAAATAAAAACACCCGTCTTCTGACGGATGTTCTAAACTAACCTAATAGCGTTGGAAGTAAATCATCGACCAATGTTTCGACACCTTTTCTTGCATTTTCATAGCGTCTATCTTCTTCTTCGGTTGCGGCCTCTTGGGCAAGTCTGTCTCTCTCCTCTACATCCCAAGTTTCATCATCCCTGTCAAATTCGTCCTGTTTATAATCATCAAAGTCGAAAGAAGAAAGCTCTTCAATAGGATTCCCTTCCTCAATTATGTCCAATATATCTTCAATCAGACCTGACCTTAACACCTCATTCATTTCGTTTAACTGGTCCCTTAGTTCCTGTAGAACCTCAGGAGAAATTTTAGGCTGAAATACAGTTCCTGACTCAGGGTGGTCTAATTCCACATAGACCTCGTCTTTAATTTTGTAAAATATTGCTTCAAGTTTCTCAAATATGTTTTTCACAATTATTCCTCCTCTACTAACATATGGTTATAATATCATCATTAGTCAAAGAAGGTCAAAATATATGCACAAAAAAATGAGCCACCGAAGAGCCCCGCATTTGCTTACTACTTTCATTGTTTGGAATGATGTTTCAGCTGGGAACGAAGTCGAAGCTAGGCTAATTCTTTTGGGAACAGAACTGTATACTGATCCGGGTATATCACTAAGATCTGCCCACTAATAATGATATCGTCAAAGAAGGAGTATTTATTAAAAAAAGAGCCCGCCATTAGACGAACTCTACAAAACTAGGCAAGCGCAGCAGGCCCGCCATAATTAGATTGCGATATTTAATTCGACACTTAATCGGCGCAATTTACACGTAGCGATCTGATTCATTTATCGCATGAGCCTCATAAACTTTACGCTTAGCAAACAGAGGAACACCGAGCTCTATTACGCCTGCATAGCGACCATCATCGAAATTAAGCAACCAGACGAAATTACCTTTACGTCTGCCAACTGCATAAACATCGGCATACTGATAATTAATCACCTTCAGCCAGCCGTGCGAACGTTTACCGACCTCATAACTGCTAGATTTCTCCTTAAGAACGACGCCTTCGAGCGCCTGTCCGCAAACAACATTGTAATAAGCCGAGCCGTGTCCTTCAAGAAATTGCACCTTCGAGAGCAGGGCGGGATTAATGGAAACAGAGGTGATTACTTATAAAGAATCAGCCCGATTTATGTGTTTAAATGAGAATATCTATTCGACACATTGTTAATACTCACTATAAATATTAAATACTCTAATTTTAGGTGTTTTAGTGATATTTGTTGTCAGGAATTTTGATAGCCAAATATCAGTATCAATTATCACTCTATCAGTTTCTTGGGACTCTTCCGACTCTTCCTCTATTTCTTGGGACTCTTCCGTCTCTTCCTCTGTTTCTTGGGACTCTTCCGTCTCTTCCTCTGTTTCTTGGGACTCTTCCGTCTCTTCCTCTGTTTCTTGGGACTCTTCCGTCTCTTCCTCTGTTTCTTGGGACTCTTCCGTCTCTTCCTCTGTTTCTTG
>NZ_JBSGVZ010000016.1:0-900 GCF_053608705.1 Peribacillus sp. NPDC055009 | reverse complement strand
ATGGGACTCTTCCAATTTTAATTTTTCAATATGTATTTCTAATTGATTTTTAATTTCTTCAAATAATTCGTGATCTAATGAAAAAGTGTAGTCTACAATAACTTGGGATAAAATATCTTGTGCAAATACACCTTGCATTTTAGGTTTATAGTATTTCAAACATATTAACATAATTGATTTTCTTACTTCTTCCCGTACTTTTGAGTAAGTCGGGCGAATAAATGAAATATTATAATTTAAGAGTTGTGCGAAAAACTTATTATCTTTAACATATTTTGTATTCTTATCTTTACCTAGCCACCCCTGAATGCTACACTCATAGGTAAAAATCCAACTACTTTCATAAAGACTCTCTTCAGTCAATAGACACTCATAAAATGAAAAATCTACAGACCCCTCCAAAAGTTTCTTAGAATCTAATATCATCACCAGTATATTTATTATCGCATTATCATATTCCATCAAAAGATTACTTATATCTTCGGCAATTGGTATATTAAGTTTGTTCGCAAAACTAAGAGCCCATGAAACCTCAAAATCATTTTTTAATTCGATATTGTCCTTAATCAGCGCATTAACAAATTCTGTAATTGTATCCAAATTTAATGGATACCCTCTATATTTATAGCTTTCAATAATTTCAAAACTCATTGGGATTGTTGACGAATCCACCAAAATAGATTGCAAAAGTAACGATTCAAAGATATCCCAATTTTCTTTATCAACAACAACATATCTCAATATTTTAATTGCATAGTTTAATATTCCTTTTTCATTTGTTTCTACCTTAAATTTAAATGCTTTACTAAAATATTCTTTTATATCCACTCTTTGCATTGCATTTGAAGTTTTCTTATCATCTTTTTTATATCTAAATTTAAATTTTTTAAAGTAATATAC
>NZ_JBSGVZ010000015.1:0-128983 GCF_053608705.1 Peribacillus sp. NPDC055009 | reverse complement strand
AATGTTTGACTTGCTCATTTGCTTTTTTGATAGTGTGTGCTCACTTAAAATTTAACGTTGGCGCTTTGTTTTGTTCAGTTTTCAAAGAGCAATTTATCGTGTTCGTTTAGAAACGACTTTAATAATATATCAACTATATTATTTTTTGTCAACAACTTTTTTTCTTTCGCTGTCGACTTAGTTATTATATCTAGTATCAGGAATAAAAGCAATAGTTATTTTAAAATAAATAATATACATGAATTCATAGATTTCAAATCCTATGACTGTACACCTAATCAAGAAGAAAAAGCATACATTTTAAGAGTAAACTTTTTCTTTGAACTTTATAGTATTTCTTCTATATATAATTCACGATTAATCCTAAATTGATAATTTGTCCACTATCCATCACCTTTATGACCGGTCTTGTTTGCGAGAAGGCATCAATGAAAATGATTTCAGCGATGAATCCATTGTTCAGTTTGACCATGCTTCCTATGGAAAAATTAGCGAAGCTTGATAACAAGGTTTTAACTACCCCAATATCGAATTTACCAAAGTCATCATGTAAGATCATCTCCAATACCTTAAACGGTGATTGTTTCTTTCTATATGTCCTTTCGGAAGTCATGGCGTGAAATACATCTGCAACAGCAATGATTTTTGAGAATAGGTTCATGGGCTTTGTTTTCAATCTTTTGGGATAACCCGTTCCATCTAACCTTCCATGATGCTCTAGAACGGCTAACTTCACACTATCCTTTATGCTTGAACTATCTTTAATCATCTTATAGCTGAAAATAGGATGAGCATGTATCTCCTCATAATCATCCGCTGTCAGGCTTTCCGTTTTATTTAATAACCTTGGTGACAGCTTTGCCATCCCGCAATCTGCCAGACATCCGCCAATTGCCGCTTGGTAGACATCAGCCCTATTGCATTTCATTTTATATGCAATATATCCTCCTATCAATCCAATGGAAATAGCATGATGATATACATATTCTTCTTTAGTGCAATAGTGGTGCAGCATCAAAATGTTTCCTGGTTCCTCTAAATCCTTATCCATAAGGGGAATCATGATTAAACGAATCATGGCCACCTCGACTTCACTGCCCGCCTGCCAATTTTTAAATAATCGTTTATATGTTTCTACTGACTTAAGATACAAATCCGTAAAATCCAATGACTCTTCGATTTCATCCAATTCTGGATCCATTACTTCTTTCGGCAGAAATTTCTTTCCATCAATCAAAGTTTTTTCAACGCTTACCTCTGTTATTAAAAAGGCTTGCAAAGCCTCAATCAATCGCTTGGTCAATATTGTTTTTTCATACATAATGGGGTGGTTCGAAAGACCTCTAATTTCTTTCGAGAGGATGCAGCCTTCAATTAAATAGCGAGTTTTCACTAGCAAAACGTTTCACCTCGGTAGTATTAATGAGTATCATTTTACTTGAAAAATATGGTAAAAACTATCTTTATTATGATTAAATACATAAAAAAATTCAATTCATTAGCAAGCTTATGCGAAGCTAACGAGTCTTTTTACCCATATTATCATTTTGAAATCCGCTAATGCGCAAAAAAAAGACCCAGCTTAATTGCAAGGTCTACAGTTTTTTTACGGTCTATACAATTTGAGCATTGATTTCCTCTACAGGTACTCGCTTTCCCGCAGGAGTCCCGCTCCAATCAACTTTGTTTTAACTTTTGATAGAACCCTTTGCCTTAAAATTCAAAGGGAATTTCAAAAGGGGTTCAGAATTAAAATTCCGAACCCCTTTTTTTATGAAAAGATTATTCTTCCGTATCTTTTTCAGTTTCTTCATTTTCTTCAATTACGGTAGGTTCAGGATCAGAATCCGGATCTAGAGTCGTGACCGTTTCTATATCCATGTCTTTTTCTTCTTCTTCTTCCCTTCCTACGATGGCAACCGTCGAAACATATTCATTATCTGCGGATTCGAGTCGGATGAGCTTAACACCCTGTGTATTACGGCCCGTTTTAGAAATGCCTTCGACTTCCATTCGGATCAATACACCAGCTGCTGTAATCAGCATTAAATCTTCCTCTACACCCGTAACTGTTTTCACAGCTATAAGTTCACCATTTTTCTCAGTGACATTACATGTTTTTATTCCTTTGCCTCCACGGCTTTGAATACGGTATTCCTCCGCAGAGGTCCGTTTTCCATAGCCGTTTTTCGTAACGATCAGGACTTCTTCATCATCTTCAAGAATTTCCATTCCGACAACTTCATCATTCGTCCCTAAGGAAATCCCTTTTACTCCCGCTGCAGTACGTCCCATTGTCCGTACATCCGTCTCAGGGAAACGAATCATCATACCGGACTTCGTTCCAATTATGATCTGTTTCTCTCCATTCGTAAGTCGGACAGAGATCAATTCATCATCTTCACGTAAACCAACGGCAATTAAACCGTTATTACGGATATTTGCAAAAGACGATAAAGGTGTACGCTTTGATATCCCATGTCTGGTCGTAAAGAATAAATACCAATCGTCCGCAAATTCCTTCACAGGTATGATTGCATTGACCCACTCGCCTTTATCGACTTCCAACAGGTTGATAAGCGGCAATCCTTTTGCCGTCCTGCCATATTCAGGTATTTCATATCCTTTTGAACGATAGACTTTACCTTTGTTGGTGAAGAATAATAGAGTGTCATGAGTCGAAGTGGTTAACAAGTGACCGACAAAGTCATCTGTATTCGTGCCCATACCCTGTATTCCGCGCCCCCCGCGTTTTTGACTGCGGTATGTGGTTGCAGGC
This sequence comes from Peribacillus sp. NPDC055009, assembly GCF_053608705.1. Taxonomy (NCBI): domain Bacteria; kingdom Bacillati; phylum Bacillota; class Bacilli; order Caryophanales; family Bacillaceae; genus Peribacillus; species Peribacillus sp. NPDC055009. Next base: position 126,204 of record NZ_JBSGVZ010000015.1, on the reverse strand, counting down.
AAGCGTTTAATATAACCGTTATGCGTAAGTGTCACGATTATATTTTCCTCTGGGATTAAATCTTCATCTTCCAGGCTTTCAAAGCCGGCTAATGTGATTTCAGTTCTCCGTTTATCATCAAAACGTTCTTTAATTTCAAGAAGTTCTTCACGGATAATTTCAAGAACCTTTTCCTCATCAGCAAGAATTGCTTTATATTCTGCAATTATAGCCATTAATGCCTGATATTCATCTTCAATTTTTTCACGTTCCAGACCTGTCAAGCGCTGTAAACGCATATCCAGGATAGCTTGCGCCTGTTTTTCGGAAAGTGAGAATTGTGTCATTAAGCCTTCACGGGCAATATCTGTCGTTTGGGAACTGCGGATCAACGAGATGACTGCGTCCAAATTATCAAGTGCAATACGCAAACCTTCTAAAATATGGGCACGGGCCTCCGCTTTCCGCAGTTCAAATTCAGTCCTGCGACGTATGACTACCTGCTGATGCTCCAAGTAGTAGCGTAGGCATTGTTTTAAATTCAGCACCTTTGGCTGACCGTCCACCAAAGCAAGCAGATTGATTCCGAAGGTGGTCTGCATCGCGGTATGCTTATACAGGTTGTTTAAAAGGACATTCGCATTAACATCCTTTCGAAGCTCCATGACAATACGCATGCCATTGCGATCCGATTCATCGCGTAAGTCGGTGATGCCTTCGATTTTCTTATCTCGGGCAAGTTCTGCAATTTTTTCAATCAATCTTGCTTTATTCACTTGATAAGGGATTTCCTTAACAAGGATTACCTGTTTACCATTCGGTTTCTCTTCAATCTCGACTTTCGCCCGTTGAATGATTGACCCTTTACCGGTTTCATAGGCCTTTCTGATTCCGCTTCTCCCTAAAATCAAACCGGCTGTCGGAAAGTCCGGACCAGGAATATATTCCATCAACTCTGGAATTGTAATTTCAGGATTCTTACTTAAAGCCAATACGCCGTCAATTACCTCACCTAATTGATGGGGCGGAATATTGGTTGCCATTCCTACCGCTATTCCTGATGAACCATTCACCAACAAGTTCGGGAACCGGGCAGGCATGACGGCTGGTTCTCTTTCTGAACCATCGTAGTTATCCTGGAAATTGACCGTATCTTTATTTAAATCGCGGAGTAACTCCATCGAGATTTTAGACATTCTCGCTTCGGTGTACCTCATTGCGGCAGCTTGGTCACCATCGACTGAACCGAAATTCCCATGTCCATCTACAAGCATATAGCGATAGTTAAAAGGCTGCGCCATCCGTACCATCGTTTCATATACTGCCGAATCACCATGCGGGTGATATTTACCGATGACTTCCCCGACAATACGGGCTGATTTCTTAAATGGTTTATCCGAAGTCATTCCAAGATCGTTCATTGCATAAAGAATTCTTCGGTGTACCGGTTTCAAACCGTCCCTTACATCAGGCAAAGCCCGCGACACGATAACGCTCATCGCATAATCCAAAAACGATGTCCGCATCTCGGTACTTATATTTATTTCTTTTACACCTGATCTTTCATTTTCTGACATGGAGCCAACCTCCTATTAAAAGCTTATACTCTCATTTAAATTTAACTGTTCGTGCACTATGTAAAGAACAGGATGTAAAAAGCATCCTGTCAAAAAATCAGATATCAAGATTTTTTACATAAATTGCATTTTCTTCAATGAAGTTACGTCGCGGCTCGACCTTGTCGCCCATCAGCATCTCGAAAGTTTCATCTGCCTCGGCAGCATCTTTCAAACTGACTTGAAGCAGCGTTCTCGTTTCTGGGTTCATGGTCGTTTCCCACAATTGCTCCGGATTCATTTCCCCCAGCCCTTTATAACGCTGCAGGTTAGGCTTTGGAGTACTTGGCAAACTTGCCATGATTTCTTCAAGCTCGCGGTCATTATAAGCATAATCCACTTTTTTCCCTTGCTGAATCTTGAAAAGTGGCGGCTGAGCAATATATATATATCCATACTCGATGATTTTTCGCATATACCGGTAGAAGAATGTCAACATCAGTGTTCTGATATGGGCACCATCCACATCCGCATCGGTCATGATAACAATTTTATGGTATCTGGCTTTTTCAGTATTGAATTCATCACCAATGCCTGTTCCAAGTGCTGTGATGATCGTACCTATTTCTTCATTATGCAGGATTCTGTCCAATCGCGCTTTTTCAACATTCAGGATTTTACCCCTTAGCGGCAAGATAGCTTGGAAATGGCGGTCCCGCCCTTGTTTTGCCGATCCTCCCGCAGAGTTTCCTTCAACGATGTATAATTCGCTGATACTCGGGTCCTTAGAAGAACAATCTGCCAATTTACCTGGTAGATTGGATACTTCCAAAGCACTTTTCCTCCGGGTCAATTCACGTGCTTTCTTCGCAGCCATTCGGGCTCTCGCTGCCATTTGCCCTTTATCTACTATTTTTCGGGCCACGGCAGGATTTTCGTATAAGAAGGCATCAAGTCGTTCCGAAAGAATGGAATCAGTAACCGTTCTTACCTCAGAGTTTCCGAGTTTGGTTTTCGTCTGACCTTCAAATTGCGGATCAGGATGCTTAATCGAAATGATTGCCGTTAAACCTTCCCGGACATCTTCACCTGAGAAATTGGCATCCGCTTCTTTTAAAAGACCATTTTTCCGTGCATAATCATTGATGACACGGGTCAAAGCAGTCTTGAATCCCGATTCATGTGTACCGCCTTCATAGGTATGAATATTATTGGCAAAGGAAAAGACATTGCTGATATAGCTGTCATTATATTGCAAAGCCAATTCAACGGAAATTCCATCTTTCTCGCCTTCCATGAAAATCGGTTCCTCATGCAATACCTCTTTAGAACGGTTCAAATGCTCAACATAAGATTTGATACCGCCCTCATAGTGGAACTCCCTGATTTTTTCTTCTTCTTCACGTTTATCTTCAATGATCAGCTTCAACCCTTTATTCAGGAATGCAAGCTCACGGATTCGTGTGGCTAATGTATCAAAGTCATATTCCAAGGTATCCGTGAAGATTTCACCATCAGGAATGAAGTGTACAGTCGTTCCGGTATGATCGGTTTCCCCGATGATTTTCAAATCTTCCTTTGGGATACCGCGGTTAAATTGCTGATAATGGATTTTACCTTCACGATGAACGTAAACTTCCAATACCGTGGATAAGGCATTAACTACTGATGCCCCCACACCATGCAGACCGCCGGAGACCTTATAACCTCCGCCGCCAAATTTACCGCCCGCATGAAGGACCGTCATGATTACTTCTACAGCTGGGCGTCCCATTTTTTCATGGATCCCCACTGGAATTCCCCGACCATTATCGACTACGGTTATGCTATTGTCTTCTTCAATCGTCACTTTGATTTCCGTACAGAAACCAGCCAGTGCCTCATCAATACTATTATCGACAATTTCCCAAACAAGATGGTGAAGTCCTTTTGCAGAGGTAGTGCCGATATACATCCCCGGACGTTTACGAACTGCTTCTAAGCCTTCTAAAACCTGTATCTGATTCTCATCGTATGCCTGAGCTTGTACTTCTTTTTGTTCCATTGTCATACGTATCACCTACACTTTTCTTTTGGCATTTATCAATTTTCAGGAGTAATTATACGTTTAGCTACAATTCAAAGAATATCTATATCATCGATTAAGAGCGATGGCTGCAGTGAACGCTTTTTCAAAGTGGACGACGCAAGCGGTGAATAATATACCTGTTTGTCCGTCACTACAATCGATTTAACCGAGTTTTTTGCTAAATGGTAAGTTACATCAGACTTTTTCTCCAAAAATTCACTCATGATTGGAGAGGCCTGAAGCAGCTTCTTATCTAAAATGGCTATGACATCGTCCGTTTTCACAAGAATGTCTTCACCAATATGGAGATACATACATTCACCTCATCATTTAACCTTTTTTATACTTCCTTGACTAACATAAAAGGTGGACGCTTCTCTTAGGGTTTGATGATCGATTCCATCAACGGAGGGTGTCGTCACGAATGTTTGCACTTTCCCTTGTATTGTATTCAGTAAATGGGATTGGCGGAAATCGTCAAGTTCCGATAACACATCATCCAATAATAAAATGGGATACTCGCCGATTTCTTCATGGATCAGCTCAATTTCGGCAAGTTTCAAAGACAGGGCCGTCGTTCGCTGTTGTCCTTGTGAACCGTATGTCTGGACATCCCGGTCATTCACAAAAAAAACCAGGTCGTCACGATGAGGACCTACCAGTGTTACACCCCGTTCAATTTCCCTTGTTTTTATTTTATCAAATTTTTCTGTGTATACTTCTATCATTTTCGTCAAATCCATAGATTCTGATACATCAAGCGACGGTTTATATTGGATTTTCAATACTTCTAGATTTCTGGAGATCCCCGAATGAATCGGCTCTGCCCATTGCTGGAGCTTTAAAAGAAACTCGTATCTTCTTTCGACAATTTTCGCTGCATACTGAATAAATTGATCGGTCAGCACGTCAAGCATCGTCGTATCCGTTTGTTTTCGGGTCTGCAGAAGCTTTAAGTAATGATTTCTTTGTTGAAGTATTTTATGATATTGGCTCATATCATGAAGGTATACGGGAGAAACCTGGCCAATTTCCATATCTATAAAACGGCGTCTGACTAGAGGACTTCCCTTTACAAGGTTTAGATCCTCAGGCGCAAACATGACCACATTCATATTTCCGACATATTGACTTAACTTTCTTTGTTCAATATGGTTGCACTTCGCCTTTTTCCCTTTTTTTGAAATGGTCAGCTCAAGTGGTATTGAGGTATTTCTCTTTCTAACTCTTCCCTCTATTTTAGCATACTCTTCATCCCAGCGAATAAGTTCTTTATCATTTGAGGTGCGATGAGATTTTGCCATTGCTAAAACAAAAATAGATTCCATGACATTTGTTTTTCCTTGAGCATTTTCGCCGAGGATTACATTGACTTTATTCTCAAAAGTCAGATTCAATTCGGTATAGTTGCGGTAATTTTTCAAACTTATATTTTCAATATACATATTCCGCTCTTCCCTTATGTTTTAGCTTGTAATTGTGTAGGTGCCAAATCCAGGAATCTCTATTTTATCACCTGATCTTAATTTTCTGCCTCTTCTCACGTCTAATTCGCCATTAATGTAAACCTCGTATTCACTTAAGAACCATTTCGCCATTCCGCCGCTTTGGATTAAATCGGCCAATTTCAGGAATTGTCCAAGCGTAATATATTCAGTATTGATTTTTATGGAGTCCATTTCATGCCTCACTCATTTCTAAGTAGTCTTTAATATTTCATTTTACTAAATTAATCCCATTAAGACAAAGTATAGCTTTTTCAGTTCTTATTTTTAGCGATTCACCGTTCCGTACAGCATTAAAAAAACGCCAAGAACCCTTTGGAAACCTATGTTTAAATATAAAAAAATTAAAGACCTGCTATACAAGCCTTTAATTTTTTTGAAATATTATTTTAGCTTAATAAGTTCTTACTGGGAGAATTAATTGCAGCATGGAATCATCATGTAGCGGACGAATGACAAACGGACGCATTGCCCCTGTGAAATTAATTTTTATATCGGAACCTTCCAATGCCTTTAGAGCATCCATTACAAATTTGGCACTGAATGAGATTTTCAGGTCTTCACCTTCAATGGCTTCTGCCTGAACCTCTTCAATTACTTTACCAATTTCAGGAGTATTGGAAGAGACTTCGATGATACGACCTTCCAGGGTTGTCAATTTGACGACATTATTTCTTCCTTCTCTCGCCAATAAAGAAGCCCTGTCGATCGCTTGCAGGAAATCCTTGGTGTGAACAGTCACATCGGTTTTGCTATCTGATGGAATCAAGCGTGATGTATCAGGGTAATTCCCTTCAAGAAGTCTTGAGAAGAATAATAAATTTTCAGCTTTGAAAAGTACTTGGTTTTCGGTAATGACGATTTCAATGAGTTCGTTTGTATCATCAAGGATCTTACTTAACTCATTCAAACTTTTACCTGGGATGACAACGCTATAGGTCCCGTTAATTTTATTTTCTATTTTGGCTGTCCTCATTGCAAGCCTATGACTATCTGTTGCAATACAGGTCAATTCGTCATCTTGAACCTTCAAGTTTACACCTGTTAAGATGGGGCGTGTTTCTGACGTGGACACTGCAAAGCCAGTTTGTCTGATAAGGGTCTTTAAAAGGTCCGTTGGAAGTTTGAAAATATTTTCTTCTTCAATGATCGGAAGATGTGGATATTCCTCAGGATCCAGTCCATTTAGATTAAACTCAGCTTTTCCAGAGCGAATAATCGTTTGGAAGTTGTTCTCCACTTCAATTTCTACAGTATCCATCGGCAGCTTTTTGACAATTTCACTGAAAAAACGGGCATTCAGGACAATACCGCCGCTGCTTTTAACTTCAACGATTTCATCTCCGTCAACCTCAGCCGGAATGAATGATTGGATGGAGATATCAGAATCACTTCCTGTTAGAGTGACACCCTCACTAGTAACGCTTATTTTTATCCCCGTTAGAATCGGAATCGTCGTCCTTGATGTGACTGCTTTCATTACTTCTTGGACACTATGAACTAATCGATCTCTTTGGATTATAAATCTCATGTTTCATCCTCCAATTTTTTATTGCCGAATAGGCATATTTATTAATAATTTTTATTAAAAAAGATAGTAGTAATAGTAGTAGGGCCTGTTGATATGTGGATAAGTCCACTCAACCTAAGGAAAAACAGTCTATCCACATGTGGACAGACTGTGTGTAAGTAGTCGTCAGTTATTCACATTATCCAGAATCCATTATACCCTCAGCTGGTCCTGGATTTCTTTAACCTGACGTTGAAGCTGGGTGTCCGTTTGCATGAGTTTGGAGATTTTTTCATGCGCATGGATAACGGTCGTATGATCGCGACCTCCAAATTCATCACCTATCTTGGGCAGGGATGAGTCCGTCAACTCCCTGGAAAGATACATGGCGATCTGTCTCGGAAAGGCCACGGATTTAGTCCGTTTTTTCGCCTTGAAATCCTCAAGTTTGACACTATAATGTTCACCGACCGTTTTCTGGATTTCCAAGATGGTGATTATTTTAGGTTTTGAGCTAGGGATGATATCTTTTAATGCTTCAGCTGCCAAATCGGCATTTATATCCTTATTAATCAATGAAGAATAAGCGACGACACGAATAAGTGCACCCTCAAGCTCACGAATATTGGAATCGATTTGATTGGCGATATAGAGCATGACTTCGTTCGGGATATCAAGACCCTCAGCTTTTGCCTTTTTACGCAATATGGCAATCCGCGTTTCTAGATCAGGTGGCGTGATATCCGTGATCAAGCCCCACTCAAACCTTGAACGGAGGCGATCCTCTAGTGTAGGTATCTCTTTTGGCGGGCGGTCACTCGAGATGACGATTTGTTTGCTTTCTTCATGCAACGCATTGAATGTATGGAAAAACTCTTCTTGAGTTTGTTCTTTTCCCGCAAGGAATTGAATATCATCAATTAATAAAACATCCACGCTTCGATATCTATCACGGAATTCCCCAGCTTTATTGTCCCGGATCGAGTTGATGAATTCATTCGTGAACTTTTCAGACGATAAATAAACGACCTTCGCATTCGGATTATGCTCTAGAACATAATGCCCGATTGCATGCATTAAATGAGTTTTTCCAAGGCCGACGCCCCCGTAAATGAATAAGGGATTATAGGCTTTGGCCGGAGCTTCTGCGACAGCGAGAGACGCGGCATGGGCAAAACGATTGCCGGAGCCGATGACAAATGTATCGAATGTATTTTTCGCATTAAGCATATGCTGTGGAAATGCAGCATGCTCTTTATCCTGCTTTTTTATCTTTTTAGGCTGAACAGGAACGGTAAAATCATCATCTTCTTGATTGGGGGGAATGATGAATTTTGCTTCCAATTCCTCACCGGTAAGTTCAAACAATACATCGGAAATAAGATGGGAATAGCGTTCTTCAAGCCAATCCCTGGCAAATTCATTGGGAGCGGTGACTGTTAAAGTATCACCTTGCAGTAAATAGGCCTTGGTTGATTTAAGCCAAGTCTCAAAGCTTGGTTTACTGATTTTTTTTTCGATTTTTCCGAGCGCCTGGTTCCAGAGGCTATCGATGTTATCCAAACTTATCCCTCCTTTGCAAAATATTTTTAATAATTGTATCTAAATGTATAGGCACAAATAAACTCATCGATTGCCGTCTTTATATTAATTTTGACAGCAAAGGTTCGGTGAGCTGTATTAAGGGATTTTTGTGTTGTGTAATGAAGTGCCTAAAAACTATATCTTGCGCTGTACAACCTTTGTACAGACTACATCTGGTGAGCCAGAGTAGATTTGAATGTTTATTCATCAACAGGTATTTTAAGAAATATATAATAAAGAAGAAAAAAGGGTTTTCGACAATATCCACCATCTGTGGACAGATTAATATACACAGGTCGGATAAACTATCCACAAGTTATTCACAGTCTGTGGATAAACCTTACCTGTTGATAAAGTTATTCAGAGTGAAAACACAAATATAATATCAGAAATTCAGGCGTCTTGCAATGGGTTAGAAAACTTTATCCACAACTTACCGAGCTTGTGGGAAAAACTTTTCCACAGGCCATTGTTATGTGCAAAAGTCCATGAAATGGGATGTGGATAGAAAAAAACATGTCGAAATTTATCCACAGACCGTGATTATCGGCTGAACTAATTTGTTTTGAACGAAGTTGTTCAAGCCGAAAGTACTGCATGGGACAGATCGAAAGATGATTCACGTCCATTCTTATTATTTGTCGAATGTTGTTTCGATCAAGGAAGGATTCATTGCGAATCTCATATTTGTGCTCATGGATAAAATGATGGAAATTTGCCTTTCCCCAAAAATTTCTATATCAGTTCGGAGCAAAATCATTTACAATAGGCTAGGTAGTAAAAAAAGGCCAACTGGACATTGAGCATTAAAAAAGAAATATTTTTATGGATGAGGTTGACAAGTAGAAACCTCCATCTATATAATTGTAAAGACTGTCTTTAACTGTTATTCCTCAGGGAGGTGTCATATAATGAAAAGAACTTATCAACCGAATAACCGCAAACATAGTAAAGTTCACGGTTTCCGTGCACGTATGAGCACGAAAAACGGACGTAGAGTAATCGCTGCACGTCGCCGTAAGGGCAGAAAAGTATTATCTGCATAGACCACTGAAAAGTCTCAGTGGTCTTTTTTCGCAAAATAAGGGATTTACTGAGACTCAATTCATGTAATGAAGGTGTAAAAATGAAAAAAAAGTTAAGGATTAAGAAAGAGGACGAATTTCAGCTTGTGTTTAAAAAAGGTGAATCTTCTGCTAATCGGCAATTCGTTGTCTATGTCCTTGAAAAGCCAGGTCAGGATTATTTTCGGATCGGCCTTTCAGTCAGTAAAAAAATCGGGAACGCCGTTGTAAGGAACCAAATCAAAAGATACATACGGCAAGCGTTTTTGGAATTGAAAGAAGATATAGAAGAGGGTAAGGATTATATTGTGATTGCTCGAAAACCAGCGGCGGAGATGGACTTTAGCCAGGTGAAAAGCAGCTTGATCCATGTCCTTAAACGTTCTAAATCACTAAACTTTAAAATGAAAAAACAATAAAGTCCCCTTAATATCGAATAAGCACTCCTCGGATCATGTTACTTGAGAAAGATGACATAGAAAATCCCGATTGTAACTGTGGAAAAAGTGGATTACTTTTCCTTGAAATCTTCTATCAAACAGTTCACAATTGTTTCAAAAAAGATTGATTGAAGTTAGGAGGAAATTACGGTTGAAAAAACGAATATTACTCATTATTGGACTAGCCTCGATAATGATGTTGTTAGCAGGGTGTACGGAAATTAAAGAACCTATTACTGCGGATAGTGAAGGTTTTTGGAATTCATACATTGTCTATCCATTATCAGCCCTGATCATCTGGCTTTCTGAAGCATTTGGCGAGAACTATGGTTTGGGAATCATCGGTGTTACACTAATCATTCGCTTAGCGTTACTTCCATTAATGATTAAACAGGTGAAAAGCTCGAAAGCCATGCAGGCCATTCAGCCTGAAATGAAAGAACTTCAAGCAAAATACAGCTCAAAAGATGCTGCCACACAACAAAAACTACAGCAAGAAACAATGGCTCTATTTTCAAAATATAATGTGAATCCATTGGCGGGATGTTTGCCGATATTGGTGCAAATGCCGATTTTGATCGGATTTTACCATGCAATCAGCCGTACGGAAGAAATTGCTTTACATAGTTTTCTTTGGTTTGATTTAGGTTCCCCGGATCCTTATTATATTTTGCCGGTCGTTGCAGGTATCACGACTTTCATCCAGCAAAAGATGTCCATGGTAGGAATGAACTCCAATCCACAAATGGCGGCACAAATGACGATGATGCTTTACATCATGCCAATCATGATTGTTGTATTTGCTATTAATTTCCCCGCTGCTCTTTCTCTTTACTGGGTAGTTGGTAACATTTTTGGTATCGTTCAAACATATTTCATCAAAGGTCCGGATCTTAGAAAAGCAGCTGCGGAAAACGCGGGAGGGGCAAAGAAAAAGTGAAAAAAGTGACTGCTACAGGACAATCTGTCGAAGAAGCAGTAAATTTAGCTTTAGCTCAATTGAACAGCACTAAGGATCGCGTGGAGATTGAAATAGAAGATGAAGGCAAAAAAGGATTTTTTGGTTTATTTGGTGCAAGGAAGGCAATCGTCCATGTGACGTTGCCTCCGGATCCCATTGAAGAGACACTTGGATTTTTGAAGAATGTCAGCGTGGAAATGGGAGTCAATGCACAAATTGATGTCACCCGTAAAGGTAAGAATGTAACATTCCATTTATCAGGTGATAAAATTGCCTTATTGATTGGAAAAAGGGGTCAAACACTAAATTCACTTCAGTATTTAGCACAGCTGGTAGCAAATCGATATTCGAAGCAGTTTTTGAATATTACTGTAGATGCAGAAGATTATCGAAATCGCCGCAATGACACCTTAATCCAATTGGCCGAAAGAATGGCAAATAAAGCCTTGAAAACAGGTAAAGCTGTTTCACTTGAGCCGATGCCATCCTATGAACGAAAGGTCATCCATAATGCTCTCCTGGATTATCCAAAAATAAAAACGACTTCGAGTGGGACGGAACCATATCGCCACTTAGTCATTACTCCACTTAAATGAACCTTCTGCTTTTAAGCAGGGGTTCTTTTTTTTAGGCCTGCTATCAATGTGTGTCGAATATTTTTTTACAAAGTATCAATTCAACAATAAGTGACATATTTCTTTATATATTCTTGATCCGTAAAGGGATGCGGACGATATTTGTTATTCACATGTGGATAAGTTAAAATGAATGTTACAGAATATGGATTAATGGCATGTGGATAACTCTCGAGAGGAAGGAGTATCTACTTTTTTTCATCTATATACTATGGTATTGTAGTAATTTAGGGATTCGACGATTTTGTTATCAGAATAAAAAATAGAAACATCAATATATAAGAGGTGAAAGCATGGAATTCGATACAATCACCGCTATCTCTACTCCCTTAGGGGAAGGGGCAATCGCCATCGTTAGGATCAGCGGTGATGAGGCCATAGAAATAGCCGACAGGATCTTTAAAGGGCCAGGTGGAAAAGGATTGCTTGATGTGAAATCACACACGATTCATTATGGCCACCTTATCCAGCCTAAAACAGGTGAAATCATAGAGGAAGTCATGGTTTCGGTCATGATGGGTCCAAAGACATTTACAAGGGAAGATGTAGTTGAAATAAATTGTCACGGTGGAATCGTTTCGGTCAATCGGGTATTGCAGCTCATTCTCTCACAAGGTGCTCGTTTAGCGGAACCTGGTGAATTCACGAAACGGGCTTTTTTGAATGGCAGGATCGATCTTTCGCAAGCTGAGGCCGTTATGGATTTAATCCGCGCTAAAACGGATAAAGCGATGAATGTTGCATTAGGTCAAATGGAAGGCCGGCTTTCGAAATTAATCCAAAACCTGCGACAAGAAATTTTACAGACCCTCGCACAAGTCGAGGTTAATATAGATTATCCGGAATATGATGATGTCGAAGAAATGACGCATCGTTTATTTTTGGAAAAGGGCAGTTATGTGAAGAATGAAATAGAGAAGCTACTTCACACGGCCCAACAGGGCAAGATACTTAGGGATGGGCTTGCGACCGTTATCATAGGGCGCCCTAATGTCGGAAAATCTTCTTTGCTTAACAGCTTAGTTCATGAAAATAAAGCGATTGTCACTGATATTCCAGGTACAACACGTGACGTAATTGAAGAGTATGTCAATGTTCGCGGTGTACCGCTTAAACTTGTCGATACAGCAGGAATTCGCGAAACGGAAGATATTGTTGAACGAATTGGAGTTGAACGGTCTCGTGCAGTATTAAAAGAGGCTGATTTAATATTGCTTGTATTGAACTATTCGGATGATTTCACTGCCGAAGATGAGAAACTGTTTCAAGCGGTTGAGGGTATGGATGTTATCGTTATCATCAATAAAACCGACCTTCCACAAAAAATCGATATGGCAAAGGTTAAGGAAAAGGCGGCATCCCATAAAGTTGTTTCCACCTCATTACTAGAGGATCGAGGAGTCGATGAATTGGAAGAAGCCATCGCTTCTTTATTTTTTGAAGGTTCTTTAGAAACGGGAGATCTGACGTATGTTTCCAATGCCAGGCATATAGCTTTGCTTGGACAGGCATTACAGTCTATTGAAGATGCAATCGATGCTATTGAAATGGGTACGCCGGTTGATTTGGTTCAAATCGATTTCACGAAAGCCTGGGAGCTACTTGGAGAAATCATTGGCGAAAGCGTTCAGGATAATTTGATCAACCAATTGTTCTCTCAATTTTGTTTAGGAAAATAAGCGTAAAAGGAGGAAAAGGATATGCAATACGAAGCAGGTAGCTATGATGTCATTGTTATTGGTGCCGGTCATGCTGGCAGTGAGGCAGGCCTTGCAGCTGCAAGAGTAGGAGCTAAAACGTTGATGATCACCATTAACTTGGATATGGTCGCCTTTATGCCATGCAATCCCTCCGTTGGCGGGCCGGCAAAAGGGATAGTCGTTAGGGAAATTGACGCTTTAGGCGGTGAAATGGGAAGAAATATCGACAAGACCCATATTCAAATGAGGATGCTCAATACGGCAAAAGGTCCGGCTGTTCGTGCGCTGCGGGCGCAGGCAGATAAATTTCTCTATCAACAAGAAATGAAAAAGACGATAGAAGACCAAGAAAATTTGACATTGATTCAAGGAATGGTAGAGGAATTAATTGTTGAAAACGACGTATGTACGGGTGTCATCACTAAAACAGGCGCGGTTTACCGTGCGAAAACAGTCGTAATCACGACGGGAACATATTTACGCGGTGAAATCATTTTAGGGGAATTGAAATATTCAAGCGGCCCAAATAATCAGCAGCCTTCCATCAGGCTTTCTGAGCATTTAGAGCAGTTAGGATTTGACTTGGTCCGTTTTAAAACAGGAACGCCGCCACGTGTGAATAGCTCTTCCATAGATTACAGCAAAACGGAAATTCAGCCTGGCGATGAAGTGCCACGCGCATTTTCTTATGAAACGACAAAGTTCATAACGGATCAATTGCCATGCTGGTTAACGTACACGAATGAGGGGACACATCAGCTCATTGATGAAAATCTGCACCGTTCGCCAATGTATTCCGGAATGATAAAAGGAACCGGACCGCGTTATTGTCCATCGATAGAAGATAAAGTCGTTCGTTTTAATGATAAACCACGGCATCAGATCTTCCTGGAGCCTGAAGGCCGTAATACAAAGGAAGTTTATGTGCAAGGTTTATCCACCAGTCTGCCTGAAGATGTACAAGTGAAAATCCTGCAAACAATTCCAGGACTTGAAAAGGCGGAAATGATGCGTGCTGGATATGCAATTGAATATGATGCTATCGTTCCTACGCAGCTATGGCCCACACTTGAAACGAAGAAAATCAAAAATCTGTATACTGCTGGCCAAATTAACGGGACATCCGGCTACGAGGAAGCAGCAGGACAAGGGTTGATGGCCGGTATTAATGCAGGATTGAATGCAATGGGTAAAGAAGAACTGATTTTAAGCCGTTCGGATGCCTATATTGGTGTTCTCATTGATGATCTTGTGACGAAAGGTACGAATGAACCATACCGTTTGCTGACTTCACGTGCAGAATACCGTTTATTATTGCGCCATGATAATGCCGATTTACGCTTAACGGAAATTGGATTCAATATCGGGATGATCAAAGAAGAACGCTACAATCGTTTCCTTATGAAAAAAGAAGCGGTTGAAATGGAAAAGGAACGACTGAAAACAAACTTCATCAAACCGACCAAAGAGGTTCAAGAAGTCATTACTGCAAGCGGCGGCAGTGAGTTGAAGGATGGAATCCGTGCCTCCGATTTATTGAAACGGCCTGAAATGGATTATTCCCACATTCAGAAGTTGGCGCCAAGTGATGTCGAACTGAGCGATGAAGTGACGGAACAGGTCGAAATCCAGATCAAGTATGAAGGATATATCGAAAAATCCTTGCAGCAAGTCGATCGCCTGAAAAAAATGGAGAATAAAAAGATTCCAGAGAATATCGATTATGATGCAATTTCTGGTCTTGCAACGGAAGCACGTCAAAAATTAAAGCAGGTCCACCCGCTATCAGTAGCTCAGGCTTCAAGAATTTCAGGTGTGAATCCCGCTGATGTTTCCATTTTGCTTGTTTATTTGGAACAAGGTAAGATCGCCAGAGTATCTCAGTAATGGAAATACCCGAAAAGGATTGAAGCAGACATGAATATTGAACAGTTCCAACAAGCACTGCTGGAGAAAGGAATCGAGCTTTCTCCTCAACAGCTTGATCAGTTTGACACTTATTATCGATTATTGGTGGAATGGAACGAAAAGATGAACTTAACAGCCATCACTGATAAAGAAGAAGTTTATCTGAAGCATTTTTATGATTCAATCAGTGCAGCCTTCTATTTTGACTTTAATAAATCATATCGAATTTGCGATGTTGGGGCTGGAGCTGGATTTCCGAGTATTCCATTGAAGATTTGTTTCCCTGATATCCACGTCTCGATTGTGGATTCCTTGAATAAGCGAATTTCTTTTTTGAATCACCTTGCGGATTCCTTGCAATTAAAGGGAGTTTCCTTCTATCATGACCGGGCTGAAACCTTCGCCCAAAAACCGGAGCATCGCGAATCCTATGATATTGTCATGGCGAGGGCGGTAGCCAGGATGTCCGTTTTAAGTGAACTATGTTTGCCGCTTGTTAAACCGGATGGGACTTTCATTGCCATGAAAGCGGCTAGTGCACAAGATGAAATGGACACTGGGAAGAAGGCCATTTTTACGTTAGGCGGAGAAATCGAAGAAATTCATCCTTTCACATTGCCAGAGGAAAATAGTGAAAGAAACATCATTACTGTAAAAAAAGTGAAGAAGACTCCTAAAAAGTACCCGAGAAAACCAGGGACACCAAATAAACAGCCTATTGAATAATCCTTGAAAGAGGAGTATGTTTTCATAGTAAGCGCAGATGATTCAGATATATGGCTGGTACTTGCCCTTATTTTCTTTTACTATAAATGTATGAACTTATTATTTTCACTCAATACTGCATTTGCTAGCAAAAAGACATTTAGGTACATGTTAAAACGTGTGCCCTGTGCTGGCTGATTCAGGGAAATAGTCTAGGGCATGCCGGCCGATATTCATAATAACCGGCCTTCCATTCCTCATTATTGCCTTGATGGCGCCAGTCGACATGTTTTTTACAGTGAAGGGCCATATGTATAACCATGTCGGGAAATGTATGCAGGACTTGTCCTTTAAATAGAGAATATGTTATTTGGGAGTTTTAAAAGGTGGTGTAGGAAGATGAAGCATCCTTTTTCGCGGTTCTTTGGGTTTGGCGAAAAAGAAGAAGAGCAACTAGAGATGGAGACACCTAGCAATAATAATGAAGAGATAAGAAAAATTTCCATTTCTGATATTGTGCCTAATCGATTTCAACCAAGGACCGTTTTTAATGACGATAAAATTGCTGAATTGGCTCAAACGATTCATACTCATGGGATCATTCAACCAATTGTAGTAAGGGCTTATGGTCAGGGAAAATATGAAATCATTGCAGGTGAGCGACGTTTCCGGGCCATGCAAAAGCTTGGCTGGGAATTGGCACCTGCTATAATCAAGGATTTCACCGATACAGAAACGGCTTCCGTCGCGCTGATAGAAAACCTTCAGCGTGAAGAACTGACACCGATTGAAGAAGCTTTGGCTTACGGAAAACTATTGGAGCTGCATAGTTTAACCCAAGAAGCTCTGGCACAAAGACTGGGAATAGGTCAGTCTACCGTGGCGAATAAGCTTCGGCTGCTTAAGCTGCCACAGGAGGTTCAGGATGCACTTCTTCAAAAGCAAATTACGGAACGCCATGCCCGCTCGTTGATACCGTTAAAGAGTCCTGAAAAGCAGCTTAAACTGCTTGTGGAAATCATCGAAAAAGGGTTGAACGTCAAGCAGACCGAAGAGCAGGTCGTCAAGCTCCTGACGGGTACTGTGCAGAAGCCGAAACCTAAGCGAAAAGCGTTTAGTAAAGACATGAGGATTGCCGTGAATACCATACGCCAATCACTCAATATGGTTACAGACAATGGAATAAATTTGGATGCAGAGGAAGAAGAATTCGAGGAGTATTATCAGTTCACGATTAAAATACCCAAGAAAAAAACTTGATTCCCTATCCTTAGCCCGCTTGGTAGTCTTCGATTACCAAGCTTTTTTATTTCTCTCCAAAACTGGAATTTTCCTCCTTGAAAACATTCAACTTTCCCCGGATTTTTAATGCTTTTAAGTGTATTTGAAATTTTAAGAGGAATTTCAGAAAACGATTTCTTCCAGTAACATTCATGATAAAATAGAAAGAAATAAATGGATTTACGGTACAAATCAATAGATTTATATAGAGTGATGAAGATAGTTGAAAGCAGGTGAATTCGTGGGGAAGATTCTCGCCATTGCCAATCAAAAGGGCGGTGTTGGAAAAACGACAACTTCTGTCAGTCTAAGTGCTTGTCTTGCATATATAGGACAGAAAGTCTTAATGGTCGATATTGACCCGCAGGGAAATGCGACAAGCGGTGCAGGTATCGACAAGGCAGATGTGGAACAATGTATTTATGATGTATTGGTTGATGATGTCGAGGCCAGTACCGTTATCATGGAAACAAAGGTAGAAAACCTATATGCCATACCTGCGACAATTCAACTTGCAGGTGCAGAAATTGAACTGGTTCCAACCATCTCAAGGGAAGTCCGATTAAAAAGGGCATTAGAAGAGGTGCAAAGCCAATATGATTACATTGTGATTGACTGCCCTCCGTCATTGGGGTTGCTTACGCTTAATGCCTTAACGGCTGCTGATGCAGTTTTGATTCCGGTACAATGTGAATATTATGCATTGGAAGGTTTGAGTCAGCTGTTGAATACGGTCCGCCTCGTCCAAAAGCATTTGAACCATGATTTGAAAATCGAGGGTGTGCTTTTGACGATGTTGGATGCAAGAACAAATCTAGGTCTCCAGGTCATAGAAGAAGTAAAAAAATACTTTCAGGATAAAGTCTATCAAACCATCATTCCCCGCAATGTCCGTTTGAGTGAGGCACCGAGCCATGGAGAACCGATAATTATATATGATCCAAAGTCACGTGGGGCGGAGGTCTATCTAGAACTGGCAAAGGAAGTGGTATCAAATGGCTAAAGGACTTGGCAAAGGACTTAACGCACTTTTCAACAGTGGGGAGATCAGTAAAGATGAAATCGTGCGCGAAATCAAAGTAAGGGAATTAAGGCCAAATCCTTATCAGCCCCGAAAGAGCTTTCGGCTTGAAGCTATAGAGGAATTAAAGCAATCCATCATGGAACACGGGATATTACAGCCGATTATTGCCCGGGAAAGCATTAAGGGCTATGAAATCGTGGCTGGGGAAAGGCGTTACCGTGCTGCCAAGGAAGCAGGTTTAAAGACAGTTCCGGTCGTTGTGAGGAAATTGAGCGAACAGCAGATGATGGAACTGGCGATTTTGGAAAACCTGCAACGGGAGGATTTGAATCCGATCGAGGAAGCCGTCGCTTACCAAACACTTCTTGAAAAATTGGATTTTACCCAGGAGCAGTTGGCCAATCGGCTGGGTAAAAGCAGGCCCCATATAGCAAACCATGTTAGATTACTTTCTTTGCCTGAAGGGATTAGGAGATATATCTCCGATGGGGAAATTTCCATGGGTCATGGACGGGCATTGCTAGGTTTAAAGAAAAAAGAGTTGCTTAACCCGGTAGTGGATAAAATCCTCAAAGAAGGTATGAATGTCAGACAGCTAGAGCAATATATACATCAATTGAATGATACCGTTTCACGTGAAACCAAAACTAAGAAACAAGAGAAAAAAGATATATTCATAAAGCAACGGGAGACAAGTCTGCGTGAAAGACTAGGAACGAGCGTAACGATAAAACAAAGCAAGAAAAAAGGAAAAATAGAAATAGAATTCTTTTCAAAAGAAGATTTAGAGAGAATTTTGAACTTGATTGATCAAGAGAACCTTTCCTCTTAGTTTTCCTTTATGAAAAGATCGTGACGACTTATGCAGAAAATTAGGTGGATGAGATGGTATTATTAGGGGCCTTGGTGAATGGTGCCTGCATTTTAATCGGTTCGATTTTAGGAAGGTTTTTACAACATATACCTGAAAAGATAAAAGAAACGGTCATGAGCGGCATTGGTTTGGCTGTCATGGTCTTAGGTTTACAGATGGGATTTAAAAGCGATAATTTCCTTGTTGTCATTTTAAGTATTGTCGGAGGGGCTGTCCTTGGTGAATGGTTGAATCTTGAGGGTAGGCTTAATTCTTTAGGCAATTGGCTTGAACGCAGGATGAAAGCGAAGGAAGGAACTTCGATATCCCAGGGGTTTGTAACGGCTACACTCATATTTGGCATTGGGGCGATGGCCATTATTGGTGCCCTGGATAGCGGCATCCGGAATGATCATGATGTTTTGATAACAAAAGCGATCATCGATGGATTTACTGCATTGGTCCTCGCCAGCACGCTCGGCATAGGTGTACTTTTTTCAGCATTTCCGATCATTCTATATGAGGGGTTAATGGCGATTTTTTCAAGGCAGATCAATACGATGGTCCCAACTGCTTTAATGGATTCCTTCATATTGGAAATGACGGCAACTGGGGGAGTCATGATTTTGGCAATTGGTTTGAATATTATCGGTGTCACCAAAATAAGGGTGGCGAATCTGCTTCCAGGCATAATGATCACCGCTATTCTGGTTACTTTCATGTATTATGTATAAAAAAGAAGGAAGGGGGATGACCCCTTCCTTCTTTTTTATCATAAGCAAAAATCGGTCAAAGGGTTTTTTCTTGCTTGAATGACCATGTGAAAGGAGTGATGGTAGGTTTTATTGGATAATGATTTTGTGCTTCATGAATTCCCTCGGCAATGGTTTTGGCCATTTTTAGCACAAGATTAAGACGAGTGTTCTGCAAGACCATGAACTCCATGAATCCACTTACATTCACGATTCCTGTAATATGGGCATTTCCAACGGAAGGAAGATCTTTATTGACCCCAGCACCTGGCTTCACTGGTCCCTGGCCGATTTGAACTATGCCGACGCTTTTCATTTTCCCTAAGCAAGCATCGATTCCGACTATAAATGGATTGGTATGCATCTTTTTGATTTCATTTAATTTTTCCTGTAAATTCATCGCATGTATAGGGTCATCCAGAGTACCATAAACATGGAATGAAGAAGAGCTGTTTTCAGCTTTTTCACTAAGCAGAGTGCCGACAAGTGGTCCGAGTGAATCGCCTGTGGAACGGTCTGTGCCTATACAGACGATGACGATTGGTTGAAGCTTTCCGGTAGGTAGGAGGTTGATCAATTCCTGGGAAATTTGTTTGGATGCATCCGTATCTTCATGCAGGATGCGACTCAATCTATTTTTATTATTATTAAATAGACTAGAATTCAGATTCATCGGCTCAACTCCTTTACTTTATTTGGTATTACAGTATACGGATAAAAAGGGGAAAATATACGGTATTTAACATAATGGATGAGGGAATTTTTTGTAGAACATGCAAACAGGTGAAGGGGATATGAATCGACGTTCTTCCTCTACCAATTGCTTTCATTTATACTTTCTAGTAAATAATTACTTGAATATTTGGGAAAAAACTTCTAATTCTTTTACCTATATACCCATAATTTTTTTGTACAGAAACCATTATTTATTGATAAAATAGAGAAAATCTCTCTAATTCATGGTTATCTCCATGCATGAAGGGTAGAGGAATACGTCTATATGGGAAAAATCATATATAAGATATAATAGTTTTGCAGTTATTTGCATTAAGCAGGAGGAAAATATGGATCGCATTTATGATAGCGTTACAAAAGAGATATTGGATGAAAAGATATGGCTGCTGATGGGCGAGGGCATTATTAAAATCTTCCTTGTTCTGTTGTTATCGCGTATTATTATTACAATAGGAAAGACTATTCTGAATAAATTTTTCAAAGCTCGTTTAAGAAGTCCAATTCGGGTATCGGAGCGCAGGGAAGCGACACTCATTAAATTGCTGGAAAATATCATTACTTATGTCATCAATTTCATTGCCTTGTTGATGATTCTGGAGATTTTTGGACTTCATGTGATGCCGTTACTCGCTGGTGCTGGTGTTCTCGGTTTGGCCATTGGATTTGGCGCACAAAGTTTGGTCAAGGATATAATTACCGGGTTTTTCGTTATTTTTGAAGATCATTTCTCGGTTGGGGATTATATTAAAATCAATACTTTTGAAGGGGAAGTCATTGAAATCGGGCTTCGTACAACAAAAATCAAAAGCAGTGCAGGTGAATTGCACTTCATACCTAACGGCAGCATCATCCAGGTCACGAATTATTCGATTTTAAACAGTATGGCTGTTGTTGATGTGACCATACCTAATGATGGATCGGTTGAGCGTGCCGAGAAGGTGCTGATTGATCTTTTAAACAGTATGGAAGGCAGATACGAAGCCCTGGTCAAAGCACCAGAATTTTTGGGAATTGAAAAAATCAGTCCTGAAGAAATCGTCTTTCGGGTTAAAGCGGAAACGAAGCCGATGCATCACATCGAAATCAGCAGGATATTAAGAAATGAAATAAGTGCTGCGCTTGATTCAAGTGGGATTAAATCTACGTACAATGGCAGCGAGTCATAGGAGTTAGGGGGCTCATGGTTATGGAAGAAAAGGAATTTGCACTTAAGGATATTGTGGAAATGAAGAAACCACATCCGTGTGGAGTGAATAAGTGGAGAATTATACGGCTCGGTATGGATATCCGGATAAAATGTGAAGGGTGCGGTCATAGCGTGATGCTGCCCCGACGTGAATTCGCAAAGAAAATGAAAAAAGTTCTGCAAAAGCATGAGGAGTGATCATGCTTTTTTTTTGGGAGTGGAAGTAGTCCTGCGTTTCTCATGATTTACTTGTCTTTTTAGGAAGCGAAATCTATAATTGGGAAAGGTTTAGGTTATTGGATGGTCTTATAGAAGATCAGTTCTTTTCCCATATGTACGAATCATCTTGAAGGAGTGAAATATAAATGGCTTTAACAGCTGGTATAGTCGGTTTACCTAACGTAGGTAAATCCACTTTATTTAATGCAATTACTCAGGCAGGTGCGGAATCTGCCAACTATCCTTTCTGTACGATCGACCCTAATGTCGGGATCGTGGAAGTCCCAGATCACCGTCTGCAAAAATTGACTGAATTGGTTAAACCGAAAAAAACGGTTCCGACAGCATTTGAATTCACGGATATCGCCGGTATTGTAAAAGGAGCAAGTAAAGGAGAAGGATTGGGTAATAAATTCCTTTCCCATATCCGTCAAGTTGATGCCATTTGTCAAGTCGTCCGTTGTTTTGCAGACGATAACATTACCCATGTTTCCGGAAAAGTAAATCCAATCGATGATATTGAAGTCATCAACCTTGAATTGATCCTTGCCGATTTGGAATCTGTTGTCAAACGCATCGACCGTGTCGGAAAAATGGCCAAGCAAAAAGATAAAGCCGCTGTTGCAGAACATGAAATCCTTGTGGCTTTAAAAGAAGCACTGGAAGATGAAAAGCCTGCACGTTCCGTTGAGTTTACTGAAGAGCAGCAAAAAATCGTGAAGGGCATGCATTTACTTACGGCGAAGCCGACGCTTTACGTAGCGAACGTGAGCGAAGATGAAGTGGCGAATGCTGACGATAATGAATATGTACAGCAAGTTCGTGAATATGCTGCGAAGGAAAATGCCGAAGTAATCGTGATTTGTGCCAAAATCGAAGAAGAAATTGCAGAGCTTGAAGGTGAAGAAAAGGAAATGTTCCTATCTGAACTTGGCATCGAGGAGTCAGGTCTTGATCAGTTGATCCGTGCTTCTTATAATCTGCTTGGATTGGCAACATACTTTACAGCTGGTGTACAGGAAGTGCGTGCTTGGACATTCCGAAAAGGAATGAAGGCCCCTCAATGTGCAGGCGTCATTCACACGGACTTCGAACGTGGTTTCATTCGTGCCGAAACGGTTTCTTATACCGATTTACTTGAAGCGGGCAGTCATGGTGCTGCAAAAGAAGCGGGTAAAGTCCGTTTGGAAGGAAAAGAATACATCGTTAACGATGGCGATGTTATCCATTTCCGTTTTAACGTTTAAGATTCAAAGACCCTACCGTTCCATATGTAGGGTCTTTTTTTGCGATTTGAATCATCAGATTACAATTAATTGTAATAAGTCGAACCGTTCGTTGCAAAGCCTCTTTAACTATGCTATAATTTTATCTTGTGAGTAATTATAAATAATTGCTCCTTGCCCAATTGGGCCGCTTAGACCAAAAGGAGGTGACAGTGATGAGAAAATACGAAATTATGTATATCATCCGTCCAAACATTGAGGAAGAAGCTAAAAAAGCTTTAGTTGAACGTTTCAACACAATCCTTTCTGATAATGGTGCGGAAGTAGAAGCAAAAGAATGGGGTAAACGCCGTCTTGCATACGAAATCAATGATTTCCGTGATGGTTACTACATGCTTCTTAAAGTTAACGCTGAAAGTGCTGCGATTCAAGAATTCGATCGTCTTGCTAAAATCAGTGAAGACATTATTCGCCACATGGCTACTAGAGAAGAAGTTTAATTCAATATTTATATAAATTCTAATCTTGTTTCACATGAAACAAGCTTGAAACCTAGGGGTTGATTCTGATGATGAATCGCGTAGTTTTGGTAGGACGCTTAACTAAAGATCCTGAATTACGATATACACCTAATGGGGTTCCCGTAGCTACCTTTACTTTGGCTGTGAATCGTAGTTTTACGAATCAGCAGGGTGAACGTGAAGCGGATTTCATTAACTGTGTAGTTTGGCGTAAACCGGCAGAAAATGTAGCTAACTTCTTGAAAAAGGGCAGTTTAGCTGGCGTGGATGGACGTGTCCAAACACGTAATTATGAAGGACAAGACGGCAAACGCGTATATGTGACGGAGATTCTGGCTGAGAGCGTTCAATTCCTTGAACCACGAAGCAGTTCAGCGGGTGAAAGAAATGAAGGCGGTTCTTACGGTGGAAGTCAAAGAAGTTATGGTAATAACGGAAATGACAACAATTCGTATGGACAAAATCCTAATCAGAATCAACGGAGCAATAACAACTACACTCGTGTAGATGATGATCCATTTGCAAATGACGGTAAGACAATCGACATTTCAGATGACGATCTTCCGTTTTAAACAGCCGTTTAAAATGAAAATTCAAAAAAGCAGGGAGGGAAATATATTATGGCAATGGGTGGACGTAAAGGACGCGGTAAGCGTAAAAAGGTTTGTTATTTCACATCTAACGGAATCACTAAAATTGATTACAAAGATACAGATCTTCTTAAAAAATTCGTCTCAGAACGCGGTAAAATTTTACCACGTCGTGTAACTGGCACAAGCGCTAAATATCAACGTAAATTAACGATTGCTATTAAACGCTCACGTACTATGGCATTACTACCATACGTATCTGGTGAATAATAAATTGGCACATTGAGGAGTTATCCTTAATGTGCCTTTTTTATAAGTTATCGCTTATGCCTGAAAACTGCTGAATTGCGGTTTTTTTTATTTCAGAAGGAAGTTATCCGCGCGTTTTCCTCAGAAAAAATAATCATATCCTAAAAAAGAATGTGATGTTTGAAATATCCTGGCCGTAACGGATACAATATAAAGATGGAGATAAAGACATCAATAATAACAGGGGGTGAAATAAAGATGAATAGCGGGAGACGAATTGCCGAGGGCGGAGCACTTCTGGCACTATATTGCATTTTATTGTTCATCACCATTCAAATCCCACTATTGGGTATTTTCACTACTTTCTTTTTACCCATTCCATTCATACTGGTCACAATCAAACAAAAGTTATCGTGGAGCCTTGGTTACTTATTTGTAGCCTCACTATTGTCGATCCTCATCGGGACGATATTGTCTGTTCCGCTGACCTTGCTCATGGGGGCGACGGGAATTGCGATCGGCTATTTTTTGAAAAAGGACAAACCGATGGCACCTATGTTCATAAGCGCAGTCCTTGTCTTTCTGGGGGGCATTTTATTAATGTATGCAGCTTCAGTTTTGATTACGGATGTTAATTACATAGAAGAATCGATGAACATTCTTGAGGGGTCCATTGAAAATTCAATCGGCATCATGGATTCTTTTGGACAGGCACCGACGGAACAAGTCAAAAAGCGGATGTATGAATCAATCGATATGATGAACACCCTGATGCCAAGTTTATTCGTCTTGATGTCCGTCATCATGGTTTTATTGATTTTCCTTGCGGCGCACCCCATTGTGAAGAGATTCAGTGATAAGGCGTTAAAATGGCCACATTTTCGAGATCTGCGACTCCCGAAAAGCCTTTTATGGTATTATTTAATTACGATGCTTCTTGCTCTTTTTGTGAATACGGACAAGAACAGTTTTGTATATATGGCCATAACGAACCTATTTTTCATACTGCAGTTCTTCATATTATTACAAGGGTATTCCCTGATATTCTATATTGCTCATGTTAAGTCATGGGTTAAGGCCATACCTGTTTTAATCGTGGTTTTTTCTTTGCTTCTGCCGATTCCGATTATTACGACGGCCGTCCGGTTTTTAGGTATAATAGATTTAGGATTTCCATTTAGGGAGACAATCAAGAAAAAGGAATAGAAGACTTTTTTGTAAAACAGATGCTTTTAGGAGCTGAAACTATGCCATCTTATTTGAAAGAATACTCGATTAAGTCCCCATTGTATGGGGTGCTCGCCGCGGTCGTTTTACTTTTGGGCGTCCTGGCTTATTATAATTGGGTTATTGCACTTGTTGGATTATTGATTCTTGCTGGTTTATTTTATTTAACATTAAGAATGGTAGAAAAAAAGCAACGGAAGACAGAAGAGTATATAACGACTTTATCTTACCGTTTAAAGAAGGTAGGCGAAGAAGCGTTATTGGAAATGCCGATTGGGATCATGCTCTTTAATGAGGATTATTACATTGAATGGACCAATCCTTTCCTGGCTTCCTGTTTTAGTGAAGACTCCTTGGCAGGAAGATCGCTATACGATGTTGCGGACTCGATAGTACCGTTAATCAAGCAAGAGATCGAGACAGAGACACTTACGCTCCACGATCGGAAATTCAAGGTGGTCCATAAGCGTGATGAAAGGCTTCTTTACTTTTTTGATGTGACGGAGCAAGTGGAAATCGAGAAATTATATGAAGATGAGCGAACGGCAATTGCGATCATTCTTCTTGATAACTATGATGATTTGACCCAGGGTATGGATGATCAGCGTAAAAGCAGCATTAATAGCTTGGTTACCTCACTTCTTGATAAATGGGCAAGGGATAATGGCGTTTTCTTTAAACGGGTTTCCTCGGAACGATTCATCGCTGTCTTTAATGAGCATATCCTTCAGCAGCTTGAAAAGGGGAAATTCTCGATTTTGGATGAAATCAGGGAAACGACCGCCAAGCAAAATGTGCCATTGACCTTGAGCATCGGTGTCGGCTCGGCCGTGTCATCCTTGCCGGAACTAGGTACGCTTGCACAGTCCAGCTTGGATCTCGCTTTAGGACGTGGCGGTGACCAGGTAGCCATAAAGCAAGCGAATGGAAAAGTGAAATTCTATGGCGGCAAAACCAATCCGATGGAAAAACGCACGAGGGTCCGTGCCCGTGTTATTTCGCATGCATTGAAGGATATAGTACTTGATAGCGATAAAGTCATTGTCATGGGCCATAAAAACCCGGATATGGACGCAATCGGTTCAGCGATCGGCATCTTGAAGGTTGCCCAAATGAATGAACGTGATGGCTATATTGTCATCAACACCCAGCAGCTCGATAGCAGCGTCCTTCGTTTAATGGAAGAGATCAAAAATAAAGAAGAGTTGTATGCCCGGTTCATAACACCTGATGATGCATTTGAAATGATTACGGATGAGACGCTGCTGGTTGTGGTTGATACGCATAAACCTTCAATGGTAATTGAAGAGCGGCTATTGAATAGGATCGATAAGGTTGTGGTCATCGATCATCATCGCCGGGGTGAGGAGTTCATCAAGAACTCATTGCTCGTCTATATGGAGCCATATGCGTCTTCAACGGCAGAACTTGTGACCGAACTGCTTGAATATCAGCCGAAACGCTCAAAGATTGATATGCTGGAGTCGACGGCGCTTCTTGCGGGTATCATCGTCGATACGAAAAGCTTCACCTTGAGAACGGGTTCACGCACTTTCGATGCCGCCTCTTATCTAAGGGCGCATGGGGCTGATACGGTACTTGTCCAGAAATTCTTAAAAGAAGACGTGGACACTTATATCAAACGTTCGAAGCTCATTGAAGAAGTCATCTTTTATAAAAAGGGAATTGCCATTGCATCGGCAAAAACCGATCAGGTTCATAATCAGGTGCTCATCGCTCAGGCTGCGGATACCCTATTGACCATGGATGGCGTTGTCGCTTCCTTTGTAATGGCTAAGCGATCTGATGATACAGTTGGCATAAGTGCGCGCTCTCTCGGTGATATCAATGTACAGGTGATCATGGAAATGTTGAATGGAGGCGGACATCTAACAAATGCCGCCACCCAGCAGGTATGCTCCATTGATGAGGCCGAAAGTCGATTGAAAGCAGCTATTGATGAATATTTAGAAGGGGGACATAAAGAATGAAAGTGATATTTCTTAAAGACGTAAAAGGTAAAGGGAAAAAAGGGGAAGTTAAAAATGTTGCAGATGGTTATGCACATAATTTCCTGCTTAAACAAGGATTGGCGGTTGAAGCAAATAATTCAAATGTAAAAACTTTGGAAGCCCAGAAAAATAAAGAAGAATCACTTGCAGCAGAAGAGCTGCAGCAAGCTGAAGAATTGAAAGTGCAGCTGGAGAAGTTAACGGTTGAACTATCAGCCAAAGCCGGTGAGGGCGGGCGTTTATTCGGTTCAATCACGACTAAACAAATTGCCTCCGAGCTTCAGAAAAAACACGGTATCAAGATTGATAAACGTAAAATGGAGCTTGCTGATGGCATCCGTTCTTTAGGGCATACAAAGCTTCCAGTCAAGCTTCATCCTGAGGTCACTGCGACACTGACTGTGCATGTGAAAGAAATTAACTAATTTTAGCTGTTTCATATCTGTGAAAAATTGATAAAATAGAGATAGACGAAAAATGTGATTGGGCATGTTGTCCTTTCACTTTTTTCTTTTTTACTAGAAACATATAAAAGATATCCTCTTAGATTGGGAGGTTTTAAGATATGATAGAACAATTTCAGGATAGGATTCCACCTCAAAATATAGAAGCCGAACAGGCTGTACTGGGAGCCATTTTTCTAGAGCCCTCTTCATTGACCGTTACATCTGAAGTTTTGATTCCGGAAGACTTTTACAGAAGCTCTCATCAAAAGATTTTTAATGTGATGCTTAAATTGAATGACGAAGGAAAAGCTGTCGATTTGATTACGGTGACAGAGGAACTGGCTGCGACAAAAAACCTTGAAGAAGTTGGCGGTGTTTCTTATTTAAGTGAATTGGCCGGATCGGTGCCTACCGCCGCCAATATTGAATATTATGCCCGCATCGTCGAGGAGAAGTCATTGCTGCGTCGTTTGATCAGGACAGCGACCAACATCGCTCAGGAAGGCTACAGTCGCGAGGACGAGGTCGAGGAGCTGCTCGGGGAAGCAGAAAAAACGATCATGGAAGTGGCCCAGCGTAAAAATTCCGGGTCTTTTCAAAATATTAAAGATGTATTGGTTGCGACTTACGATAACATAGAAATTTTGACTACCCGTAAAGGGGATGTCACGGGAATACCGACAGGGTTTGCTGAACTGGATCGAATGACAGCAGGGTTCCAACGTAATGACCTCATTATAGTGGGTGCCCGTCCTTCGGTTGGTAAAACCGCTTTTGCATTGAATATCGCTCAAAACGTTGCGACCAAAACGGAGGAGAATGTAGCGATTTTCAGTCTTGAAATGGGTGCAGAGCAGCTCGTTATGCGTATGCTCTGTGCTGAAGGGAATATCAACGCTCAGAATTTACGGACAGGTTCCTTAACTGATGAGGATTGGCGTAAACTGACGATGGCGATGGGAAGCTTGTCGAATGCCGGCATTTATATCGATGATACGCCAGGTGTGAGGATTGGTGAAATCCGTTCAAAATGCCGTCGTTTGAAGCAGGAACATGGCCTTGGCATGATATTGATCGATTACCTGCAATTAATTCAAGGAGATGGTCGTTCAGGCGACAATCGTCAGCAAGAGGTATCCGAGATTTCACGTTCACTCAAAGCGCTCGCTCGTGAACTTAAAGTGCCCGTCATCGCCCTTTCCCAGTTATCACGGGGAGTGGAGCAGCGTCAGGATAAGCGCCCGATGATGTCTGATATCCGGGAATCCGGGAGTATCGAGCAAGATGCGGATATCGTCGCATTCTTATACCGTGATGATTATTATGATAAAGAATCCGAGAACAAAAATATCATTGAAATCATTATAGCGAAACAGCGTAATGGTCCAGTTGGCACGGTTTCGCTTGCATTCGTGAAAGAATATAATAAATTCGTTAACCTTGAACGCCGCTTCGATGATGATTCGATGTCTCCCGGCGCATAGAAAACTGCCTGCCATTATGCAATGGCGGGCTTTCTTTGTTTCGGGAAAAAGAAAGTGCGTTATGATAATAGAAAAAGAAATCAGAGGGTACAATAATGTTTGACAATCCAAAAAAACCGGAAAGAAATTTCTCATATTTACGAACAAAGAATTTTTTAAAAAGTGTATTGTTCGGATTTTGTATTGACTTCCAGTTTGGATTATTGATAAAATAGGTTTGTTTGATAAGAACCGGTTAATGATCGGTATTACGTGAACCTTTGGAGGTGCTTTATTCAGATGTCATCAGTTGTAGTAGTCGGTACACAATGGGGAGACGAAGGTAAAGGTAAAATAACAGATTTTCTATCCCAGAATGCGGAAGCCATCGCTCGTTATCAAGGTGGGAATAATGCAGGACATACAATAAAATTTAACGGCGTTACCTATAAACTGCATTTAATTCCGTCAGGGATTTTTTATAGTGATAAGATTTGTGTCATTGGAAATGGTATGGTGGTTGATCCAAAAGCTCTTGTAGAGGAGCTTGCTTATTTACATAGCCATGGGGTGAGTACGGATAATCTTCGTATTTCGAACCGTGCACATGTCATTCTTCCTTACCATATCAAATTGGATGAAGTCGAAGAAGACCGTAAAGGCGCCAACAAAATTGGAACGACTAAAAAGGGAATCGGCCCTGCATATATGGACAAAGCTGCTCGTAACGGAATCCGCATGGCAGACCTTTTGGACCGTGAAATTTTCGAGGGAAAATTGTCTCAAAATCTTGTCGAAAAAAACCGTATGTTTGAACGTTTCTATGAAACGGAAGGTTTCAAAATCGAAGATATCTTGGAAGAATACTATGAGTACGGACAACAAGTGCAGAAATATGTTTGTGATACATCCGTTGTATTGAATGACGCACTTGATGAAGGAAAACGGGTATTATTCGAAGGCGCACAAGGTGTTATGCTTGATATCGATCAAGGAACATACCCATTTGTCACTTCATCTAACCCGGTTGCAGGTGGAGTTACGATCGGTTCTGGTGTAGGTCCTACGAAAATCAACCATGTGGTTGGAGTATGTAAAGCATATACAAGCCGTGTGGGCGATGGTCCTTTCCCTACAGAATTACATGATGAAGTCGGCAACCAAATCCGGGAAATTGGCCGGGAATATGGTACAACTACAGGCAGACCACGCCGTGTAGGCTGGTTTGACGCTGTTGTCGTTCGCCATGCTCGCCGTGTCAGCGGGATTACCGATTTATCATTGAACTCTATTGACGTATTATCAGGTCTTGATACGGTCAAAATTTGTGTGGCTTATGACTACAAAGGCGAGATCATTCATGAGGTTCCAGCGACTTTGAAAGCGATTGGCGAATGTAAACCAGTCTATGAAGAGCTGCCAGGCTGGTCAGAAGACATCACAGGCTGCAAATCATTGGATGAGCTTCCAGAGAACGCTCGCCATTATGTAGAGCGCGTATCTCAATTGGTAGGCATTCCTTTGACCACTTTCTCTGTCGGTCCTGACCGCAACCAAACTAATGTCGTGAGAAGCCCTTGGCGTCTAGCGTAATTCATGAAAAAGGAGCTGGCTTTTTTTGCCGGCTCTTCTTTCGTTATTAAGATCAATGCATCATCTGTCACGTTCGGGAGGTCCAGGATACCGAATGAATGGATTAAACTGTAGGGAAAATGAAAAAAATAAGAAAAAAATAATTTTATTTCAAAAAACTATTGCCTAAACTATACTAACCATGATATTATCAAAAGCGTCGTCACAATAGAACAAGCCATTAACAAGCTGCAGATGTTAAGTTCACATCATGCAAAGAAACATTTCATTAGAACGAGCCATTAGCTCAGTTGGTAGAGCATCTGACTTTTAATCAGAGGGTCGAAGGTTCGAATCCTTCATGGCTCACCATTTTTTCCGGCCCATTGGTCAAGCGGTTAAGACACCGCCCTTTCACGGCGGTAACACGGGTTCGAATCCCGTATGGGTCACTTCTTTATATTAATGCTTTACTGGTCCCGTGGTGTAGCGGTTAACATGCCTGCCTGTCACGCAGGAGATCGCGGGTTCGATTCCCGTCGGGACCGCCATTTTATTTTTATACTAAAATAGAATATTTGGCTCAGTAGCTCAGTCGGTAGAGCAAAGGACTGAAAATCCTTGTGTCGGCGGTTCGATTCCGTCCTGAGCCATCCTTTAATAAACGCCTTTCCTTTAGGGCGTTTTTTTGTTTTGCATTCAGATGTATTTTGAATGAAATACTGTTAATGGATTGTTAACGTTTTGTAACATACCAATTTAGACCAATTCGTCATATAAACCGCTTTTAGCCTTGCTGGGCTTAGGTCCACTCCCTTTTCTGCAGTTTATTGAAACTTTCCCATTACCATATTTATTGGTACATGTTGTCACCATTTATACAGTTCTATTACATTATGAAGTCTGTTTCTTGTTTTTTTTCTTAATATGGTAGAGTTATGAGTGATAAAAAATCATTATAGCAATCAGTCATGAGCATGTTGATATTTAAAATGGACTAATAAAACTCGAAATAAATTTGATTAGTTTCTTAATTGGTGACTGAGCCGTTAAGGAGGACAATATATGTTTAGCTCAAAAGGTAAGGGGATCATCCTGTTGATGGTTTCCGTCATTTTAGTGCTTGCAGGAAATCGGGCAACTGCTGCTGGGCTACCGGAAACTGCAACCATACAGCATGTTTATCTTAACGATGAGTTCGTCGGAAGTGTCACGGATGAAACGGAGATCGAAAAGATCGTAGCCGATAAAGTAGAAGAAGCACAGGAAGACTATCCTGACTTTACATTCGATAAGGAGGCACAGCTGACTTTTGTACCTGAAGAGGTATTCGATGAAGAGGTAAAAGAGGATCAGGCTGTTAAGGGAATTCAAGATCAGTTGAATGTGAAGGCAGAGGCGTATGAAATCGACATAGATAATCAGGCGGTCGCTTATGTTGCGTCAAAGGAAGATGCCGAGGACGTTCTGGAGAAAATCACTTTATTATATGTAGATGAAGAGGAATACGCTGAATACGAATCAGGTAAAAAAGAAAGTGAAAAAGATTTGGATCCGTTAAAAGAGTCAGGAAGTAGAATTCTGGACATCGAATTTTCACTTCCAGTTACGTCTATAAAGACAATGGTATATCCAGACGAAATCAAGAGCGTCGATGAAACCCTCTCCATGATAGAAGAAGGAAAGGAAGAAACGACAATCTATGAGGCTAAGGAAGATGAAGATCTTGAAGCCATTGCCACTAGGCATGATATGGACCTGGATCAACTGCTGGAGCTGAATCCGGGACAGGATGAGAACAAAGATGTTAAAGAGGGCGAACGTCTCTATGTGACCCAGCGTACCCCCTATTTGAACGTAATGGTAGAAAGAGAAGTATTTAAGGAAGAGAGAATTCCTTTTCAAAAGAAAGTGAAGGAGGATGACGAACTCCTTAAGGGCGAGATCATTACTGAACAAATAGGGAATGAGGGAATTCTTGGGTTCACCTATAATGTATCTGAAACAAACGGAAAGAAAATCAGTGAAACGATCGTAAAAAAAGAAGTCACGGAAAAAGCCAAAACAGAAATCACCAGAAAAGGCACCAAGGTCATTCCTTCACAGGGAAGCGGTACATATTCATGGCCTGCAGATGGGGGCTATATTTCCAGTAAGCAGGGCCAGCGATGGGGGAAACTTCATAAAGGTATTGATATTGCCCGGCCAACCACCAGGACAATAACGGCAGCAGATCATGGGATAATCGAAACTGCAGGAAACTCCGGAGGATATGGAAATAAGATAACGATCAATCATAATAATGGATATAAGACAGTGTATGCCCATTTGGATTCAATAGATGTAAAAGCAGGACAAAAGATTGAAAAAGGCATGAAAATCGGCATGATGGGTTCAACAGGGCACTCGACTGGTGTCCACCTCCATTTTGAAATATATAAAAATGGGTCTCTCGTTAATCCGCTAAACTTTATAAGTCAGTAACCGGTGGAAGTCTTCGAAAAATATTCGAAGACTTCTTCTGCTTCATAAATAGATGAGAATAATAGGAAAAAGGTGATTTAATGCCTATAAAATGATAAAGTAGAATAGAGACAATTTGCTTTCATTTCCGGTGTTCAGCCCCTTTTATTGGGTATATATATGTAAGTTTGCTGAACTAGGTTGCGAAGATTGGTGCAAGCAGAAGGAAAAGTGAATAAGGTCCCGGATAAGGACACGGTTTTTAATAGATTCAGTTCAGTTATTAAAAAGGAGATAAGTACATGGATAAAAAGATTCTGGTAGTGGATGACGAAAAGCCAATTGCTGATATATTACAATTCAATCTAAAAAAAGAAGGCTATGAAGTTTTTTGTGCTTATGATGGCAATGAAGCCCTCAAAATGGTAGAAGAACGGCAACCTGATTTGATTTTACTTGATATCATGCTGCCGCAGCGCGATGGGATGGAAGTTTGCAGGGAAGTAAGGAAGAAGTATGAAACGCCGATCATCATGTTAACGGCAAAAGATTCAGAGATAGATAAGGTCTTAGGATTGGAGCTTGGTGCAGACGACTATGTGACAAAGCCATTTAGTACCCGGGAAATAATTGCCCGCGTTAAGGCGAACCTAAGACGTCAGCAAGCTGTTCCGGTTCCCGATCAAGAAAATGAACCGAAGGAAATTACGATAGGAACGCTCACAATCCATCCGGATGCCTATGTGGTTTCCAAACGGGGCGATACGATTGAATTGACGCATCGCGAATTTGAGTTGCTTCATTACTTAGCGAAGCACATCGGTCAGGTCATGACAAGGGAGCATTTATTGCAAACCGTGTGGGGCTATGATTATTTCGGGGATGTGAGGACGGTCGATGTAACGGTCAGACGTCTTCGTGAGAAGATTGAAGACAATCCAAGCCATCCTGGCTGGATTGTAACTAGAAGAGGGGTCGGTTATTACCTGCGTAACCCTGAACAGGAGTAGTTTCTATGAAAAAGGTTGGTTTTTTTCGCTCAATCCATTTTAAATTTGTTCTGATTTATGTTTTGCTCATTTTCGTAGCAATGCAAATAATCGGGGTATATTTTGTTGGGGAATTGGAAGAAAATCTTGTTGGGAACTTTACGAAATCGATAAAAGGCCACGTTAACCTGCTTACCTACAGCATTGGTGAAGAAATGGAAAAAGAGAGGGGAGAGGAAGATCCAACCCTCGAAGAAGCGATTGATACGATATTGAGAGACCGGGATAATTCATCGAATGATATTTCGGAAGTACGTGTCATCGACACCCGCAGCAGACGCGTGATCGGAACTTCAGCCCCAGGTAACCAGGATATTGTAGGGAAGAAGACAACAGAGGTCCTTATTAAGAATACGCTCATTTATGGAAAAGAAGATAATGATATATTCCGGGATAAGAAAACAGGCAGACGGCTCTGGGTCCTTTCGACACCCGTTGAAGCAAATGGGGAGGTCATTGGCGCCGTCTATGTAATAGCTGAGATGGAAAATGTCTTTGAGCAGATGGATGAAATCAATAGCATCTTCATGACGGGTACGGCCATCGCCTTAGTCATTACGGCCATCTTGGGGATCCTGCTCGCACGAACGATCACTAGGCCAATGTCTGATATGAGAAAACAGGCACTGGTGATGGCGAAAGGGAATTTCTCCAGAAAAGTCAGGG
This sequence comes from Peribacillus sp. NPDC055009, assembly GCF_053608705.1. Taxonomy (NCBI): domain Bacteria; kingdom Bacillati; phylum Bacillota; class Bacilli; order Caryophanales; family Bacillaceae; genus Peribacillus; species Peribacillus sp. NPDC055009. The sequence goes on along the minus strand of NZ_JBSGVZ010000015.1, from coordinate 91,055 downwards.
TATATGGCGATGATGAAATTGGCCAGCTTGCCGTCACTTTCAATAATTTGACCAAAAAGCTTCAAGAGTCGCAATCAAGTACAGAAGGAGAGCGGCGTAAGCTATCATCTGTACTTGCCAATATGACGGATGGCGTAATTTCAACGGACAGGCGCGGTCGGGTGAACTTGATTAATGAACCGGCGGCACAATTATTGAATGTCTCGCGTGAAACCGTCATGAATCAACCGATCATTGAGGTTTTGGGTCTTGAAGAAGAGTATAAATTTGAGGATTTACTGGAAGAGCGAGAGTCCGTAATACTTGATTACAGCAAAAAAAACCGGCCTTTCATTTTGAGGGGGAACTTTTCGGTCATTCAAAAGGAAACGGGATTCGTTAATGGTTTGATTACTGTTTTGCATGATATAACAGAGCAGGAAAAAATCGAGAGTGAACGCAGGGAATTTGTTGCCAATGTATCACATGAATTGCGAACTCCTCTAACGACGATGAGAAGTTACCTGGAGGCATTGGCTGAAGGTGCATGGAAGGACGAGGAGATCGCTCCATCCTTTTTAAGTGTTACCCAAAATGAAACGGAGCGGATGATCAGGCTTGTTAATGATCTGTTACAGCTTTCGAAAATGGACAGTAAAGATTACAGGCTTAAAACAGGCTGGGTGAATTTCAATAAATTCTATGACCACATCATCGATCGTTTTGAAATGACGAAAAATGATGACATCACGTTTAAGCGTGATTTGCCGAAGGAAGCTTATTTTGTGGATATTGATGAAGATAAAATTACCCAGGTTCTCTATAATGTAATCTCCAACTCATTAAAGTACTCACCTGAAGGGGGTCAAGTGACTTTCCGCGTCAGGGCATCTGATGGCTTTATCATTGTGAGCATTACAGATCAAGGAGTGGGTATCCCGAAAAACGTCATTGATAAAATTTTCGACCGCTTCTACCGTGTGGATAAAGCAAGGGCCCGTAACTTAGGCGGGACAGGGCTTGGTTTAGCGATTGCAAAAGAGATGGTCGTGGCGCATGGCGGGAAAATATGGGCGGAAAGTGTGGATGGAAAAGGAACTACCGTGTTCTTTACACTTCCTTACGAACAGGAAGAAGAGGATGATTGGTCATGAATTTTGAACGTGCAAAAAGTATCATACTGATTATTTTGGTTGGGACAAGCATTTTTTTGACATGGAGCATTTGGACTTACGAGCCTGAATATGATCCATTTGAACAATCGTCGGAATTTATAAAGATTAAAAGCGATGTCCAGATTGTCAGTGATGTCATTAAACCAGTCAGTATCCTTTTCCATGGTAATGGGCAGCATTTCCAGACTTCCAATCCGGCAGAAATGAATGAAATGGAAAAAGAATTTACGCAATGGCGTTTCAGAGGCTTAAAAGAGGTATCCGTAAACAGGCTGCAAAGGAAATTTGATGATTTTGTCCATGAAGATGGGTCGATTGAAATCGAATTTTCCGATGATATACCCATCGCTCTTTATAAAACGGTATTGAATATTACGGATAAGGAAGTGCCTGAATTTTCATTTGACCGAATCATCATTAAACAAAAGGATATCAGCGGAAATGAATCTGCCGTTTATTTTGTTTCCTACGATAAAGAGAAGATTTATCAAGGCATGGTGAACTCTAAAAAACTTAGGAATTTCATGGATTCATTTTATAGGGATTCCTACGATAAGCACCCTGAATACACGGCCGAAACGATAAACAGCAAAAGGACGCTGTTCGTCCCGGAAAATCCAGTGGAGATCAACAGACTTGAGTATTATATTGACTATTTGGATATTGGAAACTTGAAAAATGCATTATTTAATTATCCGAAGTTCGTACGCCAGGAATCCGTTTCGGTCGGTGAGGAATACACGGATGGAACAAGACTAATGACGGTCAATAAAGAGAATTACTTAATTTCTTATATCAATCCGGCACAAAAGAGCAAGTTTATCGGCAGTTCCAGTGACCTTCTGCAAAAAAGCATCGATTTCATCAATGATCATGCTGGTTGGGAAGATAACAATTACCGCTTTGCCTACATGTCTGAGATTGAACAACGAGTGGTATTCCGCTTGTTCGTGAATGGTTATCCAACCTTCAATGATTACGGAATGACTGAAATCGAGCAAATTTGGGGGAAAGAAGAAATTTATAGCTATGACCGCCCGTACTTTTCACTTGACTCAGTCCTCCCGTCAGAAGGAGCCGCAGTGACCTTAGCAAGCGGAAAAGAAGTATTGAAACAGCTGAAATCGAAAGATAATATCGATTTCAAAAGCGTGGAGGACATCTCGATTGGTTATAGATTGAATAAATCCCTCGATTCCAAACTTGTGACTCTAGTTACACTAGAACCCACTTGGTATTATCGTGTAGGCGATAAATGGTTTATTGTGCCTTTTGAAGAAGGAGGCGATCAAAGTGGATTGGAATAATACAAAGTCGATATTCATCATGGTTTTCTTCATTTTGAATATTTTTCTTCTTTATCAATTCCTGGAAAAGATTAATGACTCCCAATTAGAAAGCTTTACGGAGCCTCTTACGGATGAACTTTTGAAAGAAGATGAGATTTCAATAGAAACCCCACTTCCGAAACAAAAGTTGAAGGATCAATTCCTGATAGCCCAAAGCAAGACCTTCGAGAAGAAAGATATACAGCACCTAAAGAATCAAAAAGCAAAAATCATCGATGATAAGAACCTTGTGGGTACATTTAAGATACCGGTTGGCATGAAAGCGGAAATTAATGCTGCAGACGTGGATATATTCCTGAAGGAGTATATATTAAATGGAAGTGAGTATCATTTTTGGAGCTATGATGAAATCAGCCAGACCATAATCTGCTATCAGGTGGCAGATAAAAAGATGTTTTATAATAATAGTAAGGGGAAGGTCACTTTATATCTGAACAAGAAGGGTGAAATCGTCTCCTATGAACAGATGTATTTAGAGGGGATCGAAAAATTCAACAAACCTAAAGAATTGGTATCTGCTTTAACTGCTATTGGAGAATTGTATGATAATGGTGATATCGCCCCCAAAAGCAAAGTCACGAATGTAAAATTAGGTTTTTACAATTCGCTGCAGACGACATCTGTGTCACATTTACTTGTGCCAACATGGTGGGTGGTCATTGATGACGAAACGGATCTCTTCGTGAACGCTTTTGATGGAGAGGTCATTGAATTGAATACAGAAGAAAAAATACTGGAGTGAGTATAGATGACAATGCATTTTAGTGTTCTCGCAAGCGGGAGTACAGGAAATGCCTTTTTCGTGGAAACGGAGGATCAATCATTCCTTGTCGATGCCGGCTTAAGCGGTAAAGCCCTGGAAGCGTTGTTTCAGGATATAGGCCGTGATATGTCAAAGCTATCCGGTATCCTTGTTACCCATGAACACAGCGACCATATTAAAGGTCTTGGCGTGGTTGCCAGAAAACATAAACTCCCGATATATGCGAATGCAAAAACATGGAATGCCATGGATCGATCAATCGGTGAAATTGCAACCGAACAAAAATTCACATTTGAAATGGAACAGGTCAAAACATTCGGCAGCCTTGATATAGAATCTTTTGGCGTTTCACATGATGCGGCAGAGCCGATGTTTTACGTCTTTCATCATGAAGATAAAAAACTTGTGGTCATTACCGATACAGGGTACGTAAGTGATCGGATGAAAGGAATCATTTCTAATGCCGATGCATATGTATTTGAAAGTAACCATGATGTGTCCATGCTGAGGATGGGAAAATATCCATGGAGCATCAAGCGCCGAATTTTAAGTGATGTCGGACATGTTTGTAATGAAGACGCCGCCCTAGCCATGAGTGAAGTGGCTGGTGATAAGACCAAGCGGATTTACTTGGCCCACTTAAGCCTAGATAACAATATGAAGGATCTAGCAAGAATGTCGGTGGAACAAACGTTAAAGACAAAGGGGATCATTGTCGGGGAACAGTTTTCCTTATATGATACTGACCCGAAAAGACCAACGGAACTTGTTACATTATAAAATATAAGGAATGGATGAGGGATACCTTGTTCATTCCTTTTTATTTTTAATAATTTCGAATCGTAAGTTACGAATCGGATTAAAAGGGGTATCGTTTGGTTAGAACTGTATAGGTAAAAGGTGAATGGCTGTATATTACTCAATTTTAAGTTTCCCTTAAATAAAAGCATGCATTTTTTTAGAAAAATTTCGGTAATTGAGTATAATTGAGGGAGGATACCAAACAATAGAATTGCTATAATTCATTCCTAAAATGAGAGGATGGGGCGGTCTTGGGTTATTATGATCAGAATGATGAGAACCAAAATAAACGGAAAAAGAGCCATACGAGCTATTTTCTAGCAGGCTTGGGGGGCGCCATTATCGGGGCCTTACTTATTTTATTAGCCTTTCCGGGAAGTGGACTGTTAAATAACGATGATAACGAAATTACAACGGAAAAATCAACGGGAAGTGAGTCCACGGAGCAGGCTCAGCAAAACCTTACTGTTGATGTAACAAGTGCCGTCACCAATGCCGTTGATAAAGCCAGCGACGCAGTGGTCGGCATCACTAACATTCAGGAAACGAACTTCTGGGGTCAAGGGAACAACGCCGAGGACAGTTCGGCAGAAGCCGGCACAGGTTCGGGAGTCGTCTACAAAAAAGATGGCGGCAAGGCCTATATCGTCACGAATAATCACGTCATTGAAGGCGCTAATGAACTGGAAGTGACATTAAGTGATGGCACTAAATTGCCAGCTGAATTACAAGGCAGTGACCCATGGACAGATTTAGCCGTCATTGTCGTGAATGGTGATAAAATCAAAACCATTGCAGAATTCGGAAAATCCGGCAAATTGAAACCTGGTGAGCCCGTAATTGCCATTGGTAACCCATTAGGCCTTCAATTCTCTGGATCGATCACACAAGGGATCATCTCCGGTTTGGAGCGCACGATAGAGGTGGATATCAATGAGGACGGCCAAGTGGATTGGAATGCGGAGGTCATTCAGACTGATGCAGCGATTAATCCTGGTAACAGCGGGGGGGCACTCGTTAATATGTCAGGGCAGGTCATCGGAATAAATTCGATGAAGATTGCAGAAAATGCAGTGGAAGGAATCGGTCTTTCCATCCCAATCGATTCAGTTATCCCGATTATTAATGATATAGAGGAATTTGGTGAAGTGAAACGTGCTTTCTTGGGTGTGAACTTGGCATCTGTAGAAGAAATTTCCCAATACCATCAACAAAATACATTAAAGCTGCCAAGGAAAGTTACATTTGGCGTTGCGATAACAGGCGTTCAAAGCAACTCACCAGCATCCAAAGCAGGATTGAAGGAATTTGACGTCGTAGTTGGAATGGATAATGAAAAAATCCATGATGTCGTGGAATTAAGAAAATACCTTTACAATGAAAAACAAATCGGTGATAAAGTTAAAATCACTTATTACCGTGACGGAAAGAAAGAGACTACGGAAGTCACGCTTTCAAGCAGCGAAATTTAAAGCATAAAAGGACAGGGGGCAGAAAATGCCTGCTGTCCTTTCTATTTCCTTGCGCTTTTCTTATTTTTTGTTACGATTACCTGTGGATATATCCTGAAATTAAGAATCTCAAGTAACTTGTGGATAATTGGGAATGGAAGTACTGGGAATAATGAAGAGGAAAGGAGACATGAAAGATGAAATTATATTGCTGTCAGGAACACGTGGACATGGCGCTGGATGAAGTGGTATACGAATGTGAAACCTATCCTGTTTTAACGCTGGTTTCCGAAGAAAACCAGTTATCAACAACCTGTGAATATTGTCGAAACGTGGCAATATATCTAGTAGGGAACTAATATTCCCATACAAGATGTGGATAGATTTTGTGGATATGTGGATAACTTTTGTGGATAACATGTTTGTAACCTGTTCTTAACATTTTCCGAAGAATAAACTGGAGGGTTGAATTGTTTAAATCAAGCTTTTGGTTGTACGAATAATCTACCATAAATCCAAACTAAGTCCAGCCCAATTTCTTCAATATACATTAAAAAATAATGAAAGTTACCGTTGCCGCTTTCAGGGGCAGCGGTTTTTATTTTTTAAAAAATTGGAAAGGATATGCTTGTTTTGCTTATAGGTCACTGTAAGGTATGATAATAGGTAGGCAAATCCAACAATTGATAGTAAAAACATTAATGAAAGCTAGAGGATATATATGAAAATAACGATTATTACTGTTGGCAAGCTAAAGGAAAAATACTTAAAGCAAGGAATTGCTGAATATACAAAAAGGTTAAGCGCCTATGCTAATATAGAACTTGTCGAAGTACCGGATGAAAAAGCTCCGGAGAACCTGAGTGCAGCGGACATGGACATTGTAAAGCAAAAAGAGGGTGAACGAATCCTGGCGAAAGTCAGCCCGGACACCTACGTAATAACGCTTGAGATCAGTGGAAAACAGCTTACTTCAGAGCAGCTGGCCACTCATATGGATCAGCTTGCCACCTATGGAAAGAGCAAAATTGCTTTTATCATTGGCGGGTCGCTTGGGCTTGGCACCGAGGTGTTATCAAGAAGTGATTATGCCCTTTCCTTCTCGAAAATGACCTTTCCTCATCAATTAATGAAACTGGTTCTAGTGGAGCAGATATATCGGGCTTTTCGGATAAATAGAAATGAACCGTATCATAAATAAGAACTGATTCCGGGGGAATTCCCCGTAAGGTTAAAGAGTTAACATTTTAAATTTTAATGTAATGAAAAGAGGGTAACGAATGAATAAAGAGTCCATTTATGGTTTAACATTCGAACAATTGACAGCATGGCTTTTGGACCATGGCCATAAAAAATTCAGAGCTTCCCAAGTCTGGGAGTGGCTTTATAGAACACGTGTGACGAATTTCTCTGAGATGACAGATGTTAATAAAGACTGCATAAAATTACTTGAAGAGCATTTTGTCATCCAGACTTTGACTGAGCACGTTAAGCAAGAATCAGCAGATGGTACGATCAAGTTTCTGTTTAAATTACAGGATGGAAACCTTATCGAAACGGTTATGATGAGACATAAATACGGAATTTCAGTTTGTGTCACCACCCAAGTGGGCTGCAATATTGGCTGCAGTTTCTGTGCCAGTGGATTATTGGCTAAAAGCCGTGATTTATCCAGCGGGGAAATAGTGGAACAAATCATGAACGTTCAACTGCATCTGGATAAATTGGAACAAGGGGATGTTGTAAGCCATGTAGTTGTAATGGGTATTGGCGAACCGTTCGATAACTTTGAAAATATGATAGACTTTTTGAAGGTGCTCATGGACCATAAGGGTCTTGCCATCGCGGCTAGGCGCATTACTGTTTCGACGAGCGGTCTTGCCAATAAGATTTATGAATTCACCGATACCCAATTACAGGTGAATCTGGCCATCTCATTGCATGCGCCGAACAATGAACTCAGGACACGAATCATGAAAATAAATCGAGGTATTCCGATAGAAAAGTTGATGAAATCTCTTGATTATTATTTAGAGAAAACGAATAGGAGAATTACGATTGAATATATCCTATTGAAAGATGTCAATGACCACCAAGAAGAAGCCGAGCAACTCGCCAATCTACTTGAGGACAAAAAACATCGCCTCTATGTCAATCTGATCCCATATAATCCTGTAGATGAGCATAGTCAATACCAAAGAAGTGAAAAAGAGTCCGTTCTCTCGTTTTATGATACGCTGAAAAAGAGAGGCGTAAATTGTAAAATTCGCCAAGAACATGGAACGGATATTGATGCGGCTTGCGGTCAGCTTAGAAGCAAACAAATCAAGAAGGCTGAAGCTAAGTAAATCCATTAAGATAAAACAAAAAGAGGTCGCATATTTTGCGGCCTCTTTTGGCGTGATTTCATTATTTGGCTATTTCCTTTACCGAGGCGACTTCATACGTTGTAAGCTCGCTGCCTAGAATTGGAGATTCTTTTTTTGCATCACCGGAACCAGGTTCAGGCCGTTTATGTGCAGCTTTGAATGCATCGCTATTTCTCCAAGCAGTAAAGTTATCAAGGTTTTCCCAATACATATTAACGCTCAGTTCATCGTAATCCGACAAATTCTGCGTTAATAATACTTCAACTTTTACGAAGCCTTCCATAGTATCAAGTGGACCTGGTGCAGTAAATCCTGGGGCCATGACTGCGCCCATCCCTTTTTTGACTCTGATTCTATTCGTTACGATTATCATAAATCAGCTCTCCTCTTGGACTTCGGTTAGAATCTACACCCTATTTTCCGCAATTTCATACATATTTTAGCATATTGAAAGAAGCAGGGTCCATTTTGATTAACTCGGATCATGAGATCCTGATGACCCTTGTTTTAATGAAGACGGACGCTACATTATATTGAAATAAGGTAATTGGATTTGGATATTACAAGGTTTATCGATGCATATCGCGTATAATAGAACTCTGTATAAGGAAATTACGATTATGGAAACAATAAGGCAACATACTAAACAACAAAAGAGGCTGTTATATGAATGAATTGAGTTTTACTGATTATACATTAAGCGATGAAATTGTAAGGGCATTAGAAAGCTTGGGATATCAACATCCAACCGAGGTGCAGCGTGAAGTGATTCCAGTGGCGCTGAAAAGGCGTGATCTTGTCGTTAAATCACAAACGGGAAGCGGCAAGACCGCTTCATTCGGCATACCGATCTGCGAAATGGTCGATTGGGAGGAGAATAAGCCTCAGGCACTTATTTTAACACCGACACGTGAGCTTGCCGTGCAGGTTAAAGAGGATATCACGAATATTGGCAGATTTAAGAGGATAAAGGCTACTGCGGTTTATGGAAAACATCCATTCGCACTCCAAAAAGCGGAATTGAAACAAAAAAGCCATGTAGTCGTTGGAACCCCGGGACGTGTTCTGGATCATATCGAAAAAGGGACATTCGCCTTGGAACGCTTAACTCATTTAGTTATTGATGAAGCGGATGAAATGCTGAATATGGGCTTCATTGAACAAGTGGAAGCCATTATTAAAGAGCTTCCGAAAGATAGAGTAACCATGCTGTTCTCTGCTACGTTACCTGAGAGTATAAAAAAGCTATGCAAGCAATATATGAAAGATCCTTTGGATATTGAAATCAAAGCAAAGGGATTAACGACGGAGAAAATTGAACATGCTCTTATTGAAGTGAAGGAAGATGATAAGTTTTCCCTGCTTAGGGACGTCACCATCACGGAAAACCCCGATAGCTGCATCATTTTCTGCCGGACAAAAGACAGGGTGGACCAAGTATGTGAACAACTGCTGGAGCTGGAATATCCGTGTGATATGATTCACGGCGGCATGCTTCAGGAAGATCGCCTTGCAGTGATGAATGAATTCAGAAGAGGTGAATTCCGCTATTTGGTTGCGACAGATGTTGCTGCACGTGGAATTGACATCGACAATATAACCCATGTGATTAACTATGACCTGCCATTGGAAAAGGAAAGTTACGTACATCGGACTGGAAGAACGGGCCGTGCCGGCAAAAAAGGAAAGGCCATTACTTTTGTGACGCCGTACGAAGATAAATTCCTTGCTGAAATCCAAGGATATATCGGTTTTGAAATCCCTAAGATGGCTGTTCCTTCAAAAGAGGAAGTCTCCAATAAAAAAATGGAATTCGAAGCGAAATTGGAAGCTCGTCCAAAGATCAAAAAAGATAAAAGCGAACAATTGAATAAACAAATCATGAAGCTGTATTTTAATGGCGGCAAGAAAAAGAAACTCAGGGCTGTGGATTTTGTCGGAACCATCGCTAAGATTGATGGAGTGAATGCAGAGGACATCGGGATCATTACGATTCAGGACAATGTTTCTTATGTGGAAATATTGAATGAAAAGGGACCGCTTGTCTTGAAAGTGATGAAAAATACGAAAGTAAAAGGCAAACTTTTGAAGGTTTCAGAGGCCTTTAAGAACTAAAGGGTGTTGAATGTAAGAAGCGGGAAGACCAAAGTCGGTCTTCCCGCTTCTTTTTATTCAAAACTGGGGACAGGAAGAATTCGACCTATCTAAGACATAATTCGACCTACCCCGGGAAGAATTCGACCTACCTCCAGAATAATCCGACCCACGCCAAAATGATCCGTCCAGGAATAATAACCTTTGTTTAATGAGGTAGTTAAGATTCTTTTTCTGAATTCTGTTTATCCATCAAAACAGAGTGGTATATGAGGAAGGATAATGCAGTTATTATGAATCAATAAATACATACAACACGATTTAATCTGAATTCATAGACATGGAGGGATTGAGTGGGATGACGAAAGCAAATGAAAGCGGAAGAATCGATGAGCAAAGTAAGCAGCGGCAGTTGGATCAATATCGAGTGGACGATAATGGGGAAAAGATGACGACTAACCAAGGTTTGCGTGTTTCTGAGGATGAGCATTCTTTGAAAGCGGGAACCCGTGGTCCAACTTTGATGGAGGATTTTCATTTTCGTGAAAAAATGACTAATTTTGACCATGAGCGTATTCCTGAGCGGATTGTCCATGCGCGGGGATCTGGTGCACATGGATATTTCCAGGTATATGAACCGATGACCGAATATACAAAAGCCAAGTTTCTTCAAGACCCTTCAGTCAAGACACCAGTATTCGTTCGTTACTCCACTGTGGCAGGTTCCCGAGGTTCGGCAGACTCGGTCCGTGATGTAAGGGGATTCTCTACAAAGTTTTATACGGAGGAAGGAAACTATGATTTGGTCGGAAATAATATTCCGGTATTTTTTATCCAGGATGCCATTAAGTTCCCGGATTTAATTCATGCGGTTAAACCGGAGCCTCATAATGAAATACCTCAGGCCGCGTCTGCCCATGATACTTTTTGGGATTTCGTAGCCAACAATGAAGAAACGGCACATATGGTCATGTGGCATCTATCTGATAGGGCCATACCGAGAAGTTTCCGGATGATGGAAGGGTTTGGTGTCCACACATTCCGTTTTGTAAATGAGCAGGGCGTGGCCCATTTCGTAAAATTCCATTGGAAGCCTGTACTGGGAGTTAAATCCCTTGTCTGGGATGAGGCACAGAAAATTGCAGGGAAGAATCCTGATTTTCACCGCCAAGATTTGTGGGAAGCGATAGATACCGGAAATTATCCTGAATTTGAATTTGGCGTCCAAATGATTAAGGAAGAAGATGAATTCAAATTTGACTTTGATATCCTTGATCCTACTAAACTATGGCCGGAAGAACAAATCCCGGTTAAAATAATCGGAAAAATGGTTTTGAACCAAAATACGGATAACTTTTTTGCAGAGACGGAACAGATAGCTTTCCATCCGGGGCATGTTGTACCTGGTATTGACTTTTCAAATGATCCGCTGCTTCAGGGACGTTTATTCTCATACACCGATACCCAGCTATCCCGATTGGGAGGACCGAACTTCCATGAGCTTCCGATTAATAGGTCGGTTGCCCCCGTTCATAATAATCAGCGCGATGGCATGCACAGAATGTCAATAAATCCAGGGCCGGTCAGCTACCACAAAAATTCCCTTGCAGGCAACTCTCCTGAACCTGCTTCGGAAGAGGAAGGCGGCTATGCACATTACCAGGAAAAAGTCGATGGCAGAAAGGTCCGGCAGCGCAGTGAAAGCTTCAAGGATCATTACAGCCAGGCTAAACTATTTTGGAATAGCATGACGGAAGTGGAGAAGGAGCATATTATACAGGCTTTCCACTTTGAAGTGGGAAAAGTGAAAAATAAGGACGTTCAGCAGCAAATTGTCGAGATGTTCAGCAATGTAGATGTCGAACTGGCCAAAACGATCGCTATTGGAGTGGGCGTGAAGCCTCCATCCAACAAAAGTGAGGTCAAAATGGACTTGGCTTCTCCAGCTTTAAGCCAGGAGCAAATGAAAGTGAACACGGCCGCAACAAGAAAAGTGGCAATCCTGGCCGCAGATGGTTTCAACGGGCCGGAGGTTGATCAAGTCTTGGAATCATTTAAATCTGCAGGTATAACGGCTGAAATCATCAGCATTAATCGTGGATTGATTACAAGTTCTGAAGGACAGCAGGTCGAGGTGAATCAGACATTCCTGACAGCCGATTCGGTACTTTTCGATGCTGTATATGTGGCAGGAGGCCAGGAGAGTGTCGATGCCTTAAAGGCGTCCAAGGAACCCATTTACTTTGTTGATGAAGCCTACAATCATTTCAAAGCGATTGGAGCGGGAAAAGAAGGAGCCGAGATCTTATCGAAGGCAGGCATCGTTTCCAATGATCCAACCGGAGGCATTGTAGCTATTACGGATAAAAATAGTGGTTATGCCTTTATCGAGGCAATTGCCAAGCACCGTCACTGGACACGCGCTTAATATTGAATCAAAACCCCCAGACTTGGAGTCTGGGGGTTTTTCAATAAACAGGTATCATGCTACTTTGCCTTTTCTTCAAAAAGCGATGCAATGCCAACGATAACCTTAGTGGCCAGTATCATATTATCGACGGAAATAAATTCATATTTGCCATGAAAGTTCTCCCCGCCCGTAAAGATGTTGGGTGTTGGCAGTCCCATATAAGATAATTGAGAACCGTCCGTACCACCGCGTATTGGTGAGATTTTCGGTTTTATATCGAGTTTCTCCATTGCTTCATGGGCAATATCCACGATTTCCTTAACGGGCTCAATTTTTTCCTTCATGTTGAAGTATTGGTCGTGTAATTCAAGCTGGATCCGGTTTTGCCCATATTTTTCTTTTAAATCCTCGCTTACTTTTGTTATATATTCCTTGCGGTCATTAAATTTTTGGCGGTCGAAATCCCTGATGATGTAAGAAAGCTTGGTCTCTTCCACATCACCGTGAAATGAAAGCAGATGATAAAATCCTTCGTAACCCTCCGTATATTCCGGTGCTTCCGCCACTGGGAGCCTATTATGGAATTCCATTGCGATTTTGGCTGAATTGACCATTTTTCCTTTAGCCGTACCAGGGTGAATATTCGTCCCTTTGATCAGGATTTTGGCCGATGCTGCATTGAAGCTTTCATATTCAAGTTCTCCAAGTGGGCCGCCGTCCACGGTGTAGGCAAATTGGGCACCAAAAGCATCTACATCAAACTTATGGGGTCCCCTTCCGATTTCCTCATCGGGAGTAAAAGCAACACGGATTTTTCCATGCTTGATTTCCGGATGCTGAATCAAGTAATCCATGGCAGTCATGATTTCGGCAATTCCAGCCTTATTATCTGCTCCCAACAGGGTTGTCCCATCCGTCGTAATCAAGGTATGCCCTTTATAGTTCTTAAGCGAAGGAAAATCATCAGGTGAAAGAATGACATCCAATTTTTCATGTAAAGTAAGATCTTTGCCATCATAGTTGTCAACGATTTGCGGTTTTACATCTTTTCCAGTGAAATCCGTTGCTGTATCGACATGGGCCAAGAAACCGATTGTCGGGACATCCTTATTTGAATTGGCTGGCAAGGTTGCCATGACATAGCCGTTCCCATCAATTGTCACATCCTTCATCCCAATGGATTGAAGTTCCTTGACCAGTGCATTTGCCAAGGTCAGCTGTCCGGGTGTAGAAGGGCATGAGGGATTTTCCTCATTCGATTGGGTATCCACTTTCACATAAGAAGTGAATCTTTCAATGATTTCATTTTTCACTTTTCCTTCAACTCCTTTTTCCCTTATCTTACCATGATTGACCGTAATGGAAAAATTATCTTTTTCCAAATCTTCTTGGGTGGTGTAATCAGCAAAGAACAGCATATCTGCAAAAGACATGCCGTTCCTTGCTATCTCTTTTTAGAGTGGATTATTCAAGGCCCATACGGATACGCTTTTTCCATGAACGGGGAATGTCGCGAACCCATCTTCTTCAATGGTGATGTGGTCATCTCTATGATAGGTTAAATCACTCCAGATTTCACCAGCCCGATGTTCACCGACGAACATCCTTTTTTCACTGTTGTGATCTCCATTAGAGATAATGACCGCACACCCCGAGCCTTCTAGCTCTTCAACTCCGTGCCGGACCCAGCCTATCGTATTTGGATCATCAAAGTAATCGGTTTGTTCTCCGTAAGCTTTTTCATACCTAGCGAATAATAGGCGATCCAGGATATCCTTTTTCCCAGGCACCGGAGAAGGTCCGCCGATTCCATAATAGTCTCCGTAAAAGACACACGGATAACCGCAAAGTCTAAGCAAGGTAAGTGCATATGCCGATGGCTTGAACCAGTCCTTTACCCAAGACTCCAGTGATTCATGAGGCTGGGAGTCATGGTTATCGACAAAAGTGACAGCCTCTGCTGGATTGGTTTGGACGAGGGTATCATCAAAGATGGTTGAGAGGTCGAAGTCTGTTCCTGCGTTTGAGGCCTCATGAAATTTATAATGCAGGGAAACATCGAACAAGTTGAGGTCATGATTGGTTTGCTCTAAGTAAGTTTGACAGGCTTTAACGTCCGCCTTCCAAAATTCGCCGACCATGAAAAAATGTTCCTTTGTATAAGGAATGAGTTCTTGGAGAAATTCGTTGATGAATTCATAATCGATATGTTTAACGGCGTCCAAACGAAAACCATCACACTTTAACGTATCAACCATCCATTTTCCCCAGCTAATCATTTCCTTACGAACTTCCGGCAGGCTGTAATCGATGTTGGCAAACATTAAATAATCGTAGTTTCCGAATTCATCGATGACATGCTTATTCCAGTGCTTATTTTCGCCTGTGATGCGAAATACACCCATTTTGTCGTTTTCGGCATCATAGTCTGTACCATTGAAATGAGTATGGTTCCACTTAAAGTCAGAGTATTTATTTTTACGTCCCGGAAAATCGAATTTGGTCCAGCCTTCCATTTCGAATGGTTCTGAAATATCTTCCATACGGTTGTCTGGATTGACTTCAATCACCTCAAATTTTTCGGTTCCGTCAGCTCCTGCCTTATGGTTCATGACTAAATCGATATAAACGCAAAGTCCGTAGTTATGACAGGTGGCTATTGCTTGCAGCAATTCATCTTTGGTTCCGTATTTGGTACGAACGGTTCCTTTTTGGTCAAATTCCCCCAAATCATAACCGTCATATATTCCATATCCATTATCCCCAACGGATTGCCCTTTGGTGACTGGCGGAAGCCAAACGCAGTCAATTCCTATATCCTTCAACTTTGAGGCTGAATATTTCAATCTTTCCCAATGAGAACCATCTGCCTCAAGATGCCACTCAAAAAATTGCATCATCGTATGATTTCTTTTCATCCGTTCCCCCCCTGACACCGACCTGTTTTTAACAAAAGTGAAACTAATGCGATCGGATAAAGTAATAATGGAAATCTTTACCCACTAAAATCAAATGATAAACAAGTGAACAATCCTCAGGATAGAGGTTCATTTACCTCTCTATTTTACTATTTTATACCAAATAAGGGTATTTTATATTGATTAGTAGCTAAAAATAATTCAAATGTGGAGGAATAACCCGGAGAATGCCTATACGCCATTCAAAAAAGGTATCCCGAATTTTAGGGATACCTCAGTTTTTCGTAAGTCTATTATCCTTTTTTACCTCTTCGTTTAAAGAAGTGGGCGAAAGCCATTGCACCTAATAGTAAGATTAGAAGCACGGAAGATAGAATGATCGTATCTTTTGATGAGGCGCTGTTACCTGCCCCCTTTTGGGCCATGTTCCCGGTTAAACCAGGAGGTGCACCATTCCCGCCCCGGTCCATGTCCGGTGGCTGCATCGCAGCCCCATTCTCGCCGCCCATGTTTGGCGGTTGCTGGCCTGCATTTGCGTCATCGCCGATATTAGGAGCTCCGCCGCCCATACTGCTTTCTGTCTCGGCTTTCACGACCAGATCTCCTGAAAGCTGTGCCAATATTGATTCAGCACGTTTGACAGCGAAGTCAACCAGGGTTTCCTCGCCTGACGTTGCTTCTGTATACTCGTCCATTGTATAAAACTTGGTCGGGTCCTTTTTCACATATGATGTGATCAATTTAGTAATTTCAGTGGTCATTGCTGTCATATTTTCTTCAGAGAAAAAATCTGTGGCAATGTCATTTAGATAATCATAATATTTTTCACGGTACTTGTCGTTGGAAAGCAGGGCATTCAATAAAGGGCGTTCTTCAAGGGTTGTACCTGAAACAGGCTCGGTAATGCTGAAGTTGATATTACTTTCATTCATGAAATTTGAGCTCATATCCATCATTCCGCCACCGTTCATATTCGGTGCCCCTCCAAGGGATTCCTTGTCATCCTGCTTAGCGGCATCGGCGTTACCCTCAGCAGCCGTTCCATTTTTTTGGTCAGCGGTTTCTTGATCAGAGTCGCCCGCCAGTCGCCCGCCGCCTCCGGAATAACCGCCAAATGACATATTATAGTCCCAGGGCAATATCGAAAAGACCCCGTTCTCTTCATACAGGTAGTAATTGTGCTTTTTATCTCCTTGATAGTGATCGAGGTTGACAAGGGCAGTATTGGCTGCGAAATAGCGCAGCATCTCATCGACATCCAGGACTTCCTCCAGATTCCCGCCATTATTGATGGCATCGAGCATTTTGATCATGGAGGATTGGTCCGAATTATCGTTTGTTTTCAAGTTTAATCCTGTGTAGTCATCAATGTCTTCGCTGATCCACTTTAAATCGCTTCCCGTACCATCCGGATAATAGAGATCGCCTGTGCCATCAGTGAAGTTGGTATTTAGAAAGGTTTCTTCTATAGCTTCCACCCCTAGATAAAGGCCCCATTCCTTTCCGTTGATGGTCACGTACATATAGGAATGTCCTGGAGTCGCTATGTCCATCTTATCCATTAATTCATAGGAAAGGTATTCTCTCATATAGGTTGGATCACTGTAATTATTGTTTAGGGCCAACTTCTTCAGGCCGTGTAAATCTTGATCTTCCTGATAATAATCAAAGTCTATCTTCCAGCTGTAACGATCGGAATCTCCCATTTGAACAACGGAATTCAAGGAAAGGTTTCCCTTGGTGCGAAATCCCACGTTTTTAACCGTCTCCCCATCTATCGTTACATCGGCATTAACGATTTCCTTTTCAGTGGGGTTATCCAGGATGGAATCCAAATCCTCATCAGCCAATGTTATATCCACGGTTGTCACCTTACTTTGATCAAATACAGATTCTGTATAAGTATTTCCTTTAGTGGCTTTTTCAACTTGAAGATTGGGAAGGAAGAACATCACTGCTATAAAAATCATTATCAATAATCCAATGGTCGCTACAACATATCTTGTTTTTAACATGCCTTGGCTCCTTCCTCCTGTAGTCTTATATAGAGGGGTGGGCATGGATATTTATGTCCGCCATCTATCTTAAGCTGTGAAGTTGCCATCATAACTTAACATGATGGCAGAGTGAACGCTGTTCATGTCCTTGACTTGATTAATGAATTCGGCATTATTATCTTTTAATCGAATTTCATATGTCACTTCGAGGTTATTATCCGCCATGACGGATTTCGATTTGACGGAATGCTTTTTCACCTTGTTGGATATCATTTCTTCCAACGTTTTTTCAATTGAAGCATCTGAATATTTAACGATTAATAAAAATGGATTTTCAACAGTGATCCGATTGGCAAATATGAGCATGACGATACCTATTAAGATGGCACCGATAATAACCAGCGGAATTAGTCCTGCCCCGCATAAAATCCCGGAGGCCGCTGCCCAGAATAGGAAGACCAAATCCATGGGATCTTTGATAGGCGTTCTGAATCGTACGATTGAGAGTGCACCGACCATACCAAGGGAGATAACGATATTCGTTGAGATGCCCATGATGATCAAAGCCGTGGCCATTGTCATGATGATGAGGGATATATTGAAATTGTGTGAGTACATCACACCTGAAAAGGTCTTCTTATAAATGACGTAAATGAACAACCCGATGGCAAATGCCAACAGTAATCCAATTAGGGAGTCAATGATTGAAAAGCTCTCGGTCTTGTCCAAAAAGCTTGATTTGAAAATATCATTAAAGGTGGTGCTAGTTGTCGTCGTATCCATTTACTATTCCTCCAAATATTATGTTTGCTCAATCAGCCGTATCTTCTGCTTAGTTGGTATTTTGAAAAAGCCGTTTTTCTAGTATCGATGATGGATAACAATTGTTTGATGATATCCGGAAGAAATTCGTCAAACTTTATTTCCAGGATGACACAATTCGGGTCTAAAGCATCAACCACGATTAATTCGGGATTCAGGAAGTCCGTATCCCGATAGCTCGTTTTCACATTACTGTCAAAGGTGACCCGCACATTTCCGTACTCATAGATGAATACCTCCCTTTCATAGTCAACGACGGTTGTCGGCTTGATTTGGAAAAGGGTCATTTGAACGTATAAGTCCCTGAGTATATCCCTTGAATCTTCGGACATCCAATCTATATCCCCAGAACGGATCCGTTCGTATTCCTCGGCAGAAAGCCTGCACTTCTGTTTATAGGTAAGGTTATTCCGCTTACTCTTTTTTTCTAGATTGATGAAATCGGTATTGTGATCATAAAGTCTAGCCCTGAACTTATCCCTGTGATAGAATCCTTCTGTTTTTTGCCGCAGGATTTTATTGTCAAAGTTATCGAAATAGACACTTCGAATTAAATATTTCCCATCCAGCCCATGCGGATCAAGCCTCATGAAGTTTTGCAGATTTTTTCTTAATAAATGACAATCCGCCTTGGTGATTGCATGTTTGAGCTCCCGCCTTCCCTTTAAACCATTCATTGTTGTTCCTCCCTTTCCTTGATTTTTGACTGCATTCAGCTTATAAACAGAATCTTAATAAAACCTTAACAACATTTTTATATTCAATAGATTAATAGAGAATAGGCCCCAGTTTTAACCTTTTCTTAATTTTATTGGAATTTACTAGAAGAAAAATGAGTGAATTTACTCATTGAGAATAATTATCATTATCATTAGAATAAGGTCCATGATAATGATAATTATTCTCAATTAATTCAATACATGGAGGTTCACTATGGTAACGAATATGCTTACAAAAAATGATCAACTACTGGAACAACAAAATACAAGGGAATCAAATGCCCGATCTTACCCTAGAAGATTACCCATGGCGATCGATCAAGCGGAGGGAATTTACCTAACGGACATGGATGGAAAACGATATATTGATTTTCTTGCCGGGGCTGGAACATTAGCGCTCGGACACAATCATCCGGCTGTGCTTGAAGCAATGGAAAAAGTTCTTAAGGATAAGCGTCCTTTACATACATTGGACTTTACGACGCCGATCAAAGAGCAGTTCGTCGATGAAATTTTTGAATGCCTGCCTGAGGAATTCAGGAAAAATGCAAAAATTCAATTCTGTGGTCCTACTGGCGGAGATGCCATTGAGGCAGCACTTAAACTGGTTAAAACAGCGACAGGCAATAGAAGCATATTATCCTTCCAAGGAGCTTACCACGGGGCAACGCATGCAACGATGTCAATCAGCGGCAATACAAAGCCAAAGGAAAAAATACAAGGGTTGATGCCGGATGTACAATTCCTGCCATATCCCTATCAATATCGCTGTCCCTTTGGAATAGGCGGAGAAGAAAGCCATAAAATCAGCAGCCAGTATATCGAAAATCTATTGAACGATCCCGAATCAGGATTATTGGCGCCTGCCGGAATGATTTTGGAGGCAGTACAAGGCGAGGGAGGTTCCATTCCAGCTCCAATTCCATGGCTTAAGGAAATCAGGAGAATAACGAAAGAGAAGGGCATTCCGCTAATCATCGACGAAGTTCAATCAGGTATCGGCCGTACAGGGAAAATGTTTGCGTTTGAACATGCAGGTATCGTTCCGGATGTTCTTGTACTATCCAAAGCAATAGGCGGAAGTCTTCCATTATCGGTGGTTATTTATAACAAAGAGCTGGATTTATGGTCTCCAGGTGCCCATATCGGTACATTCCGCGGAAATCAAATGGCGATGGCAGCGGGAACAGCAACTTTAAAATACATGAAAGAGACGAATCTTGTGGAGCATGCCGCTAAAATGGGAGAAATCTTAAAGGATATTCTTAAAGATTTGCAAAAAGATATTCCGCAGATCGGGGATGTCAGGGGCCGGGGATTAATGATCGGTGTGGAAATGATCAATCATGAAGAACCGCAAAATGCGAATGGGAGCCATCCTGCTGATTCGCAACTTGCCAGTGCCATTCAACAGGAATGTTTTCAAAGAGGGTTGATTCTCGAAGTTGGCGGCAGACATGGAAGTGTAGTGAGGTTCTTGCCTCCATTGATCGTTACGGAATCCCAGCTTCGCGAGGCCACTGCAATTTTTGAACAAGCTGTTCGTGCAGCTGTTGCAAGAGGGTGAATGATCAATGATCGAAATGATAAATAAAACGGATTTTGCCTATTCTCGATTTTTCCTGAATAACGAAGAAGGCTTCAATAACTACAGCCAGTCATTAAACATCATTGAAAAAAAGCTGACCAGCTTTTTAAACGGGAATAATTCACCATACTCTGGGAAAAAACCCTATGAAATCGAAGCAAGATTAAACGAGCTGACACTCGCTTCTCCAAAAGGGAAGACACTTGAAGCGGTAGCGGATGAGCTGGAAGAGTTTGTTATTAATGACAGCATCAATGTACATAGTCCTGCTTGTATCGGACATTTGCATTGCCCGACATTAATACCTGCGGTGGCTGCCGAAATGATTATCGGTACGTTGAATCAATCCATGGATTCATGGGACCAAAGCTCGGCGGCAACCTTCGTTGAAGAGCGTTTAATAGATTGGCTTTGCAGTCAGGTAGGGTTGCCGGAACAAGCGGATGGGATTTTCACAAGCGGTGGAACCCAATCTAATTATATGGGCCTGCTATTGGCTAGGGACGCTTATTGTAAGAAATTCTGGGGTGTTGACGTTCAACAGCATGGCTTGCCGGTCGAGGCGAAAAAATTGCGGATCTTATGCTCCGAGGCTGCCCACTTTACGGTTCGTAAATCAGCGGCACAGCTGGGGCTTGGTGAACAGGCCGTAATCACGATTAAAACGGATTCAAATCACCGTCTGTCCGTAGCTGAATTAAATCAACAGCTGCTGCATTTAGAGGAACAGGGTTTACTGCCATTTGCCATCGTTGCAACTTGTGGAACAACGGATTTTGGTTCAATCGATCCGTTACACGAATTGTCCGAAGCTGCAAGGAAGAGTGGGATATGGCTGCATGTCGATGCCGCATATGGAGGCGCGATGATTTTAAGTAAGGATTACAAAGAGTTAATCAGCGGAATTGAACGGGCGGACTCGATTACGGTCGATTTTCACAAATTATTCTATCAACCCATCAGTTGCGGTGCTTTTCTTGTCTCTGACAGCAACTCATTTCAATATATCCAGCATCACGCCGATTACTTGAATCCACAGGAAGATGAAGCGGAGGGCATGGTTCACTTAGTCAATAAATCGGTTCAAACGACGAGAAGGTTCGACGCACTGAAACTCTGGATGTCATTGAAGGTCGTTGGACTGGATGCCTTTGCCGAAATGATCGACTATACTTGTCACCTTGCACGTGAAGTGGCTGTGAAGATCGATAAAGAGGAAGGGTTCACAGTATTGAATAAAGAACCTGAATTGAATGCGGTTGTATTCCGTTATAATCCCGAAGGAGAAAGTGAACAGTTAGTAAATCTATTAAATAAACAGATTCAGCAAGAATTACTGAAAAGCGGACGTGCATTTTTAGCAAAAACACGTTTTGAAGGCCAGGTATATTTAAAAATGACACTATTGAATCCAATGACGAGGCTTGAACACATAGAGGAAATTTTAGACGAAATTCGAGTATTAGGTGAAATGTTCAAGATGATGGAGGAATGAATATGAATGGTAAGCAAATAGCTGAAAGGGCGACGATGCAAAGCTTTCTGAATTGTTATTTCCGGGAAACCGGAAATTGCAGTTTAGAAGAAACGAAAAACTGGCCGAATTTGGAGGGATCCATTTCGGATTCATTAATGGTCAGTAAGCTCATATCCCAAGATATTGAATTGCTTGTTCCGCTTAAATATTGGTCGGAAACGGGGCGTCATATTTTTAACTTCCCGATTTACTATCAAATGGCATCCAAACAAGTGCATGAATTAGATTACGTGACAATGGTCTCGATTGTTTCTAAAGAATTATTGAATGAGCAGGGCCGGACGGATAGTGAAGATGAATTGATGCTGCGCGTAATCCTAAGCAGCCAAAATATTCAACGGTATGTTGAAGCCAGGACGGAAGACGTTGATGCACTTCAAAGTCCTGAATTCACCTACATCGAAGCAGAGCAGTCTCTATTATTCGGGCACCTGTTCCACCCGACACCGAAAAGCAAGCAGGGAATTTCAGAAAAAGATGAATGGATCTATTCACCAGAATTAAAAGGGGAGTTTCAGCTGCACTACTTCCTGGCAGAACCCTCAATTGTCATCCAGGATTCCAGTGAAGTCACATCGGCAAGTGAGATCATTAAACAGGAATTAGCCGGTGACCTAGAGATTTCCAGTGAATTCCGAAGAACTTATTGCCAAAAGGAAAGCCAATATATCATCATCCCGGCACACCCGCTCCAGGCAAAAGTGCTTATCGAAAAAGAAGAGGTCAAGAGGCTACTCGAGCAAGGGACACTAGTTTATGCCGGACCGCTTGGAAAAAAATTCACGGCCACCTCTTCATTTAGAACGGTATATAGTCCGACATCGAAATATATGTACAAATTTTCCGTTCCGGTTAAAATCACGAATTCTTTACGTGCAAATCTGCAAAAAGAATTGGATCGTGGTGTCGAAATTGCAAAATTAATAGATTCTAAAGTGGGCGACGATCTAAAAGAACGGCACCCCTCCTTCCGTATCATCAAGGACCCTGCTTACCTAACGATCAAAACAACCGAGGAAGAATCAGGATTCGATGTTGATATTCGGGAAAACCCTTTTTATGAAAACGATAAACAAGCAATCCTGATTGCCGGCTTATGTCAGGATAATGCCTATGGTGCCCCATCAAGACTTGGAGCGATCATCCGCAAATTATCAGCTGATGAAAACCGCAGTACTGAAGAAGTGAGTAAGGATTGGTTCAAAACCTATCTGTCAACGACATTGAAACCGATGCTTTGGCTATTTGAAGAGTATGGAATTGTTTTGGAGGCCCATCAACAAAATTCCATCATTCAGCTTCAAGATGGGTATCCAGCCACTTTTTATTATCGTGATAATCAAGGGTATTACTACTGTGAGTCCAAAGTGGACAGGCTGCTGAAGATCTTGCCTGAACTAAGTGAAAAAAGCTTCACGATTTGTTCTGATGAAGTCGCTGAAGAAAGACTTCAATACTATTTCTTCTTTAATCACTTATTAGGCCTGATCAATAATTTTGGTACGGAAGGATTAGTATCAGAAAAAACACTGTTACAGCTCGTTCAGGAACAACTGGAAACATTCAGTACGGAAAGCGGAGATGAAGGTTTGAATCGAGTTGTTTCAAAATTGCTTCATGCCCGGGAATTATCTTGTAAGGCTAATTTACTGACACGTTTTCATGATATGGATGAGCTTGTCGGTTCACTTGAGACACAATCCGTTTATACGACGATTGATAATCCGTTCGCACAGGGGGTTATGGCCGTCCATGAAAAATAGTTATGAAGAAATGCTTAAGGACTGTAATCAGCAGCTTTCATTTGTCAAAGTTGAATTTGAGAGGGATTTGGATACATTGCATAAATGGATGCATGAAGATCATGTGATACCCTACTGGAATTTGAATTTCACAAAAGAAAAATTCGCTGTTCATTTAAAAAAGGCATTGGCTGATACACACCAAACACTCTATTTAGGCTGTCTGGACTCCATTCCCATGAGCTATTGGGAATCGTATTGGGTAAAAGGCGATATCATCGAAGATTATTATGAATCCGAAGAGGGAGATCAAGGCATTCATTTACTCATTGGTGATTCGGATTACCTTGGAAAAGGACTGGCTTTGCCGTTTTTACGTGCAATGGTGAAATTCCAACTACTGACTTCAACAACAAACAAAGTGATGGCAGAACCGGATATCAGGAATGCAAAGATGATTCATTTATTTGAAAAATGCGGGTTTACCCCAATTAAAGAAATTAAGCTCCCAGATAAAACGGCATTGCTAATGTCATGTACACGGGAGAATTTCGAGAGGAAGTGGAACTATGGAAAAGCAACAATCTATCTATGACCTGGTAGGGATAGGGATAGGTCCCTTTAATCTTGGACTTGCGGCCCTTTTGGAGAAAACCCCGGAGTTGAATGCCGTCTTTTTTGAGAAAAAGCGGGAATTTAATTGGCATGAAGGGATGCTGTTGGAGGGGACAACTCTGCAGGTACCGTTCTTTGCCGATCTGGTTAGCATGGCAGATGTGACAAGTCCATATAGTTACCTGAATTATTTACAGCAGCATGATCGGCTTTATCATTTCTACTTCCTTGAAAAATTCTTGATTCCACGAAAAGAATATAACGATTATTGCCGCTGGGCTGCCCATCAACTTGATAGCTGCCGTTTTGGAAAAGCGGTGGAGGCGGTTGAATATATAGGGGATCAAGATGAACCCTGCTATCAAATCAGTGTAAGGGATGCACAATCACAAAAGATCGAAGTCTATTATAGCCGTCATGTAGTCATGGGAATTGGCAGCGCCCCGACTGTTCCATCGGCTTTTCATCCATATATGGGAGAGAGCATCCTGCATTCGGCCGATTATTTACGGAATAAAGAAAATATCTTAAAGAAAAAATCCGTAACGGTTGTCGGATCTGGACAAAGTGCAGCCGAGGTCTTTCTGGATCTGCTTAATGAGCAGGAGGAAAATGGCTACCAGCTAAACTGGTATACAAGATCCAAGGGATTTTTCCCTATGGAATATTCAAAACTCGGATTGGAATATTTCACGCCGGATTACCTTGATTTCTTTTATCGGCTGCCTCAGGAAAAAAAGGATGAAATCCTTCCGAAACAGGATTTATTGTATAAAGGCATCAGCGCCACTACAATCGCAGCAATTTTTGACAAGATGTATGAAAAATCGATTGGAAATGCGGAACTGTCCATTGAACTTCGGGCAATGACCGAAGTTGCAGCGGTTACCCCTGCTGAAAATGGCTGGGAATTGAAATGCCGACAGTGGGTAGAAGATAGCGAATTTGATGTGGATACAGAGGCGATCGTTTTTGGGACGGGCTATAAATCAACCCTTCCGGCATTCCTTGAAACCATGGAGGACCATTTAGTCCGCGATGACTTGGGTCGACTTGCAATAACGAAAGACTATCGGGTAGGAATGGCCATCTCTACACCGAATCATCTTTTTATTCAAAATGGCGAGATACATACACATGGTGTGGGTGCACCGGATTTAGGCTTAGGAGCATTCCGAAATTCTATTATCATCAATCAATTGGCAGGTAAAGAAGTTTATCCATCCGAGCCAAAGGGTGCATTTCAGTCATTCCGTGTAAAAACACCCGTCATGGCTTACTAAGAGAAGGGAAGGGAGAATTTATATGCAGTTCATAAATGAAGTGGAACAGGCAGTTTCAGAAAAAAATTGGTCGATAGTAAACCAAAACCTGCTGGCCAAGATGATTTCTGAGTATATGTATGAAGATATGATCCATCCAGCTGTCCTGAACGAAAATACAGCAGGAAACTTATATGAGTTAAAGATAAATAAGGGGAAATCTTATCGGTTTTTGGCGAGGCCCCGTCTTTTTGACAGCTACGAAGTACAGGCTGAGTCGATCCAGGTATGTGAAACGGAAGGCTTTACACAGGCCAAGGATGCCATTCAATTCATTTTGGACATCCAGCCGTTAATTGGGATGACTGCAGAAACAACAGGACATTTAATCAAAGAATTCCATCATACGCTGCTTGCGGATCTCCAACTGCTTTCCAAACCTGAACAGGATGCGGATGATTTAGTCGAACTGGATTATGTATTACTTGAAGGAGAAATGAGCGGTCACCCTTGGATTGCTTATAACAAGGGAAGAATCGGTTTCGGTTATGATGATTATTTGCAGTTCGCTCCAGAAAACCAGAAGGAAGTTCAGTTATCTTGGATTGCCGTCCATAAAACGAGGGGTGAATTCAATTCAGTCGAAACGTTATCTTATAAGCAATTGATGGAGAATGAACTGGATGGGGAAACCCAAAAATCATTTGCAAAGATATTGACGGAAAAAGGGCTGAACGCAGAAAACTATTACTACCTCCCTGTTCATGAATGGCAGTGGAAGAATGTAATCATCCAAAACTTTACCGATGACCTGGCTAAAGGGCTGATCGTAGCTTTGGGAAATGGTCCCGATAAGTATTTGCCGCAACAATCCATCCGGACATTTGTTAATGTATCGAACAAGGATAAAAACCATGTCAAGCTGCCAATGAGCATTTTAAATACGCTAGTCTACCGTGGATTGCCAGCTGAACGCACAGTCATTGCCCCAAAAATCACAGCGTATATAAAGAACATTTATGAAAATGACTCATTCTTGAAAGAACAATGCAAAGTAGTGCTTCCTGGTGAAGTGGCCAGTTTAAATGTTGATCACCCGTATTATTCCAAGCTAGAGAATGTACCGTATCAATATTTAGAGATGCTTGGGGGGATTTGGAGAGAAAGTATTTACAGTTATATGGAGGAAGGCGAAAAGCCCATTACGCTTGCATCCCTTTTACATGTGGACAGCAAAGGTAAACCATATGTGGAAAGCCTTATTGAAAAATCGGGATTGACTGCAGAAGCCTGGACAGCTCAATTATTCGACGTCATCCTATCACCATTACTACATTTTATCTATCAATATGGATTGGTCTTCTCACCGCATGGTCAAAATACCATATTAGTTTTGAAGGATTACAAGCCTCACCGTTTGGCCATCAAGGATTTTGTAGATGATGTAAACGTCAGTGATCAGCCGCTTCCTGAATTAAGCAGCCTTCCTGATGATTTAAGGAAAGTACTAAGAAGTGAGACTCCCGAGGGGCTTGTTCAATTCATTTTCACGGGACTATTCATCTGTCATTTCCGATACTTGTCAACACTTCTGATGAAGAGGTCCCTTTTGGATGAGAATGCTTTCTGGGAAGGCGTCGCCCTAACAATCCTGACACATCAGAAAAAATTCCCTATGTTACAGGATCGTTTCGATACATTCAATTTCTTTGCGCCAAAATTAACAAAACTCTGCCTGAATAGAAATCGGATGCTTCAATATGGGTATAGCGATGGTGAAGACCGTCCACATGCATCTGAGTTTGGGCATGTGAATAATGCCCTTTATGAAAAGTTACCTGCAAAAACGCTATAAAGTTAAACTGGCTCAGACTTTTGAGCCAGTTTTCTTATAGGGTTTATCAATTTGACCGTTGATTTCCGCTCAAGGCACTCGCTTTCCGCGGGCGGTCAGGGAGCCTCCTCGGCTTGCGCCTCCTAGACATGCTTTTCCCGCAGGAGTCTCGTACCTTCCGCTCCAATCAACTTAGCTTTAACGGTTAGGTAGAACTGTTGTCTTCGATTTTGGGTCAAATTCCCAAAAAAATATCTTTGGAAGAGGGCTTGCCGTGCATTTAAATTGGTGATAAGCTATGTGTAAACGGTTACACAAAATTATTGAGGGTGATATATTGGCAACTATTCGGGATGTGGCAAAGGAAGCTGGGGTTTCTGTGGCAACGGTTTCCAGAGTTATGAATGGCAGTGGTTATGCACATGAGGACACAAAAAAGGTAGTCATGGCAGCTGTTGAGAAATTAAATTATAAACCGAATGAAGTGGCAAGATCCCTCTACAAACGTAAATCCAAATTGGTTGGTTTGATTTTGCCGGACATTACGAATCCTTTCTTCCCAGAAATGGCTAGAGGTGTGGAGGATTATCTTCAGCAATTTGGTTATCGGTTAATTTTTGGAAATAGTGATGAAAAGAGAGATAAAGAAATAGAATATATCGACACATTCCTGCAAAATAATGTAGTGGGCATGATTGCTTCAACTAGTGAAGAAGCCAATGAAAATTTCGATAATCTGGATATTCCAGTTGTCCTTCTCGACCGTACAGCAGAGAAATTACCAGCTGTTTATTCTGATCAAAAGACAGGCGGTAAGCTGGCAGCACGCGTATTGCTGGATAGAGGCAGTACGAATATCGTCCTCATTAGGGGGCCAGTCGAAATAAAGCCTGTTTATGAACGGTACATGGCAGCATACGAAGAATTGAAACAAGCAAAAGTTAACGTGCAAGTCATGGATTCATCCCTAACTCTTCAAGGCGGCCAAACTTGCGTGAAGCAGCTGTTCGAGCAATATCCGGAAACGGATGGAATCATAGCTTGTAATGATATTGTTGCAGCCGCCGCACTTCAAGAGATTTTAAAACGGGGAATACGGATACCGGAAGACATACAATTGATCGGCTATGATGATATCGCCTTCACAGCGTTATTGCACCCGCCGTTATCTACAATTAGGCAGCCAGCCTATGAGATGGGGGCACAAGCCGCGGAAATGCTAATTAAAAGGATCAATCAAGAAAAATTGGAAGTAACACATGAAAAGCTCCCTGTTTCTTTTGTGGAGAGACAAACAACGAGAAGGAAGGCGGAGAAGACATGATTAGAATTGCTGTAGTGGGAAGTTCCTCAATGGACTTAGTTGTGACATCAGCCAAGCGGCCAATGGCTGGTGAAACGGTTTTAGGGGAGTCATTTATCACGGTTCCTGGAGGAAAGGGAGCCAACCAGGCTGTTGCAGCGGCACGTCTTGGTGCAGAAGTGTCGATGGTTGGATGTGTAGGAGATGATGTGTATGGAGAGATCATCTTAGATAACCTGAAAAAAAATCATGTAAACACGAAGTATGTGGAACCGGTTACAGGTTCCGCTTCAGGGACAGCACACATTACCCTTTCGGAAGGTGATAACAGCATTATTGTCGTAAAGGGTGCGAATGATTTCATTACTCCTGAATATGTACAAAAGGCGAAAAAGGTAATAGAGGAATCGGATATCGTGTTGGTTCAGCAGGAAATACCTGAGGAAACGGTGGAATATCTGGCTGAGTTGTGCAGCACGCTTCAAAAGAGATTACTTTTGAACCCAGCTCCCGCCCGCAAGCTAAGTGAGGCTGTCATTCAACAGGCATCATTCCTTACTCCAAATGAACATGAATTCGAAATACTATTCAATGGGAGAGATAGAACAGAAGTCTTGACTGAGCATCCCAATAAATTATTCATTACCGAAGGAAAAAATGGCGTCCGTTATTTTGACGGACATGAAGAAAAGGTTGTTCCAAGCTTTGAAGTGGAAGCGGTGGATACGACAGGCGCAGGGGATACATTCAATGCTGCCTTTGCCGTGGCTGTTGCAGAAGGAAAAAGTTTTGACGAATGTTTGGTATTCGCGAACCGGGCAGCATCCATTTCCGTGACGAAGTTAGGAGCCCAAGGCGGCATGCCGCAAAGGATAGAGGTCGAGAGGGGCTTTGAAGCATGAAACGTCAAGGAATCATCAATAGTTCAATAGCCAAGGTCCTGGTTGACCTTGGTCATACCGATTATATTGTCGTAGGTGATGCCGGGCTGCCGGTGCCACCTGGAGTTTGTAAGATAGACTTAGCATTGACACCTGGAACACCATCATTTCAAGATGTCGTCCGGGCAATTCACGAAGATATGGTTGTTGAAAAAGTTATCGCTGCCACAGAAGTGAAGGTTAAAAACCCGGAACAGCATCAATATATGGAGCAGCAATTCGGAGCAGCGATTGAATATGTTTCCCATGAGGATTTTAAAAGGCTGACAAGCAACGCAAAAGCAATAATCCGGACCGGGGAGACGACGCCATATTCAAATTGCATATTGCAGTCTGGAGTATTCTTTTAAAGAAATGAGATGATGAGCATGCAAATCGAAATGCACAATATTTATAAAGCATTTGGTCAAAACAAGGTATTGGAAGGTGTTCATTTTTCTTTAGAGGCTGGGGAAGTACATGCGCTAATGGGAGAAAATGGTGCGGGGAAATCAACCTTGATGAACATTTTGACCGGGCTGCATAAACAAGATCAAGGAACGATCAAGATTAACGGTAAAGAAACCTCATTCAAGGATTCAAAGGAAGCGGAAGAGGCGGGAATGGCCTTTATCCGTCAGGAATTGAATATTTGGCCAGAAATGACCGTGCTGGAGAATCTATTTATCGGCAGGGAAATGGTGAATGCCTTCGGTGTACTGAAGACGAAACAAATGAAAGCGCGTGCAAACGAGATTTTTAAAACACTTAATATTTCCCTTCCTTTTGATAAGGAAGCCGGATTTTGTTCTGTCGGGGAACAGCAAATGATTGAAATTGCCAAGGCGCTCATGACGGATGCCGAAGTCATCATCATGGACGAGCCCACAGCAGCTTTAACTGATAGGGAAATAGAGAAGCTCTTTGAAGTGATGAAGGGTCTTACCAAAAAGGGTGTATCGCTTGTTTATATTTCTCATCGGATGGAAGAAATATTCGCCATTTGTGACAGGATCACCGTAATGCGTGACGGAAAAACCGTCGATACGAAAAGAATTTCAGATACAAATTTCGATGAAGTCGTTCAAAAAATGGTAGGGCGGGAGCTGGAGGATCGTTTTCCTCATCGTGAAGCGAACCTTGGCGACATAGTCCTTGATGTAAAAGGTTTAACTAAAAAGGGGCTTTTTGAAGATATCCATTTCGCGGTTCGCCAAGGTGAGATTGTCGGTGTCGCCGGATTGATGGGAGCAGGAAGAACAGAAATAATGCGTGCCCTTTTTGGTGTCGACCAAATAGACAGGGGTGAAATCGCCATTGAAGGCAAGAAGGTTTCCATACGAAAACCAACGGATGCAGTTCGACACGGCCTGGCTTTCATTACGGAAAATCGTAAAGAAGAGGGATTGATCCTGGACTTTTCCGTAAGGGAAAATATCGGCTTGCCGAATCTCAAAAGTTTTGCTCCTAACGGAATCGTAAAAACGGAAGATGAGATGAACTTTGCCGAAATGATGATTAAGCGGCTTCATGTAAAGACATCTTCTGCTGAAACGGTAATCGGCAATCTATCCGGAGGAAATCAACAGAAGGTGGTAATAGCCAAATGGATCGGGACTTCCCCTAAAGTTTTAATTATGGATGAACCGACCAGAGGCATAGATGTTGGCGCAAAACGTGAAATTTACGAGTTGATGAATGAATTGACGGAGCGAGGCATCGCCATCATCATGGTTTCGTCAGAGCTTCCGGAAGTCATTGGAATGAGTGATAGAATCCTTGTCGTTCACGAAGGTGAGATTGCTGGGGAATTGTTAAAGCAGGAAGCGACGCAAGAAAAAATTATGGCATTGGCGACAGGAGGGAACTAGGATGAAACTTGAGGCTACAGGGAAAAGCGGGATTTGGCAGAAATTCGGTCCTTTACTCGCCCTGGTACTTTTATTTATCGTAATAACCGTTTTAAATCCATCATTCATGGAACCGAATAATATATTGAATTTATTGCGTCAAACCTCCATCAATGCACTTATTGCATTTGGAATGACCTTTATCATATTGACAGGTGGCATCGACTTGTCCGTCGGTTCCATTTTAGCTCTATCCAGCGCACTTATGGCTGGTATGATGGTCTCGGGATTAGATCCGATTTTAGCAATATTAGTAGGCATTCTACTAGGTGCAATAATGGGTGTAATCAATGGGATACTCGTTTCAAAGGGAAAAATGGCACCATTCATCGTGACACTGGCCACCATGACGATTTTCCGGGGATTAACGCTTGTGTATACGGATGGAAAGCCGATTACCGGAATTGGCGATTCCGTTATGTTCCAGATGCTTGGGAGAGGTTACTTCCTTGGAGTGCCAGTACCGGCCGTTGTGATGGTCATCGCTTTCTTAATCCTGTGGTTCCTGCTTCATAAAACATCCTTTGGCCGTAAAACTTATGCCATTGGAGGAAATGAAAGGGCTTCCCGTATTTCGGGGATTAAAGTTGACCGAGTCAAGGTGGCCATCTATGGTCTGGCCGGTACGATGGCGGCCATTGCCGGTGCCATTTTGACATCCCGTCTGAATTCGGCACAGCCGACGGCAGGCCAATCCTATGAAATGGATGCCATCGCAGCCGTGGTGCTGGGCGGAACGAGCCTTTCAGGCGGTAAAGGTCGGTTGTTCGGAACGCTGGTCGGTGTCCTGATCATCGGTACCTTGAATAACGGCATGAATTTACTTGGTGTATCCTCTTTTTACCAGCAAGTGGTGAAAGGTGCAGTTATATTAATCGCGGTCTTACTTGACCGTAAAAAATCATAAGAAGAGGTGTAATCAATGAAAAAATTAGTATCGATCATCATGGTTCTTTCTTTAATGGTCTTGGCTGCCTGTTCAATGGATTCTGGTCTAACAGATGATAAAAAGGAAAAGAAAGACTCCATGAAAGACGTGAAAGTCGGAGTCAGCATCTCTACTTTAAACAATCCATTCTTCGTTTCCTTAAAAGATGGTATTGAAAAAGAAGCAAAAGAAAAAGGCATGAAAGTCACAGTTGTTGACGCCCAAGATGATACGGCAAAACAAATCAGCGGAATTGAAGATCTAATCCTTCAAAAGGTTGATGTCCTTCTTGTGAATCCTACTGACTCTGCGGCAATATCTTCAGCCGTTCAATCAGCTAATGAAGCGGGCATTCCCGTTATCACGATTGACCGCTCTTCAGACGAAGGGGATATTGAAACGTTCATCGCTTCCGACAATGTGGCTGGCGGGGAAATGGCTGCAGAATATCTAGTTAAGGAACTTGGCGAAAAAGCGAAAGTAGTGGAACTTGAAGGGGTATCCGGTGCATCTGCAACTCGTGAACGCGGGAAAGGTTTCCACAATATTGCGGACAAGCAGTTAGATGTCCAGACAAGCCAAACGGCGGAATTCGACCGGACAAAAGGGCTTAACGTCATGGAAAATATCCTGCAAGGCAATAAAGACATCCAAGCGGTATTCGCCCATAATGATGAAATGGCACTAGGAGCCATTGAAGCAATCAAGGCAGCTGGAAAAGACATCATCGTGGTTGGTTTTGACGGAAATGATGATGCATTGAAAGCAGTTGAAAACGGTGAACTAAAAGCTACAATCGCCCAACAACCGGCACTTATCGGTGAAGAAGCGGTTAATGCGGCTGAAAAAATCTTAAAAGGCGACAAAGTGGATGACACAATATCCGTTCCATTGAAATTGGTCACCAAAGAATGATTGTCAAACAAACAATGAGGGTGCCGGAACTTTTCCGGCACTCCTTTTTTAATTCCATTGATGTTATCTGATTGTGGATATTCAGCTTGAATTGATATGAATGAGAGAGTATAAGAAAGTGAGATCCTTCTTTTACAAAAGTAAGGCGGCCCATGTCGGACCGCCTCCTAAATCAACTGATTGCTAGAGTATACCTTGAGTCAGCATCGCATCCGCCACTTTAAGGAATCCGGCAATATTGGCCCCAACAACTAAGTTGCCAGGCTCACCATATGCTTCTGCAGCCTCTACACTGTTTTTATAGATGTTTTTCATGATTTCATGCAGCTTGGCATCGACTTCTTCGAAAGTCCAAGGCATCCTGGCGCTGTTTTGGGCCATTTCGAGTGCAGACACGGCTACACCGCCAGCATTGGCCGCTTTTGCTGGTCCAAAAAGGATGCCGTTATTAAGGAATACATCAATGGCCTCAAGGGTTGAAGGCATATTAGCACCCTCACCGACCGCCTTCACATTATTTTTGACCAGTAGTTTTGCTGCTTCTTCATCGATTTCATTTTGTGTGGCACAAGGCAGTGCGATGTCGCATGGTACAGACCAAATACCGTAGCTCCCTTCATGATATACAGCTTCCGGATGCGCATCGACATATTCACTCAAGCGTTTTCGTTCCACTTCTTTTAACCGTTTAACTGTATCCAGGTTAAGACCATTTTCATCATATATGTAGCCATTTGAATCGCTGCATGCAACCACTTTTGCGCCTAGCTGTGTAGCTTTTTCAATGGCATAAATGGATACATTGCCAGATCCGGAAATAACGGCAGTGCTGCCATGGAATTGTAACCCTTTGTCATTGAGCATCTCCTCGACGAAGTAAACCGTTCCATATCCAGTCGCTTCTGTACGGGCCAAGCTTCCTCCGTAACTTATACCTTTACCAGTTAGAACACCGGCATGGTAGCTGCCTTGCATCTTTTTATATTGACCGAACAGGTATCCAATCTCTCTTGCACCGACTCCGATGTCACCAGCTGGTACGTCTGTATCAGGGCCGATATAGCGAGATAGTTCCGACATGAAGCTTTGGCAAAAACGCATGATTTCTGCGTCCGATTTTCCTTTTGGATCGAAGTCCGACCCGCCTTTTCCCCCGCCGATCGGCTGGCCAGTAAGAGAGTTTTTAAAGATTTGCTCGAAACCAAGAAACTTTATGATGCTGGAATTGACAGTGGGATGGAATCGGAGACCGCCTTTGAATGGTCCGATTGCACTGTTGAATTGCACACGAAAACCACGGTTTACTTGAACATTGCCCAGGTCATCAACCCAAGAAACACGGAAGGTGATCATTCTTTCGGGTTCAACCAGCCTCTCCAATATCCCGCTTTTCATATATTCAGGATGTTTTGCAAAAACAGGGATCAGTGAAAGGAATATCTCCTTTACGGCTTGATGGAACTCATTTTCGTGAGGATTACGCTCCTTTACCTGTGCGTATACTTGACTTACAAACTCTTTGGCAACTTGTAATTCCTCATGCTCGACTTCTTGTGAAGTGGTCATTGTTCTCTCTCCCTTAAGGTAATATAGTAGTTTTAAAATACTAATTGAATAAGATATCGGTTTTTATATGATACTTTCATGATATAATTTAAAAATAAAACAAACAATCTGAATATTAGATAAGTAGCATGCTGTTTTGATATGGAAGAGGGAGCTTAGAGTGGAATTAAGGCAAATCGAATATTTCATTGAAGTGGCAAAGCGTGAACATATGACGGAAGCAGCAGTGAACTTGCATGTTGCCCAGTCAGCTGTCAGTCGTCAAATCTACAATTTAGAAGAAGAATTAGGCGTGCCACTATTTATCAGGGATGGCCGAAAGATTAGATTGACGCCTATCGGACATACCTTTTTAGCGAATATGGAGCAAGCTATGGATATAATCGATCGTGCCAAACGTGAGATGGCTGAAAGCCTGCACCCAGAAAAAGGGACAATCCGGATTGGCTTTCCCAGCAGTTTAGCTTCTTATGTATTGCCAAGGGTCATTTCCGACTTCAGGGAAAGTTATCCGCAGGCAAAATTCACATTGAAACAAGGTTCATATCGATACCTGATAGATTCGGTAATAAAAGGTAACATTAACATGGCCTTGATCGGTCCTCTGCCGATGAATGAAAAGAAAATCAAAGGTGAAACGCTATTTATTGAGAAGTTAGTTGCCCTTTTACCAGAGAGTCATCCTTTGGCCTTGAAGAAATCACTACACTTGAATGAGCTTCAAGGAAACCCGTTCATCCTATCTCCAAAGGGTTATGTATTAAGGGATCTCGTTATGAAAGCTTGCAAACTGCATGGCTTTGAACCGGAAGTGGCATTTGAAGGAAAAGATACTGATGCCATAAAAGGCCTGGTGGCAGCAGGTCTGGGTATAACCTTGATACCTGAGATTTCCTTAGTCGATAGCTTGCCGCGTTTTACGGTTAAATTGCCGCTGGAGGAACCTTCTGTTACCAGGGCTGTAGGTGTCATCGTTCCAACTGATAGGGAACTGATGCCCACGGAGAAATTGTTTTACCAATATTTGAAGGAAACTTTTGCTAAATTGGAAGGTTTTCAAAAATAGGATGGGTATCTATTAGAAAAGTCATAAATCCAGCTAATGGGAGAATCCTTAATCGGGTTCTTTTTTTTTGGTCGCAAATGTACCGAAATATCTCCATATAGACATCTTAAAATGGGGATAAATTATTTTGGAATAATAAATCATTAGTTTTTATTGAATAGTAATGTGTTAAATCTTTATTTTTGAAAGCGCTTTTATTTTTTTAGAATAAAAATATCACTTACATTATCAGAAAATTCATGTTATTATACGAACAGACATTAGCAGACATTTAGGCAGCGGTACGATATACTTGATAGGCTTTTTTAATGAAGACCTTTATTTTTTTTTTTTGTTTTTCCTAAATTGAATATTCAGATAATTAATAAGGAGTGGAGATAAAGTGAGCAGGAAAGAATACATCAGCGATCGAATGTACAAGGCATCAACAGGGATAGCCAACGCAGTCTTGGTTACATTAGGGATCGGGTTATTGTTTGAATCCATAGGGGGCTATTTAGGCTGGGAGGTCTTCATGGCAATAGGCGGGGCTGCCAAGGTCTTGCTAGCGCCAGCTTTAGGAGCAGGTATCGCATATCAGCTCGGAGGAAATTCATTAATTATCTTTAGTGCCATGGCTTCAAGTGCTGTTGGAGGTGCTGCCATTCACAGAACTGCTGAGGGTGCCTTCACGATTGTAACGGGTCAGCCACTAAGTGCTGTCTTGGCGGCAGTGATTGCAACATATATAGGTAAGCGCCTAATCGGCAAAACGAAGTTGGACATCATGGCCATCCCAATGGGCGCTGTTCTGGTCGGTGGAGTTTCTGGATATGGCCTGGCTCTTGTCACCACTCCGCTCCTAACATGGATAAGCAGTCAAACCACCGCTGCGGTCGAGGGTTCTCCCTTAATCGGTTCCATGGTCATAGCCTTGGTATGGAGCATTTTATTGATGACACCGGCGTCTTCCGCTGCACTGGCGATCGCCCTGCAATTAGATCCCGTTTCCAGTGCTGCAGCTCTAATCGGATGTACCGTTCAGTTTGTCGGGTTCACTGTCATGTCTTATAAAGATAATGATATGGGCGGGTTCCTGGCACAGATGGTCGTTACACCAAAAGTCCAATTTCCTAACTTGATCAAAAAGCCATTATATGTAATTCCTCCTTTTGTGGCGGCAATCATCTGTGCGCCTATCGCTACCCTGGCATTCGATTTTCAAGTGCCGTATGAGCTTGGAGGCATGGGGTTAAGTTCAATGATTGCCCCGATTGCCATCATAACTGGTCAGGGGCTGTACACGTTCTTGGTTTATGTGGCAGTGGGTATGGTATTGCCAGCTGTAATCACACTTGCCTTGCATCGGGTATTGAAGATGATGGGTAAAGTTAAGCCAGGCGATCTTCATTTGGAAGTTTCATAATCAAAGTTTTCTTAAGAAACCAGCCTGGTTAAGGAACCGGGCTGGTTTTTATTTATAAAGGGATTAGGGTAAAATGGGGAGGAAAGCAATTGCATAGATAGGATGATATAGATGGTAAAAGAAATCGATATAAAAGTGAAAGCTAAGTTCGTGAGTAAAATCGCCAAGGGTTTTCCCTTGATTGTTAAAGAGTCGATAGCCAACCTTAATGACCTTCAGGAAGAGGGGTCCTTGGTGCGTTTGGTGGATGAAAACAACCGCTTTCTGGCAAAAGGTTATTATGGTAAACAGAATAAGGGCTATGGCTGGGTATTGACCCGAAGAGAAAATGAAAAGATCGATCAATCCTTCTTCAACGGCAAAATCCAGGCAGCATATGAATTCCGAAAGTCTTTTTTTGAAGATGGGGAGACTACAGCTTTCCGCTTGTTTAATGGGGAAGGTGATGGAATTGGCGGTTTAATCATTGATCATTATGATGGTCACTATGTCATTAGCTGGTATAGCAAAGGGATATATTCCTTTAAGGACTACATCATTAAGGCATTGCAGGAAACGGTCGAGGTCAAATCGATTTATCAGAAGAAACGCTTTGATACAAAGGGGCAGTACGTGGATGAAGACGATTTTGTCATGGGCGAACAGCCGGCATTTCCGCTTCTTGTAAAGGAGAATGGAGTCCATTTTGCTGTTTATCTGAATGATGGGGCAATGGTCGGTGTCTTCCTTGATCAACGCGATGTCAGAAGGAAAATCCGGGATGAATACGCAAAAGGGAAAACCGTGTTGAATATGTTCTCCTATACGGGAGCATTCTCCG
This sequence comes from Peribacillus sp. NPDC055009, assembly GCF_053608705.1. Classification (NCBI taxonomy): domain Bacteria; kingdom Bacillati; phylum Bacillota; class Bacilli; order Caryophanales; family Bacillaceae; genus Peribacillus; species Peribacillus sp. NPDC055009. The sequence continues at coordinate 52,797 of NZ_JBSGVZ010000015.1, read as the reverse complement.
TGTTTGCCGCTTTAGGCGGTGCTGTTAAAACAACTAGTGTCGACCTGGCGAATCGCAGTTTACCAAAGACGATCGAGCAGTTCAGTGTGAATGGAATAGATCCCGAAGCTCACAATATCGTGGTGATGGATGTTTTCAAGTATTTTAAATATGCAGTGAAGAAGGCTTTGAAATTTGAAATGGTCATCCTCGATCCGCCCAGCTTTGCCAAATCGAAGAAGTTTACTTTCAGTGCCGGGAAAGACTATGCCAATCTATTGAAGGATACCATTTCCATTACGGAAGACAATGGGATCATTATCGCCTCAACTAATTGCAGTACGTTTGACATAAAAAAATTCAAGAGCTTCATTGATGTTGCTTTTAAGGAAATGAATGGAAAATATGAGATCATGGAAGAATTCTCATTACCGGCTGATTTTAAAACGATAAGGGAATATAAGGAAGGCGATTATTTAAAAGTAGTCTTCATTAAGAAAATTAAAGGTTAAATAAAGGCGTCACAGTTCAAGCAGGGCTGTGAACGCCTTTTTTTGTAATATAAATGTTTCATGTGGAACGATTGGACATTCAGATTCACTGGATAGGCCGTTCACTTTTCAAACCTTTCGATAAATGAAAGGAAGGTTTCATGCGAATGCTGTTAGCGATGCAAAACTGGGCTGCATAGTAGGTAAGCATGATAATTGGGCCAGAATAGGCAACATCATCGATAAATTTGTTCCAAGATAAAATGGAGTCGGAAATCACGAATAGGACCCCGCCGATGATTGCGGCCGTATTTCCGGTCATAAATGCCGCCCAGCCCATGAGGGAGATGACCGTTACATAACAGATCACAGGGATGATGAGGTTATGTTCACCTTTTTCAATTAACGAATGTACAATTTCACGGCTAATCCAAGTGGAGTAAATGCTAATCGGAACAATCGTCGCAAATCGGAGCCATGAAAAGTTCCATAGTCCAAAGAATGCCGTAATATAGAAAAGGTGGCCGATCAAGAAGGCGGAAAGCCCGATGACGAACCAAATCAACAAACCATCTCCAAGCATGCAAAAGAATAAACCAAGAAAGATTAAGGATTGGTAACGATCCCGTCTTCTCACATTTGTCCGGGCGTAGAGCAAAATCAATAACATGGGGAGTATCTTGAACAGTATTTTGATGATCAAAGGCTCTTCCGGTATAAGAAAAATATATGCTAGTCCCGTGATAAGGATTGCGGCAGGTAGGCATTTCATTAACATTCCATTCCCTCCTTCAATCTTTAATTCTATGTAAGGGGAAGGAACCCCTTGTCAAAAGTCGTGAAAATGAAAAAACTGGCTCCTGTTTAACCAGGAGCCAGTCAGTTATAAGAATCATACAGCTGAGTTTTCTTTAACGAAAGTTTGTTTTAACCAGTTTTTCCCCTCAACAAGCCTTGTGACAAGCATGGCACAAACCGTGTTTCCTGTTGAGTTAAGCAGTGTAGCGGGAGCATCGATGATTGTTGATATAACGGCAATGATAGGCAGGACTTCCACAGGGAAGCCGAAAACACTAAGAATCAGCATTTCCCCAATCATGCCGCCTCCAGGAATGGCACCCATAACAGCTCCAACCAAAAAGGCAACAGCAAGTATACTTAAAATGCTTGAAATGCTTGTCATATCCTTTCCAAATAAGCTGAATAGGAAAACGATTTTCAATACCCCGCCGAATACCGAACCATCTTTATGAGTGTTGGCTCCGAGTGGGATGACAGTCTCCGCTATATCCTTAGGCACGCCCATTTTCTTGACCGATTCCAGATTGACTGGAATGGAAGCGGCACTAGAACAAGTGGCGATGGCTGTAATGGATGGTGTCAGGGCATTTTTCCAAAATAACTTAACTCCATCTTTCCCGCCTGCGATAAAGGCATACAAAGTGAAGAAGCCAAAATAATAAATCAAGGCCAAGACTAGATAAAGAATGAAAGTGCGAGCATAGCCTTCTAAAATCTGCGGCCCAAGCTGCCCGATAATCGCCGCAAAATAAGCACCAAGTCCAATTGGAGCATAGTACATCACGATTTTGACGACCTTCATCATGACAGCTGTACCCGCTGTCAAAAACTCAGTAATCGGTCTTGCTTTCTCACCGACCAGTGCAGTGGAAAGTCCGATTAGTACTGAGAAAACGATAAGCTGAAGCATATTGCTTCTGGAGAACAGTTCTGGGAAATCGGAAACGGTTACCGTGTTGACCAGTTGACTGAAGAAAGATACTTCTTCTATGGTCTCTTCAGGGGAACTGTTTTCCATCAGTTCTTTAATGGCTGTCGTATCTGTGCCTTCCAACGGATTGACAATGGTTGTCCCAATAAATCCAATGACGGCAGCCAAAGCGGCTGTTGTCAGGAATACGAGAACGATACTTCCCATGATTTTTCCGAGACGCTTCATTCCGCTCATATTGGCAATCGCTGAAGCAATGCTGAAAAATACCAATGGCACGATGATCGTGAACATCAGATTTAAGAATAAGTCCCCTAGAGGCTGTATGATCGAGGTTTTATCCCCGAAAACTACACCCGCTATCCCGCCGATAATAATGGCAGTGAGCAGTATTAAAGAGGATCGATAGTTTTTGATAAAACTCTTCATTAAAATTCCGTCCTTTCAGGATGAAGATATCAATAAAAATATACTTCATTATCAACTCTAAAATCAGGTTTGACAATATATTTTTATAGGAAGGAATGTTAAAAGAAGAAATGCAATAAATAATAATGGGGAATGAATGGTGAAAATATCAAGAAGGAGGGATAGAATGGCATTTATTGAGGTGGAAGAAGGCGTTCGGTTATTTTATGAAGAAAAGGGACATGGGAAACCGATTATCTTTATCCATGGTGTGTGGATGAGCAGCCGGTTCTTTAAAAGGCAGCTTCCGTACTTTTCAGAAAAATATAGAACGATCTTACTTGATTTAAGAAGCCATGGCCAGTCAAATCATGTACATTACGGAAATACGGTCTCCGTTTATGCAAAAGATCTTCATGCGTTCATAGTTGAACTGGGATTAAGGGATGTCATACTTGTAGGCTGGTCGATGGGGGCATTTGTCGTCTGGGAGTATCTTAAGCAATTCGGTGAGGAAAATATTCATTCAACCGTGATTGTGGATGAATTGGCATCTGATTTCAAGTGGCCCGATTTCAAGATCGGCGCATTTGATATGGATACGTTGATTGCCTTCATGACTGAAATACAAACGAATCGTTCCTCGTTTTTGCAAAGCTTCCTTGCTTCCATGTTCAACAATGAATTAACTGCAGAGGATGCAAGCTGGATGCTTAAGGAAGTGACCAAAATGCCGGAATCCATCGCCAGTAGCATTCTATTTGACCAATCGATTGTGGACTATCGTGAATTCTTGCCAGAAATCAATATTCCGACACTACTCTGTTTTGGAAGGCATGAAAAAGTCATTCCTGTAGCTGCAGGCGAACATTTGCATAAAAACATTCCTAACTCCAAACTAGTAATCTTTGAAGATAGTTGTCATTGTCCATTTATGGAAGAAAGCGATTTGTTTAATGAAACAGTGAATTGCTTCATTCAAAAGGGAGTATAGCCGTACAGGATAGGAAAAGGGGGATGCAGTGCCTGCATTCCTTTTAATTATGAATATAATTGAATTTTCTTTTAACTAAACGGTTTTGGCAGGAAATAAAGGGAATACTGGTACTAAGAAAGATAGTAGTGAAGGTTAATGGAATTGATAAATTAAATAGGTAATATTTTTATATCCTTTTCACAGGAATTGGGCTATTATGAGGTGGATTTAAATTGGTGTGATCGTTATCTGTTATTGAGAGAAACTCATGCAGGAAGTGATGGAGAGGATAAAATGGATGATCGTTTACCATACAATGAAATTATAGATGTATGTTTACTTGCGGGAAAAATCATGCTTCAGAACGGAGCGGAAACATCAAGGGTGGAAGATACGATGGTTAGGATCGCTGCAGCGTTTGGGTGCGGTGAATCACACAGTTTTTCGACCCCTACTGGAATTATTTTTTCGCTGGATGGCATGCATCCAGCTTCAAAATTGATCCGAGTTTCCCAACGATCTACAGATTTACATAAGGTAACGCTGGTTAACAGTATATCCCGAAGCATTTCCAGCAAGGAAATGACACCCGAGGAAGCATATTTACGGTTAAAACAAATCGAAAAGGCCGGGATGGGGTATCCCATGTGGGTACAGGTCTTTGCTGCATTTATAGCGAGCGGCTGCTTTTTAATCATGTTCCAAGGACAGTGGAGTGATTTCATCTGGTCCTGTATAGCTGGAGGAATGGGATTCTCTTGCCTGCTTTATTTGCACTGGTTACTGGAAGTTCGTTTCTTTGCTGAATTCATCGCCTCTTTAGTCGTAGGATTAGTAGCTATGTTCTTTGTCCAGATTGGAGTTGGAAGTCATCTGGACACGATAATCATTGGAGCGGTGATGCCGCTTGTGCCAGGGCTGTTAATTACGAATGCAGCCAGGGATTTAATTGCAGGGCATTTGGTTTCGGGTCTATCCAAGGGTGCGGATGCAGGTTTGACTGCTTTAGCCATTGGGGCAGGAATATCGGCTGCGTTTGTTTTCTTATGATTTTAGGGGAGGAAGAATGATGATTGCACAGCTTATTACCAGTTTCATTGCCTCAGCCGCCTTTGGAGTCATCTTCAATGTACCAAAAAATTCATTGTTTCAATGTGGTTTCGTAGGGATGTTGGGGTGGATCTTATACTTTGCTTTGGTTGAAAATGAGATAAACAGCATCATTGCAACTTTAGCGGCTGCATTTATCGTTGCGGTCATCAGCCAGTATTTTGCTAAAAGGTATAAAACGCCGATTACGATTTTCAATGTATCGGGAATCATCCCCCTAGTGCCTGGAGGTTTGTCATATGATGCGATGAAGCATTTTGTCGGAAATGATTTTTATGTCGCCGTTCAGCTGGCGGCCAAGGTCTTCATGCTGGCTGGTGCCATTGCGATGGGGCTGATCTTTGCAGAAGTCATGAACCAGTTAGTAACTAAGTACAATAGAAGGAAGTTAAGATTGAGAAGCTAGCGGGAATATTCCTGATGAATATGTTCTGAATAAAAAGAAAGGAGAGCAGGTCGAACACCCTGATCTCCTTTCTTTTTTTGATATTTTAAAATAATAATAAATCTAGCTTATATGGGATCTTTCATCCCAGTGTTAGCAGTGACCAAGATTTCGTCGTATTTTTTGGCATCAGCTTTCTTGCTTGACAGAAGTGTTCCGGCGATGGCTGCGATAAAACCAATCGGGATGGAGATGATGCCTGGATTGGCAAGCGGGAATAATGGCTCCCCAACGAATATTGCCGCTCCCTCTACCGGTGACCAGACATTGGGACTTAGGAATACAAGCAATAAAGAACTGACCAGTCCAACTATCATGCCCGTGACAGCCCCGGCAGTGTTAAAACGTTTCCAGAATACCGTGAAGACAATGATTGGCAGATTGGCACTGGCAGCGACGGCAAAGGCAAGTGAAACAAGGAAGGCGACATTCATGTTTTGGGCAAATAAGGCAAGGATGATGGAAAGGACGGATACTCCGATGGATGCCCAACGAGCTGCAACGACTTGTTCCTTGTCAGTGGCTTGGCCTTTCCGGATGATGTGGCCATAGAAGTCATGGGCAAAAGCAGATGCTGCCGATAGGACGAGACCTGCTACAACCGCTAAAATGGTTGCGAAAGCAACAGCAGAGACGAAGGCGAACAGGAAGTCACCCCCAATAGCTTCGGCAAGTAGCGGAGCAGCCATATTACCGGCTGCATTCGCGGCTATGATTTTGTCGTATCCAACAAAAGCTGCCGCTCCAAAGCCGAGGAAAATGGTCATTATATAAAAGATGCCAATGATCCACGTGGCATATACTACGGACTTACGGGCTGTGATGGCGTCTTTCACCGTAAAGAAACGGATGAGAATGTGAGGCAGTCCAGCTGTACCGAGTACAAGCGCTAAATTAAGGGATAAAGTATCCAAAGGATCCTTGAATTTGTTACCTGGGTTGAGGAAATCCCCGCCCAAAGGAGTGGCTGTTTTCATTTGCTTGAACATCTCGATCACGCTAAAGTCGAATTTCGCCAACACGATGATGGAGATGATGAATGTACCTGCCATCAATAAAACGGCTTTAACGATTTGGACCCAACTGGTAGCCGTCATACCGCCAAATACGACATAGACGGTCATTAAAATACCTACAATGATGACGGAGTAAAGATAATCAATTCCAAGTAAGAGTTTTATAAGTGCACCTGCACCGACTAATTGGGCGATCATATAAAAGGTTGAAATCGAAATGGTGTTAAGGGCAGCAACCCCGCGTACTTTCTTTTCATTGAAACGGGCAGCGATCATGTCCGCCAATGTATACTTGCCAAGGTTACGGAGCGGTTCGGCCACGATATAAAGAACGACCAGATACGCAACGAGAAAACCTATGCTATAGAAAAAACCATCAAATCCGGAGAGTGCGACCATGCCAGCTATCCCCAAAAATGAGGCGGCGGACATATAATCTCCCGCAATGGCCCAGCCATTCTGCCAGCCAGTAAGGCTGCTGTCAGCCGTATAAAAGTCCGCGGTCGTTTTGGTGCGCCGTGAAGCAAAATAGGTAATGACCAATGTTAGTCCGACAATGATTAGAAATAAAATAAAAGCAAGTATATTCATTGTGAATTCACCTTTATCCTTTCGCTTCTTTAACGATTTTTTCTACTAATCGGTCAAATGTCGCAGCTTTTTTGGAATAGAGGATGCATAATGTCCAGGTCATGATAAATTGAGCGAAGGCAAAGATCCAGGCCCAGCTGATTGCCCCGAAAGCATAGGAGTTAAGAACTTTAGAATAGGAAGTTAGTATGGGTAGGGTGAAATAAAAGACCATGAAAAAGATGGATAGCGGGACGATGAAATTGCGTTTTTTCCTTAAGAGTTCTTGAAAAGATTGTGATTGGACGATCTTGGTGTAGTCCGTGGAAGCGCTTACCTCGGTTTCCTTAGCGATTGAATCGTTTGATGCCAAGTTGGTTCCCCCTTCATCATCATTGATTTGGTTTTCATTACCAATTTCCGATAACAGTATCAGTATATATTTTTCAGAATATATTGTAAATTTAAATGCTGAAAATAAACCATTTTTCGTTCGACATAGTTTTTTATTGTTACGTACAAGCAAAAGCTGCTTGCTGATTGATATCAAACACATGGCCATTAAGGAAAAGTTAAGCTTCTTTCACGATACTGGTTTCAATGAAGGAAATCTGAAAGGAGAAAAGTGATGAAAAAGTTGATAATGATAGGCACGGTTTTAGTTCTTGCGATTGGTGGATGCGTTTGGTTTTTCATGAAGGACAATGCTGAGCCTGTAATTGCAAAGTCGGTGACGGCTACAGTTGAAAAGGGAGATCTTGAAGTTCAAATAAGCGGTTCCGGATCGGTCGCCGCAATCAATAGTGAGGACATCACTTCCTCGGTAACGGATGAAGTGGATGAAGTCCTTGTAGCGAAGAATGAATTGGTTGAGAAAGGCGATGAACTCATTACCTTCACGGATGGAAGTGACCCGATAACGGCACCATTCGATGGTACCGTGACAACATTGGATGTAGAAGAAGGAGATCGCGTATCAAGCAGTGAAGTGGTGGCACATGTTACGGATTATAAAAAATTGAAAACCACGATCAGTGTTGATGAATTGGATGTTCCAAGTGTTAAAAAAGGACAAACAGTTGAAATTAAAGCCAGTGCTTTTGAAGATGAAACGTTTACGGGTGAAGTGACCAGTGTAGCAAAGGAAGGTACATATGAGAATGGAGTTTCTACGTTCGATGTCACTATCAAAATTGACAAACCCGGCGATATAAAAATTGGGATGTCGACTGAGGTGAGCATTTTGACGAATAGTGTAAAAGATGCTTTATATGTTCCGATTGAAGCAGTCCAAATTGAAGGTGAAGAGAAATATGTGAATATACAACAATCCGGTACAACTGAAGGAGCTGCCAGTACAAAAAAAGTGGTTGAGACTGGGATCAGCAACGATAAGTATATTGAAATAACTTCGGGTCTTGAAGAGGGACAGTTCGTTTCCTTGCCCATCACCATCAATGAAAGCTCCACTGGCAGTGGCGGCGAAGGAATGAGGGGAGGCCAAGGAGGCGAAATAAGAATGCAGAGCGGCAGCGGAGTTCCGAGCGGCGGGATGCCAAGCGGTGGCGGAATGCCGAGTGGCAAGGGAGGTCAGTAAAATGGCGAAACCCATCATAAAAATTAAGAACATGTCTAAATCTTATGAATTAGGCGGTGAAACGGTCAACGCCCTTCAAGATGTCTGTCTTACAATCGATAAAGGCGATTTCATTTCAATCATCGGTCCTTCCGGATCAGGGAAATCGACGTTCATGAATATGATTGGCTGCCTTGACAAGCCTGACATAGGTGAATATCTTCTCGATGGAAAAGAAGTGGAAAAGATGAAGGATAATGAGCTGGCTGCCATTCGTAATATTAAAATCGGATTTATCTTTCAAAATTTCAACCTGTTGGCAAAACTGACAGCGTTGGAGAATGTCGAACTTCCCCTGGTTTATAGAGGGGCAAGCGTGAAGGAAAGAAGGGAAGTGGCCAATGCATGCCTTGATATGGTCGGCCTGAGTGACCGGAAGAATCACCTGCCGACCCAACTGTCGGGTGGACAGCAGCAAAGAGTTGCGATTGCAAGGGCACTTGCCGGTAACCCTCCCGTTTTATTGGCGGATGAGCCGACGGGGGCACTTGATAGTAAAACGAGTAAAGAAGTGCTGCAGATGCTGAAAGAATTGAACGGAAAGGGACAAACAATCATTCTTATAACCCATGACTTGGAAGTTGCTAAAGAAGCGACTCGTGTCGTCCGGATACAGGATGGTCAGCTATTTGAAAACGGAGGTGATTGGATTGAACCTGAGCGAATCTATGAAGATGGCTATACGCAGTATCAAAACCAATAAAGTCAGAGCATTTTTAACCATGCTTGGGATCATAATTGGAGTTGCCTCCGTAATCGTCCTTGTTTCGATTGGGCAGGGTTCCTCACAGTCCGTTCAGGATGAGATCAATAGCCTGGGAACGAACCTGATAACGGTAAGTGTCACGGATACCGACTCCGTGGAGCTGACGGATGATACAATTGAACAGTTTAAAGAGCTGAACGGGATATCGGAAGTGGCGCCTGTGGTCACTGGACGCGTTTATGCTAAGAATGGAGAAGCTACGGCACAGGTTTCAATGACCGGTGCATCTTCATCCTACTTATCAGTCAGGGATCTGGAGCTCAGTCAAGGCCGGTTTTTGACGGATATGGAAACGGAATTACGCTCCAAGGTCGTTGTCCTGGGATCAGATACAGCCGCCACGCTTTTTGAAAATCAAAAAGCCGTGGACCAGAACGTTCTCATCGGCGGCGTTTCTTATCGCGTGATCGGTGTGCTGAAATCTGTAGGCACCTCAATGGGATCGAGCGGGGATGATGTAATCATTGCCCCGATCACCACTGCCGAAAGGGCTACAGGCAGCACGACAATCGGAACCGTCTATTTAAAAGCGGAGAACGAGAATATCATAGATAGGGCGATGTACCAGGTACAAGGTACGATGACCACATCATTCCCGGAACAGAGTGATAACTATTCGGTATCCAATCAAGAAGATCTGATGGATACAATGAGCTCCGTGTCGGACACGTTCACACTCATGCTTGGCGGTATTGCGAGTATTTCGTTACTGGTAGGCGGAATCGGGATCATGAATATCATGCTGGTTTCCGTCTCGGAGAGGACGAAGGAAATCGGGATTAGAAAAGCAATTGGGGCAAATCGGAAATCGATCCTTCTTCAGTTTTTAATTGAAGCGATGGTCTTGAGCTGCTTCGGAGGACTGTTGGGAGTTGGAATTGGCTTGGGAATCGCAAAATTGATTTCAGCTTTTTCAAGCTTAACGATTAGTTATTCATGGTCGGTGACATTGTTTGCCTTCTTATTCTCCATTTTAATCGGGATAATATTTGGTGTATTTCCTGCCAATAAGGCATCCAGGTTAAATCCAATTCAAGCACTGCGTCACGAATGAACATACAATTTGAGAGAAAGCAGGCGATTAAAAGCCCGCTTTCTTTTGCATATGAAAAAGGATAAAATCAACATATATATCACAATTGAAGCGGCTGGGAGGTACCCTGAATGAAGGTTTTGGTGGTAGAGGATAATGTTTCATTATTAGAATCGATCCGACAGATTCTGACTGATGAATATGAAGTCGATACAGCAGACAATGGGGAAGATGGGCTATTCATGGCTCAGCAAAGTATATACGATATCATCATTTTGGATGTAATGCTTCCGGGAATCGATGGATTTGAAATCGTACGGAAAATCAGGGACGCAAAAATCGATACAAGTGTCTTGTTTTTGACGGCAAAAGATGCTCTTGAGGATCGTGTCAAAGGATTGGAAATGGGTGGCGATGATTATTTAGTCAAGCCGTTCCAGGCACCGGAACTTAAGGCCAGGATTCGTGCCCTGCTTCGAAGGAGCGGCATTATATCGCTTGCGCAGCATGTAAAATACCGTGGTATTGAACTGCTGGAAAAGGAAAAGGATATTTTAGTTGATGGAAAGGTCATTAAAATGACCTTGAAACAGTTTGAATTACTGGAGTACCTAATTCAAAATAATGGGAAAATATTGACCCGTGAGCAAATTTTCGACCGTATTTGGGGGTTTGATTCAGATACGACGATTGCCATTGTCGAAGTGTTCATCCATCACCTTAGAAAAAAATTGGAACCTTTCAATTATCATAAAGATATTCAAACCGTACGCGGTATTGGTTATATGCTAAAACAACCATAAGGGGATCATTATGTTCCAAAAAACACGGCTTCAACTAACATTATTGAATTCTATCGTCTTTATTGTCTTAATAGCCATATTAAGCAGAACGATTTATTTCTATACGGAAGACCAGATCTATAAGGATGTAAATGATTCACTTATAAAGGATTACAGGGATTTCAATAATGGCGGCATGCCAGGCGGACGTCCGCAAGGTGAGTTCCTCTTAGGTCCGGGGCCAAGTGTCATCGTTTGGGGACCGGATGATACGATCATTGAGCCAAGACTGAGTGTAGACAATTTTTTTAAGGTCAATGAAAAACAATTTTTCCCTAAAACATTTGATGACATTGAAGAAATATCGGTGAATGGATACACGTATCGGGCCCTCTCCACCCAGGTCGATACGGGGTATGGAGAGATGGCCGTGCAATTCATCAGGAATGTGGATACTGAAAAGGAAATGCTCGATCGCTTGCTGCTCATATTGTTTGTTGGTGGAGGAATTGGAAGTCTAGTGGCGGTTGGAGCAGGCTATCTTCTGGCAGGACGGGCTTTGATCCCGGTCAAGAAATCCTGGGATCAGCAGCAGCAGTTTGTCTCGGATGCTTCGCATGAAATTAGAACGCCTCTTGCTGTCATACAATCGCGGGCTGATTTGCTGTTTCAATCACCGAACGCGACAATCGAGGAAAAAGCCGTTGATATATCCATCATTTCGAAAGAAGTCCGGCGATTGAATAAGCTTGTAAACGGACTTTTGACCTTGACCAGAACGGATTCAAATCAAATGGAGGTTAAGAAATCAAACTTTTTCCTTGATGACTTACTTATGGATATCGTGGAACAGTATACGGATATAGCATCTTTTCAAGAAAAATCAATCATTAGCCATGCTCCCGAACAAGTGGTGTTTCATGGTGATAAAGAGAGAATTCATCAGCTGTTGGTTATATTGGTGGATAATGCCATGAAATTCACCGAGGAAGGCGGGAAGATTTCCCTATCCTGCATCAAGAATGCTTCATCCATCATTCTTACTGTGGAGGATAATGGGAAAGGCATTCCGCAGGAAGATCTCCCCTTGATTTTTAACCGTTTTTATCAAGTGGAGCAATCCCGTTCAGCAAATGAAGGCTCAGGCTTAGGTCTATCCATAGCCAAATGGATTGTAAACATACATCAAGGGAACATCAAGGTTACGAGTGAACTGAATGAACGCACCCGTTTCGAAATCACTTTTCCGAGAAATCAAAGGAAAAATTAATCCGCCTTAAGAAGTCATCCAATAGTAAAAGACCCTTAATTTTTTCCTTGTTGCTTAAGGAAAAGTTAAGGGTCTTTTTAGATAATCATCTTATAAATACAGTTATTTTCGGAGGGGAATCATTAATGAAAAGACTTGGTAAGTTACACTTTTTGGTTGGAATATTTGCTTCTATCCTTTTAATGGCCCAAGCAGTCATCGGGATCATGATGTATGTGGATGGCAGCGGCACTGAACCCATGAACCGACAGGCGGTGATGGGTCAGCCTGCCGATCGCAACACAACAGAAACGGATGATACGGAAGAATCGGCTAATAGCAGTACGGCGACCGATGATTCATCTACGGAAACGGCATCTAATGATACGCAGGGCACTCCACAAGGAGGGCCAAATGGTTCCGGGACTCCAGGGGAGATGCCAAGCGGTGGCGGTTTCCAAGGCAGAGACTCTTTTGCAGGGAAATTCATCGACTTTTATCAAGGGGCAGGTGGCTTGGCCGCATCCATCATCATCTTTGTAATTGGAGGCGCTGGATTAGCGACAACGATGATATCCAGAAAAACAGCTGCCTAAATAGTCGAAACTATTTAAGGAAAGAGAAGGTTCCCTTCGATGGGGAGCCTTCTTTTTTAATTCAAGAAACGCTTATTGTCACTAATTGTTATTTTAAAAAGGGAAATAATAATTGCACTTAAAAAAATATTAGTTTAATATAGACTTCTGGAGAGGTACGTACATGTATTTTGGATGAAAGAGAAAACGTTTGCATAAATTTTTTGAGGGTATCCTACTATTAATGCACGAACATTAAATTCACCCTTAGTGGAGGCAGAATATATGAAATTTCTGATTGCAATTTTAGGACTGCTTATTGTTTTTGGACTAGCTATCTTAGCCAGCAGTGACCGGAAGAAAGTTAAAATTAAACCGATCATCCTCATGGTGGTCATTCAGCTTATTTTAACTTATTTATTATTAAACACGAAGTTTGGCTTAGTGATCATCAATTCGATTGCCGATGGTTTCGGAAAACTCTTAGAATGGGCAAATGAAGGGATAACCTTTGTATTTGGCGGGATTGTGAACGAAGGAGCGTCGCCTTTCTTTTTAAATGTCCTTCTTCCTATCGTATTCATCTCAGCATTAATCGGGATTTTACAGCACTTCAAGATCCTTCCGTTCATCATGAAGTGGATTGGATTCCTTCTAAGTAAGGTGAATGGAATGGGTAAATTGGAATCTTACAATGCGGTAGCATCAGCAATAGTGGGCCAATCCGAGGTTTTCATAACCTTGAAAAAACAACTCGGTGCCATTCCGCCATCTCGCATGTATACGCTTTGTGCATCAGCGATGTCAACTGTATCGATGTCGATCGTCGGCGCATATATGACGATGATTGAACCAAAGTATGTTGTGACGGCAATTGTTATTAACATGTTTGGTGGATTTATCATCGCATCCATTATCAATCCTTATACCGTAACGGATGAAGAGGATATTCTCCCTGTTGAAGAAGGGGCAGAGAAGCAGTCTTTCTTCGAAATGCTTGGGGAATATATCATGGATGGATTTAAAGTTGCTATCACTGTAGCAGCGATGTTAATTGGTTTCGTTGCATTAATCGCAGGGATCAATAGCTTATTCGACATGATTTTCGGCATCAGCTTCCAAGACATCATGGGGTATATCTTTGCACCGTTTGCCTTTATCATGGGTATACCGATTTCCGAGACCGTGACTGCTGGCGGAATCATGGCGACGAAACTGGTAACCAATGAATTCGTTGCCATGCTGAGCTTAGGGGACGCATCAGCAGCCTTGAGTGAAAGAACGATAGGGATCGTTTCGGTTTTCTTGGTTTCATTCGCCAATTTCTCATCAATTGGAATCATTGCCGGTGCAGTCAAAGGACTTCATGAAAAACAGGGAAATGTTGTAGCCCGTTTCGGCTTGAAGCTGCTTTACGGTGCGACTCTTGTCAGCATCCTATCAGCGATCATTGTAAGTGTGATACTATAATTAACGAATCTAACACAAAAGGGCACTTGGGTATACTCCTAAGTGCCCCTTTTAATATTTGTAAAGTAAAGATAGAAAACGATTTTTGAATTTGAAGGCGTTTGGCTTGCTGGTATATAATACATAAAATGGCAGGCGCGAAAGGGGAGTTTTAGGATGACGATGGCTGGAAAAGAAACGGCTATCTTTGCAGGAGGCTGTTTTTGGTGCATGGTTGCTCCCTTTGATGAAATGGAAGGTATTATTTCAGTGACATCAGGTTATACAGGCGGCAAATTTGCCGCGCCCAGTTATAAACAAGTGATTACTGGTTCGACTGATCATGTTGAAGCGGTTCAAGTGGTATTCGATCCATCAATCATTTCCTATAAAACGTTATTAGAGATATTCTGGCACCAAATCGATCCTACGGATGACGATGGACAGTTCTCGGATAGGGGAAAGCAATACAAGGCAGCCATTTTCTATCTTAATGAACGTCAGAAACAGGAGGCAGAACAATCGAAGGAAGAATTAATGATGAGCGGGCGGTTTAAGAAACCTATTGTTACGGGTATTCTACCCACGGGGAAATTTTACGCCGCTGAGGAGTATCATCAAGAGTTCTATCGAAAAAATCAATTTCGCTATGCATTATATCGTAAAGGCTCAGGACGGGATGCTTTCATTAAAGAAAATTGGCCAAAGGATAATGCACACCTTAGAAAAACCTTAACGGAGAGTCAGTTTCATGTCACCCAGGAAAATGGCACGGAGCCGCCTTTCGATAATGCCTATTGGGATCACTTTGAAGAAGGCATCTATGTGGATGTCGTTTCTGGGGAGCCTCTATTCAGTTCGCGGAATAAGTATGATAGCGGCTGTGGGTGGCCTAGCTTCACGAAGCCCATCATGTCGGCAAGTGTCAATGAAAAAATCGATCTCAGCCACCGAATGACCCGGACCGAGGTGCGCAGCAAGGACGCCGATTCCCACCTTGGACATGTTTTTCCTGATGGCCCAAGCCCTAAAGGCACAAGATATTGCATAAACTCTGCGGCCCTTCGATTCATTCCTAGAAATGAAATGGAGAAAGAGGGATATGGTGACTTATTATTACTTTTTAAAATGAAATAACTAGGGAGATAGGGGAACACAAATGGATAAAATAGATGAAAATTTATATCAATATATCCTTGATAACTCGTCGAAGATTACGGAAAACTGGCTGGCTTTAAGGGAAAAGCAGTCTGGATCCATCTATTCAATGGATTCTAATGAGGAAATCGAAAAGCTGCTTAGGGAACAGAATACATTGACGATCAAGACAGTGACCAGTGCTTTGCTTGAAGATAAAACTGCCTTTATTGAAACGATGGAGCAGTGGGCCACACTTGTCGCGAAGAGCAGGGTTGAATCTGACACCCCTATTTACGAAGTGTTGGAAGCGCTTAATAAGGTTCGCGAAACATATTGGGCCTTCATCACTGATTATATGCTCATGGATACGAAGATAACGAAGGATACAATCATCCGGTGGAGCCGGCTTATTAATCGTGCCTTCGATCAATTGAACCGTGAGTTCACAGAGCAGTATTACCTTTTGACAAAAGAACGACTCCTTGCTCAACAGGAGCTGATTAATGAACTGGGCGCACCTGTCATTCCCATTGTTGATGCCATTGCGGTATTGCCGTTAATCGGTGAAATCGATACCTATCGGGCAAAGGAAATATTGAATGGGACTCCAAGCAAATGCATTAGCAAAAATATCACACACTTATTCATCGATTTATCGGGGGTCTCCCTTTTGGATACGATGGTTGCCCAACAGATCTATCAATTGATAAGTACCCTGAACCTGTTAGGCATTCAATCGACCATTTCCGGGATTCGTCCTGAAGTGGCCCAGACATCGATTCAGTTAGGTCTTGATTTTAGTCAGGTTTCGACACATAGTACTCTTAAACAGGCTCTTTCCAAGCAAGGGATCAAACTTTACGAGAAAAAATGATATAAGGGTGCAGAAAATGAAAAAGAACCAGATCCCGCTAGGAATCTGGTTCTTTTTCGTGATTCTATAACTTGAATGAACTTTTCAACCCGACGATTTGGTTGAAGACCAAGTGATCGGCCGCAGTGAGTTTTGAATCAACATTATAATAGCCATGCCTGAAGAATTGGAATTTATCCTGAGGCTTAACATCTTTCATGTTAGGCTCGACAAATCCTTGTAAAATTTCTATAGAATCAGGGTTTACCCGGTCCAGGAATGATTTTTCTTCCTCTTCATCATTTTCCTTATCCAGGATTAAAGGCTGATAGTTGCGGAATTCCGCTGAAACGGCTTGTGAAGCTTCTACCCAGTGCAATGTACCTTTTACTTTACGGCCAGTGAAACCCGATCCGCTTTTCGTTTCAATATCGTATGTGCAGCGAAGTTCAATGACGTTACCGGCATCGTCTTTTATCACTTCTTCACATTTAATGAAATAAGCATGTTTCAAACGAACTTCATTGCCCGGGAAAAGTCGGAAATACTTTTTCGGCGGGTTTTCCATGAAATCGTCCTGTTCGATATATATTTCACGTGAAAACGGGATTTGGCGTGTGCCCATTTCCGGAACTTCCGGATTGACCTCAGCATCCAGCCATTCTATCTCGCCTTCCGGATAGTTGGTGATGACCACTTTAAGCGGGTTCAGGATGGCCATAGTCCGTGGAGCTTTCAGCTTCAAGTCTTCCCGCACGAAATGATCAAGCATTTGAGAGTCCACGACACCGCTTGTTTTGGCGACGCCTATCTCTTGGCAGAATGCACGAATCGCTTCTGGTGTATACCCGCGTCTCCGCAAGCCTGAAACAGTAGGCATCCGCGGGTCGTCCCAGCCGTCCACGAAGCCCTCATCGACAAGCTGCTTCAGTTTTCGCTTGCTCATTACTGTATTGGTCAGGTTAAGACGGCCAAATTCATATTGTTTTGGTTTGCTTTCCATTTCACAATTCTCAACGATCCAGTCATAAAGAGGGCGTTGATCTTCGAACTCAAGGGTACAAATGGAGTGTGTGACTCCCTCGATGGCATCTTCAATTGGGTGGGCAAAGGCATACATTGGGTAGATGCACCATTTGTTGCCGGTATTATGGTGTTCAGTATGGGAGATACGGTATATGACGGGATCACGCAAATTAATGTTAGGTGAGCTCATATCGATTTTTGCACGCAATACTTTTTTGCCGTTTTCGAATTCGCCGCTGCGCATCTTTTCAAATAGTTCAAGATTTTCCTCGACGGTTCTATTTCGGTAGGGGCTGTCTTTCCCCGGCTCTGTCAGCGTTCCGCGATATTCACGGATTTGGTCGGCATTAAGGTCGTCCACATATGCCAGTCCTTTATTGATGAGCAGCACAGCTCTTTTATACATTTCATCAAAATAGTCGGAAGCGAAGAAAAGGTTATCCCAGTCATAACCGAGCCATTTTACATCTTCCTTTATGGAGTTAACAAACTCAATATCCTCTTTCAACGGATTCGTATCATCGAAACGAAGGTTAGTTTTCCCATTGAAATCATCAGCCACCCCAAAATTCAAAATGATTGATTTGGCATGTCCGATATGTAAATATCCGTTCGGCTCGGGAGGGAAGCGGGTGATGACATGATCATGTTTTCCGGACTCTAGGTCATCTTTTATAATATTTTTAATAAAATTCGAAGAGTTATTTTCCAACTGAATTCGACCTCTTTCATTTATATACTTCTTTTAATTTTACCTGTATATATACCATAAATACAGATATTTTTCCATGTTCAAGCCGGAATCAGGGTTTATCTGAAACAATTCATCAAGTATTTAGTTTGTACAATCGGAGCCGAAATATCCCTGAAACTTTAATCAGGTAATTTAGGGAACTACCTAACTGGATATTAAGGAAACCAATAAATCCTTTTTCATTCAAAAAAAGCAATACAGGAATTCACGCCTGTATTGCTTATAATCTCGCTAGCAGACAGATTTTAGAATTGAAATCAAAAGACTGTCGTTTGCAAAAATTCTTTTGTACGCTCTTCCTTTGGATTGGTGAAGAATTCTTTTGGCGGTCCGCTTTCGACAACCCTACCATTATGCATGAAGACAATCCAATCCCCGACTTCACGTGCAAAGCTCATTTCATGTGTAACGACTACCATTGTCATCCCTTCCAAGGCAAGTTCCTTCATCGTGGCAAGAACTTCACCGACAAGTTCGGGATCCAGAGCCGAGGTGGGCTCATCAAAGAGCAGGATATCAGGTTTCATGGCAAGGGCGCGGGCTATGGCAACACGCTGTTTCTGGCCACCTGAGAGCTTGCTTGGATAGACATCCGCTTTATCTGATAAACCGACTTTTGCAAGCAATGCCTTTGCTTCTTCAATCGCTTGGGCCTTAGCGACCTTTTTGACGTGTGTCGGTGCTTCGATGACATTCTCCAGTACGGTCATATGAGGAAAGAGGTAGAAATGCTGAAATACCATTCCGACTTTTTCGCGGATTTTATTAATATCATGGGTACCCGGATTGATTTCCGTTCCTTCAATGAGGATTTGGCCGCTGTCTTTCTTCTCTAAATAATTCAAACAGCGGAGCAGGGTGCTTTTTCCGGAACCGCTTGGTCCGATCAGACAGACAACATCGCTATCGAGTACCTTCATATCAATATCTTTAAGTACATGCAGATTTCCATACGATTTATTTAAATTCCTTATCCGAATCATTTCTTTTTGTTCCATTTCAATTCCCCCTATCGATCACTAATGGACAGTTTCTTTTCGAATAAATTGACGATAATGGTCAGGAATGCCACTAGAATCAAGTAGTAGACCGCTACAATCAATAAATAAGTCATTTCATCGAAATTATTCGAGCCTAAGGTAGTCGCCACATTAAACAGCTCATTCATGGATATGAAGGCTGCAAGTGATGAATCCTTCAGTCCGATGATGAATTGGTTGCCAAGCGGCGGCAATGCGCGGCGGAAGGCTTGAGGCAAGATGATTCTCCTTAAGGTGAGCGAATTGCTCATGCCAAGGGAGCGTCCGGCCTCCATTTGGCCTTTGTCGATGGATTGAATCGTCCCACGTAAAATCTCTGAGATATACGCTCCATTATGGAAGGCCAGGGCAAGTGACGCCGCCCAGAAGTCCGGCAGTAAGAAGAGATTGCTGATACCGAAATAGAGTATGAATATCTGTACGATTAAAGGTGTTCCACGTACCAGGAATACATATGTATCTGAAATCCATGCAAGAATTTTTATATTGGATATTTTTAAAAGTGCAAATAGCAAACCGATGACGATACCTACCAATATGGAGACTACCGTCAGTTCCAATGTGAGGAGCATGGCTCGGATGAATACGTCCGAGGAGCTAAATAATGTATCAAAAAAATGTGAAAAACTTGGCAATGTAATGACTCCCTTTCTATCAATCTTTATTCAGGCTTAGTTGTGATGTCCTCACCGAAGTATTTTTTGCTGATTTTCGCAAGAGTTCCATCTTCCCGGAGGTTTTCAAGTGCTTCGTTGATGCGTGCAAGCAGCTGCGGGTTGTCGTTAGGCAGTACGATGGCCTGCTCGCTTCGTTCGATCAATTGCCTTCCTTCGATGTCGAAACCTTCCTTGGTCGCTTCCTTGCCGGTTACGAAGTCGGTGATGACGGCATCATGACGCCCTCCGCTCAATGCTTTCAGGGCTGTGATATCACTGTCATAGGTTTTTACATTGGTTGTATATTTTTCTGCTGTGGTTGCGTACGTAGAGCCTTTAGAAGCCGCAACTTCCTTACCCTTTAAATCTTCAACCGTTTTAATATCACTATCCGAACGGACAAAAATTTGAGGACCTGAATAGTAATAAGGGGTAGAGAAGGCAACATGTTTACTTCGTTGTTCATTGATTGTATGACTGGCAACCGCGGCATCTGCCCGACCGGTTTTAACACCTTCCACGATACCTTTGAACTTTATCCGTTTAGGCACTGGCTCTAGGTCGAGTTCCTTTGCAATTGCATCGCCAACTTCAATATCGAACCCGGTTACGGTCATGTCATCATTGACATAACTGAATGGCTTGAATTCACCTGAAGCAGCGAAAACAAACTGGTCCTCATTGATCAGCTTACTCCCGTCCTCCAGCTGGTCCTTTTCAGCACAGCCGGACAGAAGACCAAGAACAGCCAGAATGGATACAATGAATGTAACTGATGATTTCATGATAATTTCATTTCCCCCTTTGAAAAAAACTAATAGAATGGTCTATACCCTTATAAGGCAGTGAATAACCTTATTAACTAGGGAAAATAAAAACTGAAATAAAAATGGTTGTCCAGATCATGCCGACATTTCATTCAAGAATCCCCCTTAACTATGCATTTCATAAAGGTTCTCGGCCTTTGCCTTCATTTCCTTTAAATTCACCAGTTATTTATTGGAAGAATGATAGCGCCTATTAATAGAGGGTGGGAACTAATGGTATCTTTTCAATTCCATATAGGTAATTTCTATTTCAATATAAAAAAGCCGACCGTGATCAGGCCGACTTTTCCGCGATTAAAACCTATGAAATATGACTAGAGGATAGCTTTATCAAATGGAAACTCCATTTGATTTTGCAAGTGTTACAAAGTAGAACTAGTGACTCTTGGAATAAAAGACCCTCATTTCATATCATCACTTTCTCTTTATTTACTCAAAAATGAAACCCATTGTTCCAAAGTAGGAATGTATAACAAATTCCTTTTATATACGATTAAATTATTACAATTCAATTTTCATTAATAAAAGGGGCTGAATTAAAAGCTGATGCTTCATTTAAATCCCATGTATCAAGTTCCAAAGAAGGAAGAATAAAAGATTTGAAGTAAGAGGTGATTTCATATGTTTAGCAGTTCGAATCAAGCAATATATGAGCCAGATTATATTTCTCTACTGTTACTGCTTTTAGGAATTGTTTATGTGATCTACTTCGGATTAACTATCGTTAAAATCAAATTAGATACACTAGCTATAAGTACCCTGGCTATTTCCCTTCTAACTTATTTACTAGTTGGATTTTATATGGCAGGCTTTGGCTTTTATATTGATGAGGAAACCCCGAACAACCTAGTATTTGAGAAATACGGGTTTCCGGATTTAATTTTATTGGCGTTCCCTTATATCTTTTTATCTCTAGCGGCAAGTTTAGGTGAAAAAAACAAAATAAATAATAAATAAAAAATCATCTCTATACTGAGACACATTTACCATTTATTCCTTAGAATGCAAATAATTTAAAGGGTCCACTAGTTGTTTTCATAACAATATCGAGTTTGGTATTAAATAATATTTACACATCCAACAAATGTTCTGTTAATTGAAATTGCCTTTTCCGCTCGAGTACAGATAAAGTATTGACTTGTATATCTTCAATCTTATTAGTAATTGTTTCAGGTATTATTGAAAGTATATCTTCTAATTCCGTTCCCTGATGTATTAAATCAACAAAATGGGATCTAAATTATATTCACTAAATAAATCTATAACATAAGGACTGAAAATTAGTTTTTCACCTTCATCTGTAATTATTTGTTTCTTTAACCCAGTTGTTATTCCCAAGATTAACAAAAGTATAGCTTTCTCCATATGTTCTTTCTCTTTAGTTTTTAATTTTAAGGTAACCATTTTATTTTTTCACACTCCATCCTTGTTTTAACGTCAAACACTAAACCTGATTTACTTTGGAAATATAGTTTAATTTTCATGATTAATGAAGTTTTCATATAAAAATTAAACTTATTCCAAAAGTAACACGCGTAAAGTCTTTTAGAGTTTCAATAATTGTAATTACTATTTTACTAGGCATAGCGATACTTGTAATGGGAGATTATTTGCAAAAAAAAGAATGAGCAGCTAATTTTAGCGGCTTATCCCAATTTGTCACATTTAAAACTTATTCTTATCTTTTGAATCTTCTTGCAATTTTAAAAAGAAGAAAGCCTATTAAAGTTATTATAACTATTGTTATTAAAGCTCCTATTGGACTAAAGGTTTTCATATTATTTCTCCTTAGAATGCATATAAGTTGAAGGACCCACTAGTTGTTTTAACTTCTACATAAGTATCAGTGTATGTGTATACTACAGCAATTGCACTATATTTTACAGTCTTATCCATTGCCCATGATGTTTTTTTTGTGGTTGTGCTACTTTGTGCGGAACCACTATAAACTATGCCTACGTAAGTTCCGCTTTTTCCTAGTACGCCATAAGCAACATTTGTTACAGCAGTTTTTATTCCTTTAACTTTTGAACTTCCGGCAGGAATCGTAGCTTTAAGGTTTCCTCGATAACTATGATTTAATACATTTATATTTGTATAAACTTTTCCAGTGAATTTAACAGTGACACCATATTTTGATTTTGATTTACTAAAAGATTGGCTATTTGTATTACCAAATTTCAGTGAAATTGGTTGAATTAAGTTAGTTGGTTGGACGGCAATGTCCTCCGTTTCGTTTGTACTTGAAGCATAAGCTCTTATAAACTCTGTATCTTCCAATGAAAAGGGTTCATTTATATTATATTTTGAATTAATTTCTTTAAATCTATCAATGATTTGTTCGTCTGATAAATTTTTATTAATTTTAAATTTAATTTCCTTAATTTCAATCGGGTCTAATGATGTTGGTTGTCTTTCAACTGGCTTTTCCTCCGTTACAGTTGAGTTACCCTCAGCTGCAAATACATGAGATGGAAGTAGAGCGGCTCCTAAAACTAGAATCAAGGATAAAAATAGTAAAGATTTCATTTTTTGTATCATTGTTATTTCTCCCTCCATTTAGTTTGTGTATTCTATGTTAAATGAAAAGAGAGACGTGCATTTCTCAAAATTGAAATCAAATGTTTTAACACTGAAACAACCAAAAGATTACGTGATTTCGAATCTCTTAAGAAAACAGCCATTTAGTTTTTAATTTTAAAGTAGCCATATCTTATTTTCCCCACTCCATCATTGTTTTGTTTTAACGTCAAATAGGAATTAGTTTAAATTGGAAAGAATAATATCCACTGTGCTTCCGGAATATGTATAGCTCAGAATAAGAGGTTGTAATAATGCTGCCTGCAAGTGGTTGGATAGTTTTTTAATATTGCCTAAAATCATCCCAAACGTAACATAAGAAATGATTTTTAGAGTTTCAATATATAAATAATTTATTTCATTATTGGAACTTTATTAATTTCTATTAAATATAAACACCAATTTTTTTTACAGGATAAAGATGTTATAGATAGGATATTAAGGTACAAATCCTTGTAAGCAAAAATTTTTAAATATGTTGTACTTATTTCTACTGTGTAATCTGTGTATGTTGGAATAAAAGTGGAATGTTTCGAATCGTCGTGGCTACCAACAAAATCCCGAATTGATTGACTGACTTTAATTTTTGCCATGAATTGAAGTATAATATAGCAAAATAGAAGAAGGGCAGTTGGGAAAATGGTGAGCAACTTTGTGCAAGAGCAGTTACAGGAATTTCGCGAAAGAAATCAAGATAGAGGCCGTTTGATTATAAAATGTCCGGACCAGCCGGGAATTGTTTCGACAGTTACGGCTTTTCTTAAAGAATATGATGCAAATATTGTTGAATTGAGTCAGTATTCGATGAATCCTGAGGGCGGTACCTTTTTCACCAGGATCGAGTTCGATTGTCCAGGATTGAAGGATAAGGCAGCGGATATGCAACTGGCATTCCAGGAAGTTTCGACAGCATTCTCGATGCAATGGACATTTAACCATGTCAGTGATTTGAAGAGAACGGCCATCTTCGTTTCCAAGGAACCTCATTGCCTTTTGGAATTGCTATGGGAGTGGCAAAGCGGGGATTTATTGGCTGACATTGCGCTAGTCATCAGCAACCATGAAGATACGAGGGAAATTGTCGAATCGATGGGCATCCCGTTTTATTACATTCCTGCCAATAAGGATATACGCAAGGAAGTGGAGACTAAACAGCTTGGACTTCTGGAAGAATTCAAGGTGGACCTTATTGTATTGGCCAGGTATATGCAGATATTGACGCCGGACTTCGTAGCGGCCCATCCGAACAGAATCATCAATATCCATCATTCATTTTTACCTGCCTTCATTGGAGCACGGCCTTATGAACGAGCTTATGACAGAGGTGTTAAGCTGATTGGGGCGACTTCCCATTATGTGACGAATGATTTGGATGAAGGTCCAATCATCGAGCAGGATATCGAACGGGTGGACCATCGTGATTCTGCCGCGGATATGAAGAAAATCGGTCGTTCAGCTGAACGCAGGGTGCTGGCCCGTGCCGTTAAATGGCATTTGGAGGACCGCGTCATTGTTCATGAAAATAAAACGGTAGTCTTTTAAAATGAAAAACCCCCCTTTGGGTTGCCAAGGGGGGTTTTTAGGATGGAATTTAGTGAGTGTTAGTACGTGTATTCCACCCTTACTGAGGCAGTGATGTTCAGTTCACCAGGCTGAATCGGGGTAGTCGTCGCCATTTTTGAAAAGGTACTTGTTTGATAAAGCATTGGGGTTGCCGTTTCGGATAGCTCTTCAACCTTATTAGGAACTGGGTTCAATGAGATTCCCAGTGTTCGAGCCATGGAGAGTGCTTTTTCATATGCATTTTTTAAGGCGAGAGAAAGTGCCTGGTTATAGTATGCATCTGGATTTGATAAAGAGAAGCGGATGCTGGTGATTGAATTGGCGCCGCTTCTGACGGCCGTGTCGATTATGCTGCCTATTTTCTCGATGTCGGACGTTTGGGCTTGTATGATGTGCTGGACTTTATAGTTCTTGAACAATTCCTTTCCGTCAATATAATCATATTGTGGATCGATTCTGTAATCACTCGTTTTCAATTGCTCTTCGGGAATGCCTGCGGATTTAAGTGATGCGATGACATTTGCGATTGCTTGGGAATTGGCTTGCTGGGCCTTTTGCGGATCCTTATCCTCTGTTATGACTCCAAGGGTGATCGTGGCTTGATCCGGAGCAGCAGATAGCGTCTCTGAGCCGGAAACTTTCAATGTATGATCATCATTGCGGTAATAATCCCTTTCGGGGGCATTGTATTCTTGATTCATTTTGACACCAGCCTTTATAAGAGATAATCTCACCCCTATTGTACGAATTATGAACGGGAAACATGATTGAAATATCCCCATCGTCATTAATTCGTTCGAATGATCATAAAAAAACACTCGGCCAAGACCGAGTGCGCATTACTTATGAATGACTTGAACCCTGCCAACCTGCCCATCAGTCAACCTTACTTTAATTCCATGAGGGTGAGTGCTGGAGTTGGTTAAAATATCCTTTACAGTGCCGCTTGTCAGTTTTCCGGTGCGTTGATCTGCTTTAAGTACAATGTCCACAGAGGCACCTGGGGTAACATCTTTCCGGTTTTTACCGTTCATGTTCAATTCAATCCTTTTCAGAGTTATTTGCAACCATTCAATCATGCAGTAACTTCAGTATAAGGAAAACGGCGGGCCCAGTCGACTTTTAGATAAAATCACAATTGGCACTTAGCGAATTTTTTTCAATGGTTCGACAGCAGGGCCATTCAACACTTCACCAGCGATGGAGTAGCGGGAGCCATGACATGGGCAATCCCAAGTACGGTCGCCGCTATTCCAGGCAACTTCACACCCCATGTGTGTACATGTGGAATCAACGATATGAAGCTGGCCATCATGATCACGGTAACACCCAGCTTTGTCTCCATCCACCTTCACGATTGCTCCTTCATCAATTCCTAAGTCTTCCGGCGTTTTTTGAATGACGGCCAATTTGCCTTTAATCAGATGCTTCGCCACATCAGCATTATCTTGGACTATATTCTTCACGCCTTTTAAACGGGCAGGATCATACAATTCCGCATACCTGTTATCTATTTGCAAAATCCGGTCAGTTAAGATCTTGGCGGCAATCGATCCATTCGTCATTCCCCATTTCGCATAGCCGGTAGCTATCAGGACGTTTTGTTGGTTGGCTGTCACTGGACCGACGAAGGGGATATTATCCGGTGTCACGATATCCTGTGCCGACCAGCGGTAGGGAATGTCCTTCACATCGAAATACTGGGAACTGAAGTCCTTCAGTGCTTCATAATGCTCGATCGTCGAGATTCCCTGGCCTGTCTTATGGCCATCTCCGCCAACAAGTATAAGTTTTTCCCCATTGTCCAATTCCGTATAGCGAAGGGAGCGGCTAGGGCTGTCTGCACTGTAATACATCCCGCCTGGATACTCCTGTTCAGTCCTGATGCCAAGCACATAGGACCTACTTACATGAACACGGGCAAAGTATAGGCCCTTTTCATCATTGAAAGGGAAGTGGGAGGCCACGATAACCTGATTGCTTTTGATTGTATGTCCAGTATCGGTCAGAACGGTCGGTGGATCGCCGTCTTCAATTTTCATTGCCGTTGTACGTTCATAAATGGTGCCTCCTGCATCGAGAATTGTCGAAATGAGGGCCGTTAAATATTTTAATGGGTGAAACTGTGCTTGATCTTTCATTATCACAGCAGCTTTACAAGGAATGGAGAAAGGGATATTCTCCGCATAATCCCCCCGAATGCCAAGTTTTTGATAGGCTCTCAGTTCTTTTTGGATTTTGCTTAGATATTCGTCCGTATTTGCGTACACATAGGCATCCTGTGCTGTCAAATTACATTCAATGGATTGTTCTTCTACCAAGTCTTTAATCAGCTTCATTCCATCTGTATTGGCTTCATAATAAAGTTTGGCATTCTCTTCACCATGGTCAGTGATCAGCTGGTCGTAAATCAGGCCATGTTGGGCCGTGATTTTTGCTGTAGTGTGTCCTGTCGTTCCAGTAAGGATTTCGCCTGCTTCAATCAGTGTGACTTTAACACCTTGTTTAGCTAGTAGGTAAGCAGATGTGATTCCGGTAATTCCGCCGCCTACTATTAAGACATCAGTGGTTAAATCTGTATCTAATTTAGAAAAAGTAGGGAATGTCAACGCACTGCGCCAATAAGGTTCCGGAAATCGGGGAAGGTCTGTATTTTTTTCAGTCATTTGAATACCTCCATACAGTTCATTAGTGAATCGTCCATTTATTACCATACCCAAATCCGCTATTTATACGCTTATTTTTGTAAGAAGAAAGACTAAAAAAATACATTATTTGGTTTGTTTACAATTATGTATACATGTAAACAAAAATAGATGGTTTGTACACAAATATGTATATATGTTTACAAGTACGTACACATGGCTATATATAAGGTGTATACATGTTTGTTCCTAATGTATACAAAAATGAATACAATTCGACAAATGAAAATAAAGCTACAGCTTATGTAGCATCGACTAATATAGAAATCTCTTCTATCGAGAGTGCTCCACCTAATTTTTTCTATGAAAAAGGGGGTGTTTTTAGATGAGTTCTAGAATCGCAGCAGTAGACGTAGGAAATGATGCAATTAAAACTATTTTTGGAAAGCTAGAGCCTAAAACTATATATACCAAATGTCATTGCAAAAGACATGAAGATCGGCCAGTCATAGGAATCGAAGAACTCGATGAAAAAAACCTTGGAAGGGATACATAATAGAGTCCATTCACCAGCATTGCAAGACAATAATGCCATTAATCGTGTCGGAAATTTAGCGACAAAAAGTGATAACCCAACAGAACTAGATTTGGGGAGCAGTAACTCAGAGGAGGACCAAACATTAGTATTTGCGTATACATAAGCATCTTGTACATTCAATAGAATGTTCTTCTATCAAACCTTTTGATAGCTCCGTTCCTTCAGTGTTGGCCTCATATAGTATAGTCTGGACTATTCCTCACTGTGATCAGTAATAAATTGGTCGTAAATCAAGCCGTGCTGGACCGTGATTTTTGCGGTTGTGTGGCCTGTTGTTCCATTAAGGGTCTCATCTGCCTCAGTGAATGTGGCTTTCACACCTTGCTTGGCTAATAGATAAGCTGAAGTGATACCCGTAATTCCGCCATTAACAATTAAGACATCAGTTGTTATATCTGTTTCTAGCTTAGAAAACGAAGGAAGGATAAAGTGCTGCGCCAATATGGCTACGGATATTGAGGAAGTTCTGTGTTTTTTCGGTGATTTTAATATCTTCCTACGTTTCATTAGTGGTTTGACCAATTTATTACCATGACCAAATTCTTCTTTTTACGCTTTCTTTTTATATGAAGAAGATTATTAAAAGTTAGTTTTTTTGTTTGTTTGCAATATCGTATACATGTAAACAAAAATAGTTGGTTTGTACACAAAAAAGTAAACACGTTTACAAATGAGTACACATGGCTATATATAACGTGTGTACATATTTGTTCCTAATGTGTACACAAATGAATACAATTCGACAAATAAAGCTACAACTTATGAAGCATTGACTAATATAGAAACCTTTTCTATGCTTAATAGAGTGCTCCACCTAAATTTTTTTATGAAAAAGGGGATGTTTTTTAGATGAGTTCTAGAATCGCAGCAATAGACGTAGGAAATGATGCAATTAAAGCTATTTTTGGAAAGCTAGAGTCTGAACTATATATACCAAATGTCATTGCAAAAGACATTGAAGATCGTCCGGTCATAGGAATCGAAGAACTCGATGAAAAAAACCCATTGGAAGGGTTACATATTAGAGTCCATTCACCAGCATTGCAAGACAATAATGCCATTTATCGTGTCGGAAATTTAGCGACAAAAAGTGATAACCCAACAGAACTAGATTTGGGGAGCAGTAAATCAGAGGAAGACCAAACATTAGTCATGCTTTTTGCGGCTATTGCATTGGATGCTGCCAAGCAAGGGAATAATGATAAGTTCAAAAAAGTAAATAACGTTGTCGAAGCGAATTATACGCTTGGAACAGGTCTACCTCTTCGGGAAGTTAAGGAAGGGAAAGATGTTGGGTACCGTTCGAAGCTACTGGGATCCGTTCACCAAGTAGAATTTTTAATTACACCTAAATACCAAGGTATTAAGGTTAATATCAAATTTGATGAAGTGAAAGTCTATCCAGAGGGCTTCGCCGCATACATTAATTTAGTCATGGACAATGATTTGAATATCATTAACCGTGAATTAATAGATAGAAGAATTCTCATTCAAGATATTGGCGGACTATCGACAGATATCGCGGTCATTAAAAACCGTAAAGTTGACGATGATAAGGCGCAAGGATTCAATCTAGGAGTAGCTGAGGCTCTTGAATCTATTCGTGAAGAAATCAGAAAAAAACACGGTGTCGAGCTGGATAGCAGACGAGATGTCGTTGAAATCATCACGAAGAAAAACGATCGTAACCATATTATGGTTCGCGGAAGCCGGACAAGCGTCCATGATATCGTCGACCGGATTTTAGGAGAACTTGCCAAAAAGCAATATCGCCATCTGCGCAACGTATGGCAGAAAAACTCGCAAACGGAAATCTGCTATTTTGTTGGCGGAGGTTCGATTGTCTTGAAAGATTACCTGAAAACGCTCAATCAGAATTTTGATGGCTACAATATCGACTTTTTTGAAGATGAACGGGAAAGCGTTTGGATGATGGCCAACGCCTATTATAAATTGATTTCGGATTTTAATCGCCGGAATTCAAAGGAACAGCAGCAATCCCACCAAAAGAAGAAAGAACAAAGATCAGGTGCTGTTAAATAGGTGAGAGAATGAAAAAAACAGCTTCTTCTGAAATCAAAAGAGGACAAGCCATCACTTTTCGTATCCCTTCAGATGTATCAGATTATACGTTAAGGCAGCTGCAGAAATTGAAGGAAACGGAAAGAAGGAATTTTTCCAGTAAAATTGCCGAGTATGTTCTCGATGGAATCGGACAATCGACCCATCAGGAACGGGAAATGATTGCCCTGCCCATGCCGAACAAGCTTAGCAAATCTCAGCGTGACTGGCTCAAACATTCCCACTCAGAAGCTATGCTTGGAACGATTATGTACCATCTTTTATCCGATCCTTTACGCGCAACAGCCTTGCTAGCCTCATTAGACAGCAATGTAATTAATGAGGAGATTTATTTGCAGGATGAGCCCGAAGAACAGGATAATGAAGTGGTGCAGGTAGAAATATCTAAGAAAAATTTGGATGACTTTGATTGGAGTTTGGAAAAAACCACTCAACAAGTGGAGGAACCAGAACCTGAAGAGGAAAATCTTGATGATCTTCTTGGTGATTTTCTCGATCAAATGAACCAGTGAGTGAACATATAGGAGGATATCCGGCGACAAGTCGGATATCCTCCTTTTTCTTTGCGGGGGTTATGAGGAATGAAACATAAAAAAGAATATATCAAGCTGCAGCCTTTTCCCGGCAAACATCGGGGAAAGGCTTTTTCTGTCGAATGACGAGTCCCCCAAGTAACACCGGACACATTCCTCCTCTTTTCAATAGTGGCGCAAGGAGGTTTGTTTTCCCATTACAATCCGGTTTACCCCTGAGCTATTGAAGGTTTTTTGTATGGGGAAATTGTCGAATGAACTATACGTTTAAGCGACTGTTCCAAGATTAAAACATCTTATGTTGATTTTGAGAAACTCACATCTCAAATCCCTTGTAACATTAGATAGGCACCACTCTTTTCTAGGTCGACTAGGGTGTCGTGTCTGGTTTCTGCCCTGGAAAATGCAAAACAACTGTAGAAAAAATGAATAAAAGACATGGGAGTATTCAGATGAAACGATTATATGAAATAACAGGAATATATACTGTGTTTATCGTGGCGCTCTTCTCCCTTCAATCAACTGCAGTCGGGGCAAACGAGATCTGCAGTCCCACAACGGGCACCGCGATTCAGTTATTGGACAATAAAGGGGAGTTAAAACAAACGCTGTCACTAGACGCAAACCATTCCGGCACATCGATCCGCACGATCCTTAATAATGCCATTACAAAGGTTTCCGCCTATCCGCAAGATGTATCGAATGGGAAAAGGGGAACGGTCCGTTTGTCAAAAGGCCAGTTTACGGCGAGTGCCTTTATTGCAATGAAAGAAGGGGTCATTTTAGAAGGGACGGTTGAGAACGATCGCCCCGTCACGACAATGTGTACCCAGCCCTCAAGCAATTCTGTCACGATTAAAATCATGGTGAGCCATACTGGTGTCAAAAACCTGATACTAGAAGGAAAACGAAGGACGGAAGACCCCAAAACTGGGAAACCGAGAAATTATTTTGAAGCAAGGAACAGGGGCATTGAGGTCACTGCAATCGATCAATCCAAATCCACGGCGGATTTGGTGTCTGTTTATTCGGCTGTGAATGATTTGCACAGGCTTCAAAATATCCTGATCGAGGATGTTCAAATTTCCGGGTATGAGGGATATGGCATTTACTTAGAACATGTGAATGGAGTCATGATTAAAGGGTCTGATTCAAGAAAAAGAAACAAAATGGCCATAAAGGATATTGGATATGCAGGCATCGGCGGTTATTCCGCGAGTAACGTGACTGTAAGGCATGCGACGGTGAGAAACCTTGGGCCCGGGGAGACGGTGGGCAATACCAAACAAAGCTATGGCATCGCCTTTAGTCACCGGAAAGACAGTGCCGGAGATGCAATGACTCAATCAAAGTTCCAGCGAAGTGACACAATCGCAGTCGAGGGGAATGTGGTGGCGAACAACCCTGGATGGGAAGGGATTGACACCCATTCAGGCCAAAATGTTTCCTTCACGAATAATGTCATCTTAAACACGCGTTTTCCAATCATTGTCGGCGGAATGGATTACAAGGGAGGAGCTATCTCAGCTTACCCACCCGGCAATATTACGATTGAGGGGAATAGAATCAATTCTTTTAATGATTATGCGTATTACGATATAGGTAAAAATGCAACAGTCAGCGAACGGGGCATTACAGTCAACGGAACGCAATACCATGATCTTACTGAAACAAAGATGGGCTTCCTGCAAAAGGTCGTGATTAAAGGCAATTATGTGAATGATATCCGGGCTGCTGTCGAGGAATGGGGAGGCATCAGTATTCATGTGACCAAAAATGCCCTTATTGAAAGCAATATCATTGAAAATAGCCTCAACAATGGGATCGCGATGCTTAGCTCCAACAAGTTCACCAAAATCAAAGGAAACATCATAAACCAAATTCATAAATCCGATGAAAAGTTCATTTCAGCGGGCATTGGTATCAGAGGGTCGCATAATAACGGCAGCCCTACAAATGACTATGCCATCACCTCTTTGAACATGAAAAACAACGTCATTGAAGGGGATAACAGATTTACCGAAGTTGGGCATGAAATCCATGTACATGATAAAACGGTTTATAACCGCCTGGATGACTGGATTGCCATCTCGGCATTCCTTGATTGGAACAAACCTAATGTGAAAAACATCATGGAAGATGGTGAAACACATCTGAATTATCTAGAGTAAGGGAGGGCTGTACAAGCTAGTGGGTTTCAAAGTTAAAACGCCTCATTCTAAAAAAGGGACATGCCTCACCTATATTAAGTGTTACATTTGTTTTCTGGGGTGAAGCAAAGCATTACTCTGTAAGTCAAATTGAATCACGATGGGTAAAAGAGGAAGTGGAAAAGTGAAGATTCTTTATTTGCATCAATATTTCAATACCGATAAAGGCAGTACCCGATCTTATGAAATAGCTAAATTTTTAGTCTCTAAAAATAATAAAGTCACCATCATCACCGGGAATTCCATAGATTCGCGAGAGGGAATAAAGATAATCTCAACCAAAACTAAATATAAACAAGAATATAGTTACCTGAAAAGATTACTATCGTTTGTTCATTATATGTATAAAAGTTTTTTTATTGGGGTGAAGGAGAAGGAGGTAGACGTTGTTTATGCTTCTTCGACCCCTTTGACAATTGGATTGATAGGTATGCTTCTTGCAAAGGTGAAGCGCAGCGAATTTGTTTTTGAAGTAAGGGATTTATGGCCAGATATACCTATTGAGCTGGGAATCATCAGACATGAATGGTTAAAGGGAATTTTATTGAAGCTAGAAAGCATGATTTATTCTTCAGCTGATAAAATCATCGTGCTTTCGCCTGGAATGAAAGAAGATTTATTGAGAAAAGGAGTCAAACGGGAAAAAATTGCTACGGTTACTAACTTTGCGGATATAAACTATTTTTCTCGAATTCGTTCCGAAGATAAAGAAGAGGCATTGGATAAATTAGGTTTAAAAGCGAAGTTTATCTGTTTATATGCAGGCACATTAGGATTTATCAATAATATCGATTATATTTTACAGCTTGCCGAAAAGACGGATGACCCCGATATTGTCTATCTAATTGTAGGTGATGGAAAGGAAAAAGAACGCTTAATTCAAGTGAAAGAGAGCAAAAGATTAAACAACGTCATTTTCTTGGATCAGGTATCTAAAAAAGAAGCGTACTTATTAATGGCCATATCTCATATTGGTCTGTGTTTTGTACGTGATAATGAAATATTGGATAGGAATAGTCAAAATAAACTTTTTGATTTTTGGGCAGCCGGAAAACCAACATTAATAAACTATAAAGGCTGGCAGCATGAGGTCATGACAAAATATGATGCAGGTCACGGTTTTGAATATAGTGAAGAATCACAGATGATAGAGTATGTAAAAGCAATGAAAAATGACAAACGAATGTATCTGAAAATACAAGAAAATATAAAGCGTTTAACCCTGAATTATGAGAAAACCAAATTGATTTCAAAACTGGAGCGAACACTGTCGGAATTGGTTGTTAATGATCATTGAATATTCATGAACAATGGGTCATACAGAATTTGATATATTTGTCTGCATCTCACTTAAGGTCTATTGAAAGATCTAATTTTGGAAAAAGGATGGAGTTCCATGGAGACTATCGTAAATACAAAGCCAGTGATAACAGGTTGGGTAAAACGGGAATACCTTAAGAACATCGAGCGGATTTTGGATTCTGGCAGGTTAATTTTAGGTGAGTATACTCGGAAATTTGAAGAAAGCGTCAGACAATACAGTGATTCTAAGTATGCTGTCGCACTTTCCAGTGCAACGGCCGCCATTGAAATTATTTTAAAATATCTAGATGTTGAAGGAAAAGAAGTGATCATGCCAAGCAATACGTTCATTTCTCCAGTATATGCGGTGAAAAATGCGAAAGGAAGGGTCGTTCTTTGTGACATTAATTTAGAGGATTTCAATTTGGATTTAAATAGCCTGAAGAACGCCGTGACTCCTAAAACGAAAGTTGTCCTAATTACGTATATTGCCGGAAGGATTCCTGATAACATCTTTGAGATTAAAGAGTTTTGTGATGAGAATGATCTTTATCTAATCGAAGATGCTTCACATGCTTTTGGTGCCACTATAAATGGATATAAAGCAGGCACAATTGGATTTGCTGGGGTTTTTTCAATGTACCCCACTAAAATTGTTACAAGTGCAACAGGCGGTGTCATTACATCGGATGATATAGATTTAATCAAATACTGTGAGTTGTTAAGGCACCATGGGAATGAAAATGGTGCAGTCAATCAAGTATTATCCGGTGACATGCTTCTTAGTGAATTTAATGCATTGCTTGGTTATCTGCAAGTTCAGGAAGCTTATGGGATGATTCAGGTCAGGCAGGAAATCTTCAGTTTCTATCAAGAAAACTTGAATGAGATTTTTCATGAACACGGTCTTTACTTCCAAGCTTCATCTGACCATAATATATCTTCATTTTATAAAATAATCGTCATGTCTAAAAGCAAAGAGCAATGCGAAACATTTAAAAAGCATTTAAACGAGTGTCATATAAGCACCGGGCATTGTTATGGGGTCCCATTACATTTACAGCCCACATTGCTAGAGGAATATCCCCTTGCGTCTCTCCCGAATGCCGATAGATTTCGTGAATCTCATTTCACGTTGCCATGTCACTTGGATTTGTCAGATGAGGATCTGAAATACATTGTAGCGAAATGTAAACAGGCAGTGGAACATGGCGATTAAAAATAGGATTGGAGTGGTGGGGTCAGGTCCAATAAGCTGTGCCATGATTGATGCCATTAATGAAAGTTCAAATGGAGAGGTGATGGGAATTTGGGGGAGAAGATTTCATTTTGCCAAGGAGCTTGCAAAAGAAAAAGGAGTTTCTAAAGTTTATGGATCCCTGAATGAAGTGTTTGAAGATGATGAGCTGGATACTGTTTATATAGCCACTCCAAATGCTTCCCATTATGATCAAGCGATGGCTGCCATTGAGCATGGAAAGAACGTTATTGTGGAGAAAACGGCATTCATGACAGCCGATCAGGCCAACCGAGTTTTCGATGCTGCAGAAAAACAAAATGTTTTTGTGTTTGAGGCGGTTAGATCCATTTATGAACCCAACTTTCAAATTTTAAAGAAAGCTATTAAAAAGTTAGGGAAGATCCATGGGGCAACCCTAAAGTACCAAAACTATTCCAAGCAGTATTCGGCCTTATTAAAAGGGGAGAAAGCTCCACTTTTCGATGATAATCATGGTGGCGGGACATTAAGAACGATTGGAATTTATCCTATTTATGCGGCCATCCAATTATTTGGTGTTCCCGTTAAAAGTTATTATTTTAAACAACTGATCGTAAAAAACATTGATTTAGGCGGTACGTGCATCTTTGAATATGAAGATTTTAATATAACGATGTTGATTTCAAAAATTAACTTAACGAATGATTCAATATCGGAAATTTACGGAGAGAACGGAACCTTGCGTTTTCACTCGTTATACGATATCCGCACAATAAGTTACCGCAGTATCATTAATGACAATGAAGATACGATAAGTGAACCTATCAGTGATAACAGTTTGCATTATGAAATCACTGAATTTTCAGAATGGGTTTTAAAGAAAAATGTAACGGCCTACATGGAACAAAAGAACATTACGCTTAAAGCGATATCTATCATTGAACAAGCTTTAAATGGAGGAACATGATGAAAAAAATATTGCTAGTAACAGCACACCCGGATGATGCGGAAATTAGTATGGGCGGTACCGTTCGTAAGCTGTTGAACCAAGGACATTACATTATCAACATCATATTTTCCATCCCTTCGAATATCGAGGTCAGGAAAAAAGAGGCAATGGAGTCATCAAAGAATTTCGGATATGAGGTACAGTTTTCTAAGTACTGTGAGGGTAATAACGTTGAGGATATCCCTCTCCATAAATTAATAAAAGAGCTCGACGATATCATCGAAAAGATGGAACCAGACGAAGTCTACACACATTGGATGAATGATAGTCATCAAGATCATCAAAAGTTATCAAAGGTGGTAAGAAGCTGTTTCAGGAAAAAACAATTTACACTATATGAATTCGAACAAATCAACCAAAATAATAACATCGCTGCCAATCAATTTCACCCGAATATTTATAGTGATATTACAGATTTCATGGAAGATAAAAAACGTATGATTACCGTGTTCCAATCACAGCTAACCGGGTATATGGGGCATTATTTAGTGAATGCGGAGCATATCGGCAGTTGGAGGGGTTCCCAAGTGAATTGTAAATACGCGGAGACATTCCTATTAATTTTTTCAAAAGAGGTTTTGTAGGTGGAAAAAAAGAAGATAGTCACAATTCACCAGCCCAATTTCCTGCCCTGGATTGGTTTGATTCATAAGGTTTTCCAATCGGACGTTTTTATATATTTGGCCGATGTGAAATACTCTTCAAGTAATTTTCAAAATAAAACATATATTCTAGGTGCTGATGGAAAAGAGTCAAGGCTAACTGTACCGCTTCAAAAAAAGCCTGAAATGTTACATGAAAAATTAATCAGTTATCATACCCCGAATCAAAAATGGAAAAGGAATCATTTGAAGCAAATATCCGAAGTTTATAAAAAAACTCGGCACTTTCAAGATTTCTTCCCGTTGTTGGATGAAGCATATCAAAAAGAACACGCTTTGTTAGTCGATTTAAATATTCATTTATTTGAATTGATTTTAAAATATTTAAATTATGAAGGAGAAACACACCTTTCCAATGATTTTAACACTTCCTTTGGAAAAACAGAGAGATTAGTCAGCTTAGTTAAGCAAACCGGAGGTACATGCTATTTAAGCGGGAAAAGCGGAAAGGATTATTTGGAAGAAGAATTGTTTCATAATGAAGGTATTGAAGTCGTTTATCAAAAGTTCATACATCCCATGTATTATGTGAAAAATGAAAAAGAATGTGTAAAAAATTTATCGATTCTAGATTGGATCATGCACTATCCGGCGGATCAAATAAAAGAAACGTTAACGGAAGATAATGTAGGCAAATCAGAACAATTTAAATGAGTATATAAAATAGAGATGTGGCGTGGTTGAAAATATGAAAATAAAAAATGAATTTATGAATAAAATCCTTTTATTATTAACAGGGAATTCACTTGCACAGCTTATTCTATTCGCAAGTTCCCCCATACTGACAAGAATATATACACCAGAAGATTTTGGTGTGTTTTCAACCTATACGTCACTTTTGGCCATTCTCATGTCATTTTCATCTCTTTGTTTAGAAAAGGCGATTCCTTTAGAAAAAAAACATAGTAATACGGTTCACTTGATGTACATTAGCATGTTTACGATTGCCGTCGTTTGTATCCTGAATATAGGTTTAGGCTTCCTTAATCTATCATTATTTCGATTATACGGTATAGAAGCTTCGATAATGAATGACTTTTTGCTTTCAATTGGCCTGTTTTTTGCTGGAATCTATCAAGTGATGAGTTACTGGATGTTAAAAGAAGATAAGTTTAAAGGGTTAACTCACTCTAAACTGCTTCAATCGATTAGCAATGTAATAAGTCAGTTCTCACTTATTTCCATTAATCATCAAGGAATAGGTTTAATAGCGGGAGATATGATTGGACGGGGAATAACCCTTGTGTACATTTGGCGATATTTCTTAAAGCGAATGCATTGGCCAAAAGTGAACTATAGGAGAATCGGTTATTTACTTAAAAAATATGAGAAATTCGCAAAATACTCCACATGGTCAACCCTCTTAAGTTCCTTATCTATGCAAATCATATTTTTGTTATTGATGCGTCTATACGGACCTGACGTGACAGGGCATTTTTCCATGGCTACAAAAACGATTGGTTTACCCATTAGTTTGTTGGGAGCGAGTATTTCGACAGTATTCTATGCCGAAGTGGCAAAAAGCATTTCAAATGAACCAGGAAGAGTTTTACATTTGTATAAGAGCATTATTACTAAAACGGCCATGTTAGGTGTGCCGATAATGGTAATTTTGGCATGGATGGCACCCGGTCTCTTCAGCTTTGTTTTTGGAGGAGAGTGGCGTGTTTCCGGTGAGTATGTGACATTGATGTCTTTTATGTTTTTAAGTCAAGTGATTGTCATGCCAGTTTCCCAAATATTGTTTTTAATCAAAAAACAACGGACTCAGCTCTTATGGGATGTTTCAAGGCTGTTACTGTCTTCTATTGGAGTACTGGTCATATTCATTTCAGGGGGTTCAGCTGAAGCAGCCATTTTATACTTTAGCATTTGTATGGGGGCCAGCTACTACTTTTTTGCTCTCCTTGGCTATAGGGCGATACATTCCATAGATCGAGAGGATAATCTAAAAAAATGAAGCTGATTCAACTGGGTCTGGTAGGATTATACGTCTGGTTACTGGATATATCCTACGTTTACTTTATTTCCCCTGAATATGCTTATATGGGGTATATATATCGGCAACATCCAAGTGCAGTCATGATAGTAATTTCCATGTTTTTTATTATATTGCCAGCCATATTCATAAAAAAGGAACTGGATAAGCCGTCGGAACTCGTTTTCTGGATTTTGTATTTTATTGTCTATATACCGGTAGTATGGGTTCCGAACTATTTATTTACGCTGCAGCCTGATTTTATATATACGAATGTTCTTTTGTTTTTTTGTTTACTTATCATTGGAAATGTAAATAGATTGCCAGCCATGAAGATTACACCTCCTAATGTTAATCTCGGTCTATTAAAAATCATTTTTGTTATAACATTATTGATTTTTTTTCTTTACATCTTCAAAGTTTCGGGCGGAATTAGTCTAAAACCTCCTATAAATTCCGAGGATATCTATGATAAGCGAATGGCCTTTCGAACGAAACTAACCCCTCTTGCAGGCTATATTATACAGTGGCTTGCAAAAGTATGTAATCCATTAATCGTGACCATTGGCTTATGCAAAAAAAAATATACCTATGTGGTTATCGGACTAGGGCTGCAATACCTTTTGTACACCGTCAATGGCTTGAAGTCAACTCTTTTATCGACTGGATTATTAATCATTGTATTCATTGCTTTTCGGAAGAAGGGAAGGGATTTTTCCATACTTTTTTGTATAAGTCTTTGTTCGCTGTTAGGCATCAGCATTTTTCTTGATTTTATCCTTGATCAGGAATATTTTTCTAATTTATTTGCCAGAAGGATGATCATCACACCGGGCTTGCTGACAAGCTATTATGTAGACTTCTTTTCAACTCATCCAAAAGCCTTGCTATCGTATAATATTTTAGAAAAATTCATAGATCCTGTTTATGACAAGAGTCCGCCATACATTATCGGTACAGAGTACTTTGGCCGACCAGAAATGGCTGCCAATGCCAATATGTTCGCCGATGCTTATGCTAATTTCGGTTATATTGGATTCTTGGTTTATACAGTGATCTTGGCAGCGATATTATGGTTTTATGATAGCTTGACGAAAAATGAAAAGTGGCAAGGTGTCGGCATAATCCTGTTTGTTGTACCTGCATGGTGTTTAGCGGATACTGCGCTTACCACAACGTTTGTGACAGGCGGGATGTTTTTTACTTTCGTTATCATGTATTTATTGTTAGGGTCAGATTTACAAAAGGGAGATAACAGATGAAGTTATTTTATAATATTAGTTCGGTGCACCCATGGAATGATACGAGGATTTATTTCCGGCAAGCCTTTTCTTTTGGAGAAACGGGAATGTACAAGGTGAAGCATATAGCGATTGAAAATAACTTGATCCCTGAAAACATCCCTGCCAATATCGAAGTTGAATTGTTGACTAAGAGATCAAGGAAAGGGCGAATGTTGAATTGGATTGCTCTTTACCGCAAGATCAATAAAGATAAACCTGATGTGATTCAGTTTCATGATCCGGAGCTGCTGATTTTAATGAGCTTCATAAGGAGAATTCCCCGTTATCATCCAGTCATTGTTTATGACATGCATGAAAATGTACCAAAGGTCCTTATGAGAAAAAAAATCCCCGGAATTGCATTGAGTATATATCGTCATTTGGAGAAACGATTGCTAAGGGCATGCAGCGGGGTCGTGTTTGCAGAAATGACGTATAAAGAGGATTATCAGTTCTTAACTTGTCCAACAACAGATGTGTACAATTACCCGAAAATTCCTGAAATGAAAGAAAACAAAGGAAAAGAAGATGTTTTCACCTTTATCTACCTAGGAAGCATCTCTGATATACGTGGCGGGGAAACCATGCTGATTCTTGCAAAAAGATTAGTAGAATTAAAGAAAGTGTTTCATATGAAGATCATTGGAACGGGCAGTGAAGGCTACATCGAAAAATTGAAAACCTTCATCCTGGACAACAGCTTGGAAGATTATATCAGTCTAGAGGGTGTAATGGCCTTTGATAAAGCATTCGAATCCATCCAGAAAGCACATGCAGGCATGGCATTTTTAGTTCCTGATCCTAATTTCATGGGTGGTAAAACAACAAAGTGTTTTGAATATATGGCCGCTGGCATTCCATTTATGGTTTCTGATTTTCTTATTCAAGATGTAATGGATAAATGGAGCTGTGGAGTATCGGCCGATGTAGCAAACATGGATGATATGGTTCAAAAAGCGGTTTATTTACTGGAATCCCCAGCCATGGCCGCGAACATGGGGGAACGAGGAAAAGCTGCATATAGAAAAGAATATAATTGGGAGAATGAAAAGGAAAAACTACTATCTCTGTTTGATGAATTAAATTCATGCTCCTAGGAGGTTTGCTATGGGATTATTTAAATGGATAAATAAATTGGCATTTATTAGTAACTGGGGGAGATTGGGCGGAATCCACGGAATAATCGTCATGTTTGTTTACCGGATAGGCAATATAATTTACTATAAAGTGAACGTTCCAATCTTAAAACAAGTATTATGGATTTTGTACCGCATGATTGATTTGTTAATTATAAGACTCTTCATGAACTGTGAATTTCCTGCGCAATCTCAAATAGGGAAAAAATTGCACCTCCCACATGGAGCAAAAGGCATTATAATCAATCCGTTTACTAAAATAGGGGATCATGTTACAATATTGCATCAAGTAACGTTCGGGCAAAGTAAAGAAATCAGAAAAGCTCCTGAGGTTTGTGATTATGCATATATTGGAGTGGGCGCTAAAATATTGGGCGGCATCCGAATTGGCACGAATTCGAAAGTGGGGGCAAATGCAGTTGTTTTGACATCCGTTCCCGATAATTGCACGGCTGTTGGGGTGCCAAGCGTGATTAAAGGTAAGCAGAAAGAAAACGTTATAAAATAATTGCACGTAAACAAATAAAGGAGTGTTCAATTAGCCTAATTGAACACTCTTTTTTATTATCCCATGGTGCCCTTCATGAGATGATCAAGCCAGGAAAATCAGTTGATAAAGAAATAGGGCAGCAAACATGTACACGAACGGATGCACTTCACGGAATTTGCCTCTTGCCATTTTTAAAATGGGGTAGGCGATGAATCCGAGTGCTATCCCGTTGGCGATGCTTGATGTCAAAGGCATGGCGACAATGAC
This sequence comes from Peribacillus sp. NPDC055009, assembly GCF_053608705.1. Classification (NCBI taxonomy): domain Bacteria; kingdom Bacillati; phylum Bacillota; class Bacilli; order Caryophanales; family Bacillaceae; genus Peribacillus; species Peribacillus sp. NPDC055009. The sequence goes on along the minus strand of NZ_JBSGVZ010000015.1, from coordinate 10,727 downwards.
CAAAAAGGCTGGGAATGATTCATCAAAGTGTGTCCAGTCAATTTCATTAATGCTCTTAATCATCATGCTTCCCACGATGATCAAGCTAGGTGCAGTGATTGCCGCTACATTTGAGACAGCTCCTATCAATGGACTGAAGAAGGCTGTTATCAAGAAAAGGATGGCCACTACCAAAGCGGTTAAACCTGTCTTGCCGCCCGCTCCTACACCAGCTGATGATTCAACCGAGGCAGCGGTCGGGCTTGTACCGAACATGGCACCGACAGTAGTGCCGACGGAATCTGCAAAGAAGGCACTGCCGGATTTTTCAAGCTTGTTCTCCTTCAGCAATCCAGCTTGGCGGACAATTCCTAATAAAGCACCGGTCGTATCGAATAGCATTACAAGCAAAATGGAGAAGACGACGCCATATAGCCCGTAGTTAATGACATCGGCGATAGATGTGATGGGATTGGCGACTATAATGCCTTCAGGTAATGAAGGGGTGGAAACCAGGCCGTTAATTTCCAATTGGCCTGTAAAGAAAGCGATTATGGCAGTCACGATCATTCCGATGAATATCGCTCCCTGCACATTGCGAACGATCAGTACGATCGTTATGACCAAACCAACCAATGTAAGCGCCACGCTGGGATCCCTGAAGCTTCCAAGGGTAACCAGGTTGGATTCATGCTGTGTGACGACACCTGACAAACGCAGTCCGATGAAGGTGATGAAAAGCCCGATTCCGGCACTGATAGCATGTTTCAAGTTATTTGGTATGGCCTCGATCAATTTTGAACGGAAAGAGGTTAGGGATAAAAGGATAAAGATGATGCCCGTAACAAAGACTGCAGAGAAAGCAACTGTATATGAGATATCATGGGTTCCCAATACCGAGTATGCAAAATAAGCATTCAATCCCATTGCCGGTGCTATGACAATTGGGTAATTGGCTAAAAGGGCCATGCATAGGGTACCGACTATTATTGCGATTATGGTTGCTGTGAATGCCTGGTCGAATGGAACACCGGCATCAGAAAGGATCATGGGGTTTACAACGATGATATAAGCCAGTGTTAAAAAGGTTGTAAGCCCCGCAAGTACTTCCGTCTTAATATTTGAATTCCGTTCTTTTAATTTAAACATGCGGTCACTCCTTTTTTCTATACAAAAAATCCTTGCAAAAATCTACAAGGAGGAGATGCTTACCCTTTTTCAAGTAAGTAGCTCGATGATAATAAATCTTATAAATTATATTAGAAAAATAACTAAAGTACAATAGCATGAAAAATTTTAAGGTACAGGTTTTCTCGAAAATAGATAATGATATACTAACAAATAGCTTAGACTAAGGATAATGACATGAAGTGAACGAAGCTGTTACCATTAAAGTGGATTTATCAGTCAATTAAATGAAGAAATTCAGAAAGTAGGCCCATACATGACAGAATTCATCGACCTTGGCGTCAGCCCGGCGATTAATAACATATTAAAGCAAATAGGAATATCCGCCCCTACCCCGATTCAGGAGAAATCGATACCAGATATCCTTGCTGGAAGGGATGTCATCGCGAAGGCGCAGACGGGAACGGGGAAGACTTTGGCATTTTTGCTGCCAATCTTGGAAAAGGTCGATCCCGCCGCATCCCACATACAATCATTGATCGTCACGCCAACCAGGGAATTGGCTTTGCAAATCACTGCTGAATTGAAAAAATTCGCTGATGAAATCGAGGGACTTCAAGTGCTTGCAGTTTATGGCGGACAGGATGTCGAGCAGCAAATGAAAAAGCTGACAAGAAACATCTCCGTGGTGGTCGCCACTCCAGGAAGGTTATTAGATCATTTACGAAGAGGCACCATTGATCTCTCACAAACTCAAACACTTGTGCTTGATGAAGCTGATCAAATGCTTCATATTGGGTTTTTACCAGAAGTGGAAGAGATCATGGGACAGCTTCCAGATGAGCGCCAAACGCTGCTCTTTTCAGCAACGATGCCTGAACAGGTGCATCAATTGGCAAAACGCTACATGACTAAACCCTTAACTGCCGCTGTGAAGGCCGAGCAAGTAACGGTCGAGAAAATCAGGCAGCTTGTCATCGAGACGACCGATCGTGCCAAACAATCTTCATTAATCAACATGATCAAAGAAGAACAGCCATACCTTGCGATCATATTTTGCCGTACAAAACGGCGTGTTTCGGTTTTGAATGATGCCCTGAAGGCAGCTGGATTCAATTCTGAAGAGCTTCATGGTGACCTTTCACAGGCAAAGCGGGAACGTGTGATGAAAAACTTCAGAGACGCAAAGCTTCAATATTTAGTGGCAACGGACGTTGCTGCACGAGGGCTTGATGTAGAAGGCGTGACCCATGTGTTTAATTATGATGTTCCTGAGGATGCAGAAAGTTACATCCACCGAATTGGCCGGACGGGCAGAGCGGGTGAGAACGGCTTGGCTGTAACCTTCATAGCAACGAAGGATCTTCAGCTTTTAAGCGATATTGAAAAAGGGATATCCATGAAAATCGAAAGAAGGACGATTGAAGGAGTGAAAATGTTCCAACCCGATGAGGTGAGGCAAAAAAGGAAGCGTCATGATGACTCTTCCGATGAGGGTACCCGCCGCCCGCGTTCGGGAGGGGGAAGGAAACATCGGGAACGGATAGATACGAGAGGACCGAATCGGGGCAGTCACCGTTCTGTAAATCAAGCGGACAATCGTGAAGTCGAGAGGGAGAAACCACGTGGAGGCCGGATGGAAAACAGCCGCGGACCTATACGTGAGGATTCACGGGGAGGCCGTTCGGAAAACAGCCGTGGACCAAGGCGAGAGAATCCGCGGAGTGGCCGCTCGGAAGACAGCCGTGGACAAAAGCGTGACAATCCACGAGGGGGTCAAAGAGACAGCCGTAGATCAACTAGTACACAAGGGGCGAGTAATCGCAGAGGTGGATCTGGCAGCAGCCCCAATAGAGGGAGAAACCGGTAAAAGGGGGAGACGGGAGTGAACAAGCCTTGGTTGGCAGAATATCCAGTTTCTCTGGATCTGGCAGGGAAATTGATCATGCTGCAGTTTCCGGAAATTGAGTTGAAAGAGATCAAGCAACTTGGGGAGGGTTTCGATAACACGGTCATACAAATCAATGGGCAATTTGTATTCCGTTTTCCCCGCCGCCCTATTGCAGTTACGTTGATTCAAGTGGAAAATCAGCTTTTGCCTTCCATTGCAGGCACTTTTCCGCTTGCTATCCCTGAACCAATCTTTTTTGGGAAACCAAGCACTTTGTATCCTTATCCTTTTACCGGTTATAAAATGGTGAAGGGACACTTGCCTGTAGAAGGAACAAAAGCAAATAAGGTCCAATCGGCAAAAAGATTTGCCCGCTTTTTGAAGGTTCTTCACAGTTTCCCTGTCGAAAGGGCTATGCGTTTGGGTGTGCAGCCTGATGGGATGATGAGGCTTGATGTACACTATCGAAAGAAATCACTTATGGAAAATGTCTCGAATCTAATAAACCTAGGATACTTTGAACAGGCGCATGCAGTTAAGGATTTTGTTGAAACCTTAGGTGAATTGGACGTTCAGCATCCGATTTCACTCGTTCACGGAGACATTCATATCCGGAATGTTTTACTTGATGACGAAGGCGTTCTCGCAGGTGTTATTGATTGGGGAGATGTTCATATCGGGAATCCAGCCATTGATTTCTCCTTTTTATACAGTTATTTCCCAAAAGAGGTGCGCAGGGCTTTTTTCGAAATCTATGGTGAAATCGAAAAGGAAACAGAGAGCCTAGCCCGGTTCAGAGCCATATATATGCTTGTTACATTACTCGTTTATGGCATAGATCGCCACGATGAAGAGCTGATTGCCATTACGAGTACCGGTTTGGAATTTGCTATAGAAGAATAATTGTCATGCTCTTTTGATGTTTAGGAGGTACATATGAAGGCAAGTTATTATCAAACAATCACATTAATGGCGAACATATTGGATCAAGCTAATATTCCCTACCAATATTCAGGTCGATCTGCTCTTTTCGTACAAGGAGTGGATATCGATGAATATAAGAAAATCGACATGGATGTACAATGGGATGTCTTTAATGAGGCTTTGGATCTTTTTTCCGAATACGCGCCAACAAAGCCTGAAAGAAGTCCTGAGACTGCATTCTTTCTAATGGATGTCGAGGGGATTTCTGTCACTGTTCGCTGCCGGTTTAACACGACCATTAAAACGGACCCTTATCGTTTATCCATAAAGATGGGGGATATGGAGGTTTGGTGCAGGTCGTTCTACAGTTATTTATACGAAGAAGAAATGAGAAAGTTCAGTGCCGAGATTCATGCTTACTTATCAGCCGAGCAGAAGGGGTTCACAGCGGAAAATGAACAGGCGTGGAACCAGAATAATTATTTAGCGCTTGTCAATCGTTATGGAGATCCCGTTGAATTGGCATCAAAAATCAAACAGAACCCAAAATGGAGACTGCACCCTTTTTATAAATATATGGGGGAAATATCCGGCAAAAAAATCACTCATTTGATGGGATCGAACGGTGTTAAGGCTGTTGCACTGGCCATATTGGGAGCAGAAGTGAAAGTCGTTGATTTTTCCCAGGAAAACGCAATGTTTGCAAATGAGCTGGCAAGTGGCGCCAAAGTCTCCATCGAGTATATAGTTTCGGATGTCCTTTCGCTATCATCCGAGCATGAATCGGGGAATCAGGATCTGGTTTTAATGGAGCTCGGTGTACTTCATTACTTAATAGATCTGCAGCCGTTATTTGAAAAAATTAAAATGATGCTGAAACCTGGAGGCCGATTCGTACTGCATGAATTTCACCCGATTTCAACAAAGCTCATTACTTCAAATGGTAAAAAACGCAAAGTCACAGGCAACTATTTCGCTCCGGCAATCGAAAATAATGAGGTCGCTTTTTCGAAGCATATGCCGGATGAGGAAAAAGGGAGCCTTTCAAGAGTTGTACAGCGTAAATGGACAATCGGGGAACTTATAACGTCAATAGGTCAATCAGGGCTCGTTATTAAAGTGCTCGAGGAAGAACCGAATCATAAAATCCATGATATTGGGCTTCCGAAAACATATACCTTGGTGGCGGAACGAGTTTAAGCTGCATGATGAGGAAATGAAAGCTGACTGAAGGAGCCTTTTCAGTCAGCCTTTTTATTTATTCCTTAATAAAGGGGATGCCGCTTCTGCGACATCCCCGAAAAAGATTAATTTTGGGCCGACCATTCTTCTACATCCCATACTTTGGTAACCCAATCTTCATAGAAATCAGGTTCATGGCATACGAGGACAATCGTTCCTTTATACTCTTTCAATGCACGTTTCAGTTCTTCTTTTGCAACGACATCCAAATGGTTCGTCGGTTCATCGAATAACAGCCAATTGCTTTCGGTAAGCATGAGTTTACATAGGCGCACTTTAGCTTGTTCTCCACCGCTTAGATGGCTCATCGGACGTGTAATGTGCTCATTTTTCAAACCGACACGGGCAAGAATCGCACGTACCTGCGGTTGGTCCAGATGCGGAAATGCATTCCATACTTCATCGATCGGCGTCGTATCGCCTGCTTTCACTTCTTGTTCAAAATACGAAGAAAAAAGGAAATCGCCAAGTGATCTTTTACCGCCTAGAGGATCGATTTTACCCAAAATCGTTTTTAATAGAGTGGATTTACCAACTCCGTTACAGCCGACCACGGCAATTTTTTCTCCCCGCTCGATGGTCATGGACAACTTCGGAAGCAATGGGCGGTCATATCCGATTTCTAGATCTTCACCTTCAAAGACATAACGGCTGCTCGCACGTGACTCTTTAAAGTCAAAGGTAGGTTTCATTGCAGTTTCCGGACGATCGATGCGTTCCATGCGATTCAATTGCTTTTGACGGCTCTTTGCCCGTCCGGTCGTTGAATAGCGTGCTTTATTCTTTGCAATGAAATCTTCTTGCTTTTTAATGAATTCGCGCTGTTTTTCATAGGCGTTAATATGTTGGTTTTTATTCAATTCAGCCAGCTCAAGGAATTTTTCATAAGTTGCCGTGTAACGGGTCAATTTAGAAAATTCAAGATGGAAGATGACGTCGACGACGCCGTTCATGAACTCGGTATCATGCGAAATTAATAAGAATGCATTAGGATATTCCTTTAAGTAGCTGCTCAGCCAGCGGATATGCTCCACATCCAAGTAGTTCGTCGGTTCATCAAGGAGCAGTACTTCAGGCTGTTCCAAAAGTAGCTTGGCTAGTAAAACCTTTGTCCGTTGTCCGCCGCTTAGGGCAGAGACATCACGGTCCAAACCGATTGCATCCAACCCTAAACCGCGTGCCGCTTCTTCAATTTTAATATCCAGATTGTAAAAACCGCCGGCTTCCAGCTTGTCCTGGATTTCACCCATTTGTTCCAAGAGTTCTTCAAGTTCCTCCGGAGTGGCAGTGCCCATTTTCTCTGTAACTTCATTCAGTGCTTTTTCCTGCTCGAATAAAGGTAAGTATGCATCCCGTAAGACGTCGCGAATCGATTTACCCTTTGAAAGTATCGTATGTTGATCAAGATAGCCATATTCGACACCAGGTGTCCATTCGACCCGTCCATCATCATGGATAAGTTGCCCTGTAATGATATTCATCATCGTTGATTTCCCGACACCATTTGCCCCGACCAGACCAACATGTTCGCCGGCCATCAGGCGGAACGAGACATCCTTGAATAAGGTACGGTCGCCAAAGCTGTGTGCTAATTTATCTATAGAAAGTAAGCTCATTTTATATTGAACCTCCCAATTAATTTGAAAAAATCCCTACGTTTCATCATACTAAAATCTGCACGGGAATGCTATCTAATCTATTAATTTACATATATGTGGGTACGGGGAGCCCCTCGAAGGGTAATCCTTAATGTGAACCAATGGATCCAATGCCATGCCGTGCATTATCGCCCTGTCTTAAATTATATGAGATAATGGAGGAACCAGTTTAAAAGCGAAAGGATGTTATTATGAGTAAAACAGTCGTACTGGCCGAGAAACCTTCGGTCGGCAGAGATATAGCAAAAGTACTGAATTGCGGGAAAAAGGGTAATGGCTTTTTTGAAGGCGATCAGTATATCGTCACTTGGGCACTAGGTCATTTGCTCACCCATGCAGATCCGGAATCTTATGATGAAAAATATAAAACTTGGCGCCTTGAGGACCTGCCCATGCTGCCGCCTGCTTTGAAATTGGTCGTGATCAAGCAATCAGGCAAACAATTTCAATCGGTTAAAACACAATTAAATCGCAATGATGTCAAGGATGTCATCATTGCAACGGATGCAGGCCGTGAAGGGGAACTTGTTGCACGCTGGATTCTCGAAAAAGCGAATGTGAAGAAGCCGGTCAAACGGCTTTGGATTTCCTCTGTAACGGATAAAGCGATCAAAGATGGATTCAAAAATCTGAAGGATGGCAAGGAGTATGAAAACCTATTTGCCTCTGCTGTAGCAAGGGCGGAAGCGGACTGGATCGTTGGGATGAACGCGACACGTGCCCTAACAACGAAGCATAATGCCCAGTTATCCTGCGGGAGGGTCCAAACACCGACACTTGCGATGATTGCAAAAAAAGAAGAGGAAATAAAACAATTCCAACCTAAGAAATATTATGGCGTTTCGGCCATTGCAGAACCCAATTTGCGCCTCGTCTGGCAAGATGCCCAATCAAAAGATATCCGCACATTCGATAAAAACAAGGCAGAAAAGGTTCTTGCAGCCGTTAAGGGGAAAAGTGCAGAAGTGGTTGAAGTGAACAAGGCACATAAGAAAAGTTTTGCCCCTTCATTATATGATCTAACAGAACTTCAACGGGACGCCAATAAGAAATTCGGCTATTCGGCGAAAGAGACGTTATCGATCATGCAGCGATTATATGAAAGCCATAAGGTCTTGACTTATCCAAGGACGGATTCACGCTTTTTATCAACGGATTTGGTTGATACGCTAAAAGAAAGATTACAGGCTGTAAGCATTAAACCATATGCCCAGTATGCATCTAGGATTCTGCGCAGCCCGATTAAAACCAATAAATCGTTCGTGGACGATAGCAAGGTTTCTGATCACCATGCAATCATCCCCACTGAGCAAACGCCGCTGCCGGGAAAACTGAGCGACAAAGAATTGAAAATCTATGATTTGGTCGTTAAAAGGTTCCTTGCTGTATTGATGCCGCCTTTTGAATATGAACAAACGACCATCACCGCAAAAATGGGGCAGGAAACGTTCATGGCAAAAGGGAAGGTCGTCCTGAAATCAGGATGGAAGGAAGTCTATGATCACCAATTCGATGAGGAAGAAGCTAAGGATGGCCTTGCTGAGCAACTGCTTCCGAATGTTCAAAAAGGTGACAGTTTAACCATTTCGACCGTGAAACAAACAGAGGGTGAAACGAAACCGCCGGAACCATTCAATGAAGGGTCGCTTCTTTCGGCGATGGAGAATCCTGCACGTTTCATGGCAGGGGAAAGCAAAGAGCTCATCAAGACTCTTGGTGAAACTGGCGGGATTGGAACTGTGGCAACGCGGGCTGACGTTATTGAAAAATTGTTCAATAGCTTCCTGATCGAGAAGAGAGGAAAGGGCCTTCATGTTACCTCGAAAGGAAAACAACTTCTTCAATTGGCACCTGAAGACTTGCGATCTCCAGCTTTGACAGCCCAATGGGAGCAAAAGTTAACTGCGATAGCAAAAGGGAAGCTTCCAAAACAGGCCTTCATCGGCGATATGCGCGCTTATGCCCAAAATATCGTTTTTGAAATCAAAAATAGTGACCAAAAATTCAAGCATGATAACGTGTCAGGAACGAAATGCCCTGATTGCGGCAAGCTGATGCTAGAAGTGAATAGTAAAAAGGGTAAAATGCTCGTCTGCCAAGATCGTGAATGCGGCCACAAAAAAAGTGTTTCACGTGTAACAAATGCCAGATGCCCACAATGTCACAAAAAGATGGAAATGCGCGGTCAAGGAGACGCACAGACATTCACCTGTAAATGCGGTTTTCACGAAAAACTTTCTTCTTACAATAAACGTAAAGGGCAAAATAAGAATCAAAAAGTATCCAAAAATGAAGTATCCAATTATATGAAAAAGCAAAATAAAGAAGAGCCGATCAATACTGCATTGGCGGATGCCTTGGCAAAACTGAAATTCGATAAATAAAAGAAAGAGTCCTTCACTTTTAGTTCCATGGTGAAGGGCTCTTTTTTTTATGGAGTTAATTGCATGGAGCAGGTATGGGGAAATTTCCTTGTCGGCAGGCCCGTCTTTCCAGAAAACAAGGTTGCAGCTTTATGAACGCAAAATTGGTATAAAAGAAAAAGACGGCAGAAAGGGATGGAGCGCTCGCTCCATCCCTTTCCATATATCGCTGCATCTCTTAAATTTCATTCAGTACGGTGCCATGTAATTCATATTCAAGTGTTTTGTCAGTGTGTGTGTGTTTATCCGAATCTACTCGTATGAGCGTACTGAATGGCTTCTGATCACCCGGACTGAAAATTGCTTCATCATTCTCTGGATTCCATAGGCTGTAAATACTCATGATCGTATCCTCCTCCTTTGGATGAGAAGACTAGTAATTCCCATATTTGATTATCATCCAACTCTTCAATTGACTCTAACGCTGATCACCGGGACTAAACACCGCTGCGTCATTCTCTTTGTTCCATTGGCTTCTGATTGTACTCATCATGCACTATCATCTCCTTTGGTGAGAATGTCTTACAGTATTCATATACCCGGATGGGACAGGATAAAACATATATTTTAAAAAAAACATGATTATGTTTCTGAATAACAAGTTGTAACATGCCGAGTTTGCGTCTGCTTCCAAATATCCATAATGCCCCATGGTGGACTGACGTTTTTTCATAAAGTAACGTTCTGCTGTAGACTTCGTGCCCAGGCAACGACATTTTCTGTAAGGGGCATTGGTTGAAAAGTTGGAAAAAAATCCGTACTTGTGAAAATTAAAGAACCTTTTCTACTATGTTGACAAATCATTATTGTAAAGTGATATAATTTTAAATTGTATGCATGACAAAAGGTAGGAGATAGAATCGAATGAATCAAAAATTAATTAATACTGAGAGTAAGTTCAGACCCGAAATCGAAGGGTTACGTGTTGTTGCCGCACTGCTGGTGGCGGTTTATCATATATGGCTTAATCGTGTTTCTGGCGGGGTTGATGTCTTCTTTGTAATTTCAGGTTTTCTTATTACTACTTCAATTGTTTCCACAATTAATCGAACAGGGGAATTTCGTTTTCTTCCATATGTAACCAAATTGATGAAAAGATTACTTCCTTCTGTATTTTTTATTCTTGCAATTGTTCTGGTTTTAAGTTGGTTTTTATTACCTAAATCAATTTTAGATAAAACTATACATGAAGTATTTGCCTCCATGTTTTTCTATCAAAACTGGCAACTTGCTTTTTCGAGCACGGATTATTTAGATTCCAGTCAAATGAAAACACCTGTTGAACACTTTTGGGCTTTGTCTATACAGGGACAATTTTATTTAATTTGGTTTTTATTATTCACTTTGATTTTATTTTTAATAAAAAAATATAAATAAAAAAAAAATAAATTTAAAAATTAATTAAAAAAAAAAAAAAAAAATAAAAAAAAAAAAAAAAAAAAAAATAAAAATTTAAATTAAAATAAATATAAAAAAAAATAA